>NZ_JBFANF010000026.1:92752-158668 GCF_040674675.1 Dactylosporangium sp. NPDC049742 | reverse complement strand
GGGGACGACGGCGTTGCCGAGGGCTGCAAGTCGGTCCACCCGGGCGGGAACCCCATCAGCCACTCGACCCACGCGGGGTTCGGCCGGCCACCGATGACGTCGGGAAGGTTGAGGCCGTTCTTGCGGTGCTCCCGTTTGCGGGCGATCGTCTCGGGCTTCAAGGCACCGCGGCGGGCGTCCGCGTTCTTGGGCGTGGGCCAGCACGAACAGCCGGGTTCGTGTGTGTGGGGCACCCACCGCGCAAGCTCCGACAACGCCGGCGCGGGCGGTGTACCGCATCCGCCGGAGGTCGGCGAGGACGGTGCCGAGGCCGCGGGTGCGGTGGCCGAGGACGTTCTCGCCGATGACGTAGCGGGGTCGCAGGTCGGCGATGACGTCGGCCATGGCGGGCCAGAGCCAGCGCGGGTCGTCGGCGCCGCGTCGCTCGCCGAGCAGGGATTCGCCTTGGCAGGGGTAGCCGCCGGCGACGATGTCGACCTGCGGGCGGGGTTGGGAGCGCCACCAGGCGATGGCTGTACGGACGTCGTCATGGGAGGGCACCTCCGGCCAGTGCTTGTGCAGGACAGCGCGGCAGAACGGGTTGATCTCAACGTGGCCGACGATGCGCATCCCGGCGCGTTGCAGGCCGAGGGACAGCCCGCCGATCCCGGCGAACAGCTCCAGCACGGTGAGCGGTGCACCCGACGTCGGGGCAGTCATGCCGCTACCCCCTCGTCTCGGAAGCCGCCGGTGATGGCGGCGCGGGTCTCGCGGTCGGTCTGTCCTGCACCGATTCCGGCGTCGTACAAGGCGTTCAGCGCGTCGCGGGGGCTGATGGCGTTGGCCGCGACCATCCGGGCGACGCCCCGGGCGGAGCCGTAGAGCGTCGCTCGGCGGCGGCCCTTCGGCGCACGGCGGATGGCGTCGAGCAGGGAGCGCAGCAGCGCGTCGGGTGATGAGATGCCCCCGCCCGGCGTCGAGCTCGGCGCCCTGGTCGTGCTCGCCGACGCCTCGGCGGCCGGCGTGGGTCGGCAGGCCGTGATGAGGGGCGGGGGCATCTCAACCACAGGTCGGTCGCCGATCCACCGGTACGGGCGGCCGGTGCGCGGGTGGATCGATGGCGGCGCCACGACGTACCCGCCGTCACCCCGCACGTCGATGCCCTCGCCAAGCCGTCCCTGACTGTTCAGGACGGCCGTTCCCGGGTGGCGGTAGTACAGGTGCCACCCGCCGCTTCCCGTGACCACACAGGCCGTTTCCGGCATAAGCGCCGGGTCGACGGCGCCGCCGTGGCCCGGGTCGATGTCGACCACGACCAGACCAGCCACCCCGCCGGTACGGACCGCCAGCAGCCCGTCAGGCTGCGCGGCGACCATCGCGGTGACGCGCTGCGGGTCGAGCGTCGCGGCGTACAGGCCGTGGCAGAACATGCAGGGGCAGGCGTCGCGGTCGTGGTCCGGCCCGGCGGTCCGGCAGCCGTCGCAGTTGGCGATGGGGCGCTTGCTGCGGCCGAGCAGGAACACTGGCCAGCCGCGTCCGATGTAGTCGATCGCGTTGCGCAGCAACACTTGTGAGTCAGCCATTGCGGTTGCCTCCCTTGGGTTGGACGCTGGCGCGGGTCGCCCGCTCCAGCACGCGCGTCAGGTCGGTGGTCAGGTCGAGCAGCTGGCGGCGCGCGTACGGCTCAGCGGCGGCGAGCGCGACCGTGAGGGTCACTTCCGCGTGCTCCCGGCCGTCGGCGGCGCGGACGCGGGTGAGCAGCGCGCGGCCGAGGCCGGGGACGCTGACCACAAGGGGGTCGGCGCGGTGCTCGCCGAGGTTGCAGCGGTGTCCTCCGGCGCACCAGTCGGGGTGCCCCACGGCGGCGAGGCCGCTGCGTCCGCGCCGGGCGAGGCGGCTCATCGGGTGCCACCGGTGCGGTTGCGGTCGTTGGCGCGGACGGTGCGGAGGTAGTTGATGGCGCGGCGGCCGGGGCGCAGCTGACGGCCGGTGCCGTCGCATCTGTGGCAGATGCCGAACGCACGACCGATCAGGGCGCGGCGCTTGCCGGTGCCGGAGCAGCGGCGGCAAGCGACGAACGGCCAGAGCCAGCACGCGGCGAGGTAACCAAGCGTCACGATGGTCAGGAGGAGGATCAGCAGGCCGCTTGCGGCGGCGTTGCTGGTAGCGGTAGCGGCGAGGGTGTGCACGGAACGGCCTCCAGAGGCTGTTTTTGGGTGCAGAGGACTGCTGGCGCTACCCGCTACCTCGACGGGTAGCGGCAGGCCAGGTTGGTAGCGGGGTGGGTAGCGGCGGCGCTACCGGGTAGCGGCGCCGCCGCTACCGTTCAGGCGCTCTTGCGGCGGTCGATCGCGGTGTCCACATCGGACACGCGGGCGCCCTTGAGGACCTCGCCGCGGACCTTGACGTTCACGCTCGGTACACGATCGCGGAGCTGTGCGGAGATCGCGTCCGGAGTGATGTCGGCGTAGTGCTCCGGCAGCGCGTCGGCGAGGCGGGCGGCGATGGTCGCCCAGTGCAGGCCCTTCTCTCCGGCGAGGAACACGCTACGGACGTCGGCGAGGGTGTCTCGCAGGTCGCGGGTGATGGTCTCGCCGATCGCGGCGCCGGACAGCGTGCCGGCGGCCTGCCGGTGCTTGCGCGCGGCGGTGAGGATCTTCTCCGCGTCGCTGTGGTCGGCGAGGTACGTCCGGACGGTCGGCGTGTCGTCGCCGGCGCCGTACATGTAGCCGACGCCCCGGTACTGCGGCCCGTTCGGCAGCGCGGAGGCGTCGTAGCCCTCGGAGTACGCCTCACCGCCAAGGATCGCCTCGGAGACGATCCGGTTGCCGCACTTGAGGGCGAACCGCACGGCGTGGTTGTCGCGGTACCGGTTGAACAACCGGCCGACGTCACCAGCTCCGACGCCGGACGGCTTCTGACTGCTGGACAGCAGGATCACACCCGCCGAGGGACCGACGGCCATGATGTAGGACAGGAGCGCGGCGATCTCCTTGTTCTGCTCCTGGCTGTCCAGCTCGTAGTAGACCTGGAACTCCTCCATCACGAGCATCCACACCGCGAGCTGCGGGTACTTCCGCGACAGCTCCCGGGTGATCTTTCCTTCCGGGCACTCCGCGGTGGACAGCGTGGACAGGAAGTCGTTGACCTCCAGGATGTGCGCCTTGACCTCGCGGAGCACCTCCAGGAGGTGCTCGACCGGGTCGTTGTCGCGGCTGTTGGGCACGGGACCGAACACCATGCGGTGCGCAACGAGGCGGAACTTGTCCCAGTCCGGCGACATCTTGCCGTCCACGATGATTAGCCGCACGTACGGGTCGAGCGCCGCGAACAGGGCGAGGAGGCGGGTCGCGAAGGTCTTGCCTTTGCGGGGCTGCGCGCCGACCAGCACCGACACCCACATCAGCAGCAGACCCACCTTCCGACCACGCTCGTCTAGGCCGAACGGCGCTTCGGTCCAGATGTCGCGGACCTTGCCGTCCAACAAGGGCGTCTTCCCGGCCGGGATGGCGAGGGGGTCGCGGTCGGCAACGAACAGCACGTGCCGCCGGTGTGAGCTGGGGTCGCGGGTGAGGAACACCTGGTTGACGCTGACGTCCAGCCCGGACGCGATGGCGCCCTTGGCGTTGAGGACGTGCTCCCACGTCTTGCCGTACGGCAGGTCGATGACCACCTGGGAGCCGGAGCCGGTCGTGTCGCGGGACATCGTGGAACCGAACCCGATCTGCTGGTTGGGCTTGTCCGGGTGGCCCAGCCCGGCGGCGTAGTAGGCGCGCAGGATGATGTCGGGGTTGACCCGCCGGTACCGTCCGGCGACCACGGCCGGGCGCAGGATCGGCTTGTCCTGCGGGCGGCCGACCCGCGCCAGCCCGCACACGACACCGGCGGCGGCCAGCCCGGTCACCCACCACGGGGCCATGGCGTATGCGACCGGCCCGCCGATCGCGACCGCGGCGACCTCGGCGGCCAGGACGATGCCGCGCCACGCGCGGGTGGCCTTGACCTCGCGGTGCAGCTTGTACCAGGTCGCCGGGTCGTTCGCGTCAGCCGCGGCCTGCCGGAGTCCGTACTGCTCTGACAGCCACCACCACCGCAACTGGCGACCGACCAGCTTGAACAGGCCAACGGTGGCCCAGAACCCGGCCTGCATCGCGTACCAGGGCGCCCGCACGGCGTGGTACCCGGCGCGGTGCAACGCGTCCTCCGCGATGTCGCGGACGGTCGCCTTGAAGTTCTGCCAGCCCAGCAACCGCGTCGGGATGATCGGGCGGCGGCCCTTCGCATCGGCCGGCGGCGCGTCGACCAGCACGCCACCGCGCTCCGGCTCCTCGTCGAGCGGGATGTCGAAGTGGCTCTCGGCGCCAGTGCCGTCGCGGCGGGCGCGAGCGGCCCCGAGGTCGACCACGTCGGCGACGTCGGCCACCTCGGACTCGTACTTGGACCAGTCGAACCCGTTCGGGTGCTCGCGGTCCGGTTCGTTGCTCGTCATGCTGGAGATCTCCTGACTCCTGATGGATGGATGGGGACCGGTGCGCGGCCGAGGGTTCATAGGCCACGGAGGCCGCGCACCGGGCGGAGCTAGTCGCGGTTGGCGTGGATCAGGTGGGCGAGCGCGGCACCCATGCCGAGCACGGCGACGGGCAGGCAGGCAACCGCCGTGGTGATCCACCAGGGCGCGGAGGTGACCCCGGCGGCGCTGAGCAGGTGGTACGCGACCTGACCGGCGCAGCCGAACACCAGGGAGCCGATCGCGGACCAGCGGGCGAACCGGCGCACTGCCGGGCCGTAGGCGTCGGACAGCCACACGGCGAGGGCGTACGCGGCGTACGCCTCCACGCCGATCGGGAGCGTGATGGCGGTGTTGATGCTGAACCCGTCGGCGATGCCGGGCAGCGGGTGGATGACGCCGAACCCGGTCAGCTCGCCGAGGCCGACCCACCCGGACCAGATGGCCACGAACGCGGGCAGAGCCAGGACCCAGACCGGCCAGGAGCGCGGCTTGCGTCGGGCGGCCGGGGCGGGCGGCGCGGTGATGTTGGCGTCCGGGTGTCCGTCACCCGTGGCCTGCGGCGGCGTCTCGATCGCCTCGGCGACCGGCGGCGCCTCGGCGGGCGGCACGGGGTCGGGGATGTCGGTGTCCGGCTCCAGGTCCGGCACAACGTGCAGCGTGCGCGCCGGGGGCATCTCGGCAGGCTCGGCACGCTCGTCGGTGAGCGCCTCGCGGATGGCGTTGGCCTTCGGCGCGCCGATGCGGAACTCCTTCATCAGCGCGTTCCGGGAGGGGATCTCGCCGAGCTGGTCGGCGAGGGTGCGGGCCTGCGGCATGAGCGCTTCGATCGGGGCGGGGTAGGCGCTGGGGGCGGTGGCGGTGGTCATTGGTGCTGCTCCTTCAGTAGTTGAGGACGCGGCCGGACACGGTGTGGGCGCTGAGCGCGATCGGGCCGGTCACGCGGATGGAGCCGGACACGGACTCGGCGCGCAGGTTGCACCGGTCGGTCGCGGCGACCGCGATGCCGCCGGAGACCGTCTTCACGGCGCCGTCGCCGATCAGGCGGTCGATCACGATGCGGCCCGAGACGGTGAACAGGTCCGGCGCGCTCACCGTGTCGATGCGGACCGCGCCGGACACCGTCTCGGCGACCGCGCGGAGCAGGGCGCCGGACACGTCCACGGACGCGCTGACCGTCTCGGCGAGCAGCGAGCTACCCAGCGGCAGCCGCGCCACGATGTCCACCAGCGGGCCGACGCCACCGCCGACGACCGCGCCGCCGGACATGCCGCCGATCGACACCACATCGCCGTACACGACTCCCACGACGATGCCGACGTTGTGCCCGACCACCTGGGTGACGCCGCCGAAGTGCTGCCGCGCCGTCGTCGGCTCCAGGTTCGGCACCCGCACCGCGAGGTGGTCGCCGTGGTCATCGATCGTGGTGCGCTCGACCGCGCGGGCGCCCGGCTCGTTGCCGTCGGGGCTGGTCAGGGTCACTTCGGCGTACTCGCGGTCCTCCACGATCACGCGGACACTGCCGACGTTGATGCGCACGTCCAGCGTGATCGCGCCGTACTCCCGCGCGGTGTACGTCCTCGCCTTCGGGGCGTTCATGCCGCCACCTCGTTGCTCGTCTCGCGGACGATCCGGACGACCGCGCCGTACGCGACGTGAAGGCGAAGGGCGATGCGGGAGAGGCTCACCGACCGGCGGCGCAGGCGGTTGACCGCGACGACCAGCTCGGCCGGCGTCAGCGTCACCCGCTCGCCGCTGCACGCGAGGTCGACGGCGATCTCGTCGATATAGTTCGGGTCCGTCTCCAGCTCGCGGGGCAGGTCGCACTCGACCGCGAACCGCTCGTCGTCGCGGATCGCCAGCTCCCAGCACGCGCCGCATGCCACGCCCCGTGTGAACGGCGAGCGGTGCGCGTCGCAGTGCCGCGCGGCAACGTCGGCCAGGACGTGCTCCGGGCCGAAGTAGCCGGCGATGCCCGGGATCGTGGTCAGCGGCAGGACGTCGGCGCCCCGCTCCGTCTGTGTGATCACTCCAGAACCTCCAGATCGTGCCGGCGTCTGCCGGTCGGTCGAATACAGCACCAGTGCTGTATTCGTGTTTGCGACCGTACAGCGCCAGTGCTGTATTCGCAACCGCGTGGCGTGCCATTGAGCTGGGACTTGATCGATTGGCGCCTCGGTCGATCAGCGCCTGACACAAGAGAACCGCAGCGGCGACCTGGTCGACAGGGAGTGAGCCGTCCGCGACGTGGCACTCGTCTCACACCCTGTGTGAATCGATCGACGGGGTTCCCTGAGCGTCACGGATTCCCTACGCTCCGGAGCATGGCCGAAGCGAATCTCCTGCTCGCAGCGCTCATCGAGCGCGCCGGCCTCTCGAACGCGGGCCTCGCGCGCCGCGTCAACCTGCTCGGCGCCGCGCATGGGCTTCGGTACGACCATGCGTCGGTCGCCCGCTGGATTCGCGACGGCGCCGTACCCCGGGACCCCGGCCCAGAGCTGATCTGCCGCGTCATCGGTCAAGCGCTGAACGCGCCCGTCGCGCTGGCGGACATCGGCATGGAGCGGCGCAAGGCCGCACCGGTTGGGATGCCCCTCGCGCAGGCGGTCGAGCGCGCATCGGCGCTCTGGCGCGGCGACCAGCGGGACAAGGCCGGCGGACCACCGGCCACCGGCACGGACGCGATCGCGCCGGTCTGGGAGTGGGAGAACCCACCCGACGACCTCGACGTCTCACGCGACGGTCACGCCCAGGTCGGCACCGCCGACGTGCAGCGCCTGCGCCAGCTCCGCGCCCGCTATCAGGAGATGTACCGCCGTGTCGGCGGTGTGCCGGTCCGGCCGCGTCTCGTGGCGGCGCTGAACGAGCACGCAGCGCCGCTGTTGCGCAACGCCTACGACAACCGCACCGGCCGGGAGCTGCTCCGCGCGGCCGGCGGACTGGCGGCGCTCGCCGGGGTGTGCGCGTACGACGCCGACCAGCAGGGCCTCGCCCAGCGGTACCTCTTCGGCGCCCTGCGCATGGCGAAAGCCAGCGGCGACAAGGCTTTCGGCGCGTACGTCGTGGCGCTGATGAGCACCCACGCGTTGCACAACAACCAACCGCGGCTCGTCGTGCAGTACGCGGAGTCAGCGCTCCGCGCGGCGCGGGGGCATCTCAGCCACGCGCTTGCCGCCGATCTGCACTCGCTTGCCGGGAAGGCGTATGCGCGGATGGGGCAGAGCGCCGACTGCCAGCGGCACATGGCCGAGTCGGAGTGGACGGCCGGGCGCATCAACCAGACCGACGAACCGGCGGAAGCGTCGTACGTCCAGCCGGGCCTCATCGAGACCCAGGTTGCCGAGGCGCTGCGGCGCCTGGGTGACCTCAGCGCCGCCCAGACGTACGCCGAGGAGTCCGTACGGACAGCCGGCGGCACGCACCTACGCGGCCGCGTACACCGCTTCGCCGGCCTCGCGCTGATCGTCGCCCAGCGCGGCGACGTCGACCAGGCCGTGCACGTCGGCACGCAGATGCTCGACTACGCCGAGGGCATGGAGTCCGGCCGGATCCGCGACCGCGTCGCGCAGGTGACGACCGCGCTCCGGCCACACGCTAGGGTGCCAGCGGTGGCGGAGTTTCTCGACCGGGCCGACACCGACGCCCAGCTGAGGGGGTTCTGATGCGCTGGCAGGTCAACTCCGAACGCACGCTCTACCAAGACCAATGGGTCCACGTGCTGACCGCCGACGTCGAGCTGCCCGACGGCAGACACCTCGACCACCGCCTCATCCGCAGCGCCCCCGGCGCCGGCGCCGTCGTCGTAGTCGACGGCAAGGTGCTCCTCCTCTGGCGCCACCGCTTCATCACCGACACCTGGACCTACGAAATCCCCGTCGGCGCCATCGGCAACGACGAGCCAGCCGTCGCAGCCGCACGCGAAGTCGAGGAAGAGACGGGTTGGCGGCCAGGGCCGCTCCGCCCGCTGATCTACACGCAGCCAACGCCCGGCCTGATGAACTCGGAGCACCACATCTTCCGCGCCGACTCAGCCGAGTACATCGGTCCTCCGGTCGACGGCTTCGAGTCTGAGCGTGTCGAGTGGGTGCCCTTGGATGACATCCGTCGTTTGATCGACAAGCGAGACATCGTGACTGGCACAACGCTCGTCGCCCTGCTGTACCTGCTCATCGACTCGGGGCGGTAGGCGGCTACGCCGTTGGGCGTCGCGGCCGAGACTCGGCCCACTCCCTTACTGTCTGCGGACGCCAAACCGGCGAGCGGCCAAACTTCCGCTCGGGCTGCGGCGCCTGCTCACGCGCCACGTAGGCAGCCCAGGTGCTGCGCGTGATGCCGAGGAAGCGTGCACAGTCGTCCGCTGTCCACCAATCGTCAGGCAAGCCGGTCGGTTCCATCGTCCCGTTCATCGCGTCTCACCGTACGGCAACACACGAACCGTCACAGCATGCTGTCGATCGTGCAGGGCGAAGCGGGTTGATGACCAGTCCCGTTGGACGGCGATTGATTGTAGATTGTGACCATGGTCGCGAAGAGTCTCGACGATGAGGTCGAATCCCTAGAGCTTACTGACGATGAGTTCGATGATCTCAATACCGCCGAAGGCGAAGTGGAGGCGGTCTCGTACTCGGGAACCGACTTCGACGCCGAGGGCCTCGTGCGCAGACTCAACCGAGGAGACATCGTTGTGCCAACGTTTGGCCACGGTGATCCAACGCTAGAGGTTGCCGGGTTCCAGCGAGGATTCGTATGGCGGCGACCTCAGATGGATCGGTTCATCGAATCACTACTTCTCGGCTACCCGATTCCCGGAATTATGCTCGTTCAGCAGGCAGACCGAAGGTATCTCGTCCTTGACGGGCAACAGCGCCTGCGAACGCTGAGCGCCTTCTATGGAGGCGTTCATCAAGGCAAGGAGTTTGAGCTACAGAACGTTGCACTCCCGTTCCGGGGACTAACCTACAAGTCGCTCAACTCGGAGCAGCGCCGCCAGCTTGACAACACGTTCATCCAAGCCACAATTGTCAAGACGGACGGCAGTCGAGAATCGCTCGACGCTGTTTATCAAGTGTTCGAGCGCCTGAATTCCGGCGGCACCCAACTGACTCCCCACGAGATACGTATCGCACTCTATCCGGGCGAGCTGGTTGACCTTCTGTCGGAGTTGAACGCATTGCAACCATGGCGGGACATATACGGAGCGAAGTCGCCGCGACTCCGCGACCAAGAACTAGTTCTTCGCATCGTTGCCTTGTATGTGAATCAAGAGAAATATACTCGCCCTCTCAAGAAATTCCTGAACGACTTCGTAGGCGATCACCGAAATCTAGAGGGCCTTAATGTCCCTGAAATTAGGCGACTGTTCGCGAAGACTTCAGAACTTCTTTTAGACGCCTCCGGGCGTGGCTCGATCCGGTACCAGAGCACACAAGTTAACACCGCCTTGACGGAGGCGCTATTCGTTGGCCTCATGCGGAAGCTGAAGAAGAAGCCCGATTTCTCGGTTGTTAAGGTTCGAAGTGCATTGCGCCGCCTTACGGCCAATAAGGAACTACCGGGGGTCATCTCCGGCGGCACTGCCACCGAGGAGTACCTGCGGACCCGACTTGCTCTCGCTACTGCTGAGTTCAACAAGGGGTGACCAATGCCCAGGTTCCCGGTTTGGCCCCCCGACTCAATACGAGGGCCTAAACACCAGCTTGATCAACTTGCACTGACGGTTCGCAATCGACCTAGGACGCGGACCATCGATGAGCAAGTCTGGTTAACCCGATTTTTTGTAATACGCATCTGTGGATATCTTGAGCAAGTGGTTTACGAGGTGACGCGCGAGCATATTAGGCAGAAGTCTGGCGGTCGCGTTCAAGTCCTGGCGTTGTCTTGGTATGAACGCACTAGAAACCCCACGCCGGACAATCTGCTTGATCTTGTGCGGCGCTTCGGTGATGATTTGGCGGATGAATTTGCGCAACTTCTTGCCGACGATGACAATCGACTGAAGCGGGAATTGAAATTACTCGTCGACCGACGGAACACCATTGCGCACGGCCTAAATGAAGGAATGACCGAAACGAAGGCCTTGGCATTGAAAGCAGATGCCGAAATAGTATCGGCCTGGTTTATCGGCAAGCTAAAACCGTAGAGCGTGCGAGCGTCCGCCGGCATCAGAAGGGCGAAAGCCCTCCCGATCAATGGTCAGTCGCGCCCTGCGCCCGGCATGACGATTGCCGGGCGATGAGTGGCTAACTGCGTGACAACCGGGTGACACGATGGCGGACTATCCCGGACGTCAACGGACATCTTTCCGCAGCCCGCAACATCTACCTCCGACCAGATGGCGTCAAGGGCGGCCGTTCACACCGAAGAGGTCACTGGTTCGATCCCAGTATCGCCCACGCGACAGACGGCCCCTGCTCAACGGCGGGGGCCGTTTTCGCGTTCGTCGCGTGGTGTCATCCGCGCAGGCTTCGCCTGCTCCCCAGCGGGGGTTCCCACCCGCACCCCCATGCTTCGGCTTCGCCTCGCACTGCCTGCGCTTCGCGCGGCAGGACCGACGCTTCCGCGTGCCATCGTCGGGGTCCAGCTTCCTGGGTCCAGCTCGGCTGGTGACCAGGCAGCGAGCACTTCAACGACCCCCAGGCCCAAGCCGAACAGCATCGTGGTCGCCGTATCCGCATTTGTGCTCGACGACTAGGAGCTGTTCGGGGTTCGGATCATGTGGTTGAGGTAAGGAATTTCAGCCACATGATCGAGCCTCGGAGGTGGAGTCCGGCCTGATAGCTGTCCGGGTCCTTGTCGTAGCGGGTGGCCACGCCACGCCAGGTCTTGAGCCTCTGGAAGCAGCGTTCGACGGTGTTGCGCCGCTTGTAACGCTGCGGGTCGAAGCTGACGGGCCGTCCGCCCGCCGACCCCTTCTTCTTCCGGTTGGCCTGCTGGTCGGACTTCTCCGGGATGACCGCGGTGATCCGGCGTCGGCGCAGGTAGGCACGGTTCGCTCTGGACGAGTAGGCCTTGTCCGCAGCGACCGCGTCAGGGCGGGTCCGGGGCCGGCCCTTCGGCCCGGGAACACAGACCCGGTCCAGCAACGCCGGGAACTGCGGGCAGTCTCCGGCCTGGCCCGGGGTCAGCAGGAACACCAGCGGCAGCCCGGCCGCGTCGACCACGGCGTGAATCTTGCTGCTCAGTCCGCCCCGGGACCGGCCGAGCCCGGCGACTCCAGCACGCGCCTTGCGCCGACGCCGGGTCGCGGCACGTTCCCGACCCGCCACTTGCTGACCGTCCGCACCGTCCGCACCGTCCGCACCGTCCGCGGCGGGTCCGGCCGCCGTCGGGTCACCCGCCACACCGGCGGCTGCACCGCCAGCGGAGCCCCCTTTTCCTCGGTCAACGCCTGCTCCAGGGCGTCCAGGGTCTCCCCAGCGACCGCCAGACCAGCCGACTCCTGATGCGCCCGCACAACAGTGGAGTCCACACTCACCAGTTCCAACCCGACCAGCCCCCGCGCACCGGCCTCAGCGATCAACGCATCCATCAAACCCTGGAACACCCCCGCCCGGGCCCAGGCATTGAACCGCGAATAGATCGTCGACCAGGCCCCGAACCGATCAGGCACATCACGCCACCCGGACCCGGTACGAAACCGCCACAGGACCCCGTTGAACTGATCCCGCACCCGCCACGGCAACGGCCCCGTCGCCGCCACCGGCAACAACGGCTCGATCAACGCCCACTCCGCATCCGTCACATCGAAACGCGCCACAGCCGAGTTCTACCAGCCATCACCAGCACCACCTAGATCCGAACCCCGAACAGCTCCTAGGACCGGGCTCTGCTCATCCACCGCGCCGGCGACGATCTAGGGGGCGTCCGCGTCGGGTCGTGCGCGTCGCCAGGCGTCCTCGAATGCCTCGGCACTGATCTGCATCGGGACGTACTGGGGATCGCGTAGGTCGATGGGCGGATTGAACGGCCGATCATCAGTTCGGAGGCAGTCACCGTCGGGGCGTTGCTCGACCGCACGAAGGCGGCGACCGTCTGGTCCTAACTCCGCGAGGTGCACGACGCCGTCGTAGTCAGGCGACGCGTCACGGAGATACAACAGACCGCGGTTTGCGAGAACGCCGTAGCCAGGGAGATCTCGATGAGCCAAACGCTGTTCATGAAGGTCAGCCAGCGGGCTGCCGGGCCATGCCGTAGTCATGGAGAACCAGATACCGGCTCTTGGTTCCGCTGACCCACCCCTTCACGGCGACAGCATGTCCAACACGTCGCCGCGCCGACATGGGCGGATCATCTCCCAGGTGTAACCCATCGAGCGAAGCCCACCTGTAACCCTGCGACCTGCCTGGTGGAACCTTGCGCCCTCGGCGGCACTGAGCAGCGCGGCGGCATCTCCAGGGTCAGGGGCTCGGACGCTGGTCTGGTAGGACTTGCGGGTGCGTGATGACCAGCGGGCGGCGCTCGCGTTGATGGGCGAGCGCTTCCCGCTCGTCGAGGAGCGCTTCCGCCGTGTCTACAACCTTCGCCTGCCGCGCCACGTCGCGGTCTTCGCCGCCTTCTGGCACAGCCTCGACTGTGCGGAGCGATCGGCGGTCTGGGGAGGCCTCGGCCTGCGTACAGGGGGCATCACGGCGCTGTTCGCCGACGGCGGGCTGTCCCTGAGTGCGCGCGACGGCCTGGACGAGCGGCTGGACCACCGCTACCGGCGCGACCCGCCCGAGCTCGTCACGATCATGGGGGGCGACTCGGACGGCCTGCACTACGGCCTGTGGTACGACGACCCCGCCGACCTGCCCACATTCGTCGCGTACAACTGGGCCCGCGACACCGCGGAGACCTGGACGAACGGCTGGGTGACGATGCTCGGCCAGACGTACGGCCTGCTGCAGAAGGTCCGCAGCGACCGCGAGCGCGACGACCCGGCGCGCTACGAGGGCGCTGAGCCGCTCGAGCCGGCCGAGGACGCGCTGAACGCCTTCGCCGACGCGGACGCCGAGGCGCTCGCGCAGGACGGTCCGCGCCGCTGGGCGACGGCCGACCGCCCGGACGGCGGCGTCACGATCGGACCGGCCCTGCCACCGGACGCCGGCGACCCGCGTGCGGGCCGCGCGGACGAGCGCATCGAGTTGTACCGCAGCCCGGAGACAGCGGCGTCGATCATCGCCGAGGCTCGCGCCGAGCTGGCGGCCGGCCAGCCCGCGTACGCGCTCGTCGTGGGCCGCGAGCTGCACTGGTTCGACGCCGACGACCACCGGGCCGAGGCGACGGAGCTGCTCGTGGGCGCATACCGGGCGCTGGGCCGCGACGCCCTGGCCGACATCGCCGAGGTGCACCACGCGAACCGCGATCTGCGGTCGGTGGACGTCCTCGTGCGCTAAGGGTGGGTCAGGTGGGGACCTTCTCCGATTGCTGGAGGTCGGCGTGGGCGTCGTACGCGTGGATCCAGGTGACCATCTCGGGGAGGTTGGTGAGGCGTTCGTTGCGGGCCTGGGCTTCGGGGCCGTCGGGGACCTGGAAGCACTTGGCGTTGCCGCGGGAGCCGAGCTGGAGCTGGCGGGCGCGGGGTTTGCGGAGGGACTCGTACGCCGACAGGGCCTCGTTGACCGGGAGGTCGCGGCGCAGGAAGTGGGCGAGGACGGCGACGTCCTCGACGGCCTGGTTGCTGCCCTGGCCGGCGTGGGGAAGCATCGGGTGGGCGGCGTCGCCGACGAGGGTGACGCGGCCGGTGCTCCACTGGCGCAGCGGCTCGCGGTCGAAGAGGGCCCAGCGGCCGGTGTCCTCGACGGCGCCGAGCATCGTGAGGACGGTGTCGTTGAAGCCTTCGAAGGCGGCGACCGCCTGGCTCGCGTCGCCCTTCGCCGACCAGGACTCGTCGGTCCAGGCCTCGTCGCGGGTGTAGGCCACGAAGTTGATCAGCTCGCCGCGGCGGACGGGGTAGACGACGAGGTGGCTGATGGGGCCGAGGAAGAACGTGAGGCCCATGGACGAGCCGCCGGGGACCTTGTCGATCGGGACGAGGCCGCGGAAGCAGCTCATGCCGGCGAAGACGGCCTCGTCGGGGCCGGCGACGTGCTGGCGGACGGTCGAGCGGACGCCGTCGGCGCCGATGACGAGGTCGGTGGTGGTGGTCGTGCCGTCGGCGAAGGTGATGGTGACGTCGTCGGGCGTCTCGGCGATCGTGGCGCAGCGCTTGCCGAGGTGGACCTCGCCGCCGGCGGCGCGGAACGCGTCGAGCAGGACCTGCTGGAGGTCGGCGCGGTGCAGGCCGAGGAACGGGGCGCCGAAGCGGGCGGTGTACCAGTCGCCCATGGGGTGCTCGTAGAAGATCTCGCCGGTACGCCACTCGTGGAACTGGATGCGCTGGAGGTCGGAGCCGACCTCGCGCAGCGCCGGGCCGAGCCCGAGGGCGTCCATCAGCCGGGTGCCGTTGGCGCCGAGCGACACGCCCGCGCCGATCGCGCTGAAGGTGGCGGCCTGGTCGTACACCTCGACCTCATGACCATCAGCTAGCAGGGCGATCGCGGCGGTGAGGCCACCGATCCCAGATCCGATGACTACGACCCGTGACGTCATGGTGCCCTCTCGACTCGCGTCCTGCTTGTCGGCCTTGCGAACAGGTGTTGCGAACAGGTGTTGCGAACAGGTGTTGTGAAACAGGTGTTGCGAAACAGCGACGGGAGCCTATCACCGTGGTGGATGAACAAAGGTGGCCCGGGACGGCCGGGTAGCCTTGCCCGGTGCGTACGGCGGACGAACAGATCAAGGCGGTGCTCGACGGCAGCGTCGGGTACGAGCGCGGGCTCGACGCGCTGACCGTCGCGCCCGCCGCCGACGTCGACCCGGCGCTCTTCGCCGCCGTGCGGTCCGCCTGCTCGCGGCTGTTCGAACGCGGCTGGCAGCCCGGCGAGCTGCACCGGGTCGCGGGGCGGCGCGGCACCGTGGCGCACACCCAGCTCGTGACCGACGCCGTCGCGACGCACCTGCGGCAGTTCAAGCCCGCGCTGGTCGACCCGCGCTGGCGGGCCCAGGCCGACGCGCTCGGCGCGACCGTCTGGTGGGGGGCCGACGAGCGCTACCTCGACGGGCTCGCCGCGCGGTGGCGGGTCGACCGGGTCGAGGTGCTCGACACGGTGCTGGTGCTGCTGGGCATCCTGCGCACCCTGCCGCCGATCGAGGTGCTGGTCCCGCCGCCCGGCACCGTACAGGCGGCGGCCGCGAGACCGAGCAACGTCGACGTGCGGCTGCTGGACAGGGTGCGGGCGCTGCTCGCGAAGGCGGAGTCCACGACGTACCCGGCTGAGGCGGAGACCTACACGGCGAAGGCGCAGGAGCTCGTCGCCCGGCACAGCATCGACGAGGCGCTGCTCGTCGCCCGCGGCGCCGCGACGGACGTGGTGCCGTTCGCCCGGCGGATCGGCGTCGACCACCCGTACGAGAGCGAGAAGGCCGCCCTGCTCGACGCCGTCGCCGGGGCGAACCGCTGCCATGCGGTGTGGTCGCCGGAGCTCGGGTTCGCGACCGTGTTCGGGTTCGACACCGACATCGACGCGGTCGACCTGTTGCACACGTCGTTGCTGGTACAGGCGAACCGGGCCATGTCCGCGGCGGAGCCACCCGGGGGCAAGGCGGGGCGCGCGCGGCTGAAGACGTTCCGCCAGTCGTTCCTCGTCGGGTTCGCCGTCCGGATCGGCGAGCGCCTCAGCCAGGCCGTCGCGTCCGCCGCGCTCCCCCCGGACACCGCCTCCGACCTGCTGCCGGTCCTCGCGGCCCGGGACGCGCAGGTGCGCGAGACGATGGAGCGGGTGTTCCCGCGTACCGTCCGCGGCCGCGGCACCAGAGTGGACAGCGACGAGGGCTGGGACTCCGGCCGCGCCGCCGCCGACCGGGCGGCGCTGCACCGGAGCTGAGAGGATTCTCAGGGTCCCGCCGGGGTCGCGCCCTGATGCCGCTCGGGATCGATCGTTGCGAACCTGCGTGTATGACCCCATTGCTGGTACGCGTCGGCGCCCCCGTCCTGCTGTTCGTCTACGGCACCCTCCGGCTCATCGACGGGCGCGACGGCCACCACGACAAGGACGGCGCCCTCTGGAACGTCGGGCATGTCTGCTTCTTCATCGCGTTCGTGCTGCTGGCGGCGCTGACCGTGCACGCGTACCGGGCGCTGCACCGGCACCGGGGGGTCGCCCTGCCGGCGGTCGCCGCCGCGCTCTTCGGCGCCGGCTGCTTCCTGTGGGTGATCGTCGGGGACATCTTCGCGTCGTTCCCCGAGCTGCCGGACGCGCTGCAGGTCGTCGGCCCGGCACTGTTCCAGCTCGGGATGCTGACGTTGCTGGTGCTGCTGGTGCTGGCGCGACGCGCGCCGTGGTGGAGCCCGGCGCTGGTGGTGGCGGCGTTCGCGGCGATCGGGGTGAACCTGGACCTGATCCCGCTCGCGGCGGTCCTGCTGTTCGCGGGCCTGCTGCCGCTCGGCCGCCCTGTTGCCATTACGCCCGCGAGCGCTGGCTGAGTGCCGCTGCCGCGATCCAGTTCCAGGCGACGGCGACGCCGAGGAACAGGGTCAGCGCTCCACCAGCCCCGCCGGTCATCGCCCAGGCGAGGCCGAGCGTGAACAGTACACCCGCGATCCGCCCTGAAACGGCCCAGCCGCGCTGACCCGTCCGGCGGAACCCGGCCGCGAGCACGAAGCAGAGCGCGATCATCGAGAAGAACGACACGCTGGCGCCGGCGTTGTGCACGATCATGTGGCCGCTCATCGTGGTCAGGCGACCCTCGGGGGTGCCGAGCGGGAACCCGTCGCTCGCGTCCATCCGGAACACGGCCGCGATGAGCAGCCCCACCCCGATGGCCGCGTGCAGTGCTCGTGTGGCTTTCGCGGCTCCTGTACCGGCGGCCGCCGCCACGCTGAGCAGCCCCACCACCACGAAGCTGGTGGTCTGCACCCAGCCGAGGTCGCCCAGGGCGAGCATGCTGACGGGGTGGCGGGTGATGTCGTACCCGTCGCGGGTGGCCGCCTGCACGACCGCCGCGACGGTGAACAGGGGCGCCGCGAGGATCCCGGCGTTCGCCAGGGCGCTGGGGGTGCTGACTCGCTCGGTGCTGACGGTGTCGAGCATGATCGGATCCTTCCGGTTGCGTCTTCGCTCACTGACGCGTCGAACGGCTCCCCGGTTTTTCGACACGTTCGTTGAACCGGTCTGGGCGGCGGTGCGTGGACGCGGGGTATGCGGATCCTCTTCACCGCGTGCCCGATGTTCGGCCACGTCAACCCGGTCCTGCCGCTGGTCCTCGCCGCCCGCGCCGCCGGCCACGACGTCGTGGTCGCGACCGGCCCCGACATGGCCGCCCGCCTCACCGTCCCCACCTGGGCCGTCGGCCCCTCACACCACGAGGCCGGCGGCGGCCCCGGGACGGACTGGCTCGCGTACTTCGCCTCGACCGCCCGCGCCCGCGCCGCCGACCTCGTCCCGCGCGCCCTGGACTGGAAGCCCGACCTCGTGATCTCCGAGGACACCGAGCTGTCCGGCCCGGTCGCCGCCGCCGCGACCGGCGCCCGCCACGTCGTCCACGGCATCGGCATCATGCCGCCGATCCAGCTCTGGGCCGCGTTCGGCCCCGCCCTCGACGGCCTGTTCGACCAGTTCGGCGTGCCCGGCACGAGCGCCGGTCACCGCGCCGCCACGTACCTGGAGCTGTGCCCGCCCTCCCTGCGCCCCGCGTCCCCTGCCGCCGAACGGATCTGGCCCACCACACTCCCGCTGCGCCCCGTCGCCGGCACGCCCTCCGGCTCCGAACAGCTGCCCGCTTCCCTCGATTCGCTGCCGTACGAGCAGACCGTCCACCTCACCCTCGGCACCGTCTTCCACGCCAACCGCAACGTCCTGCACACCGCGATCGCCGCCCTGTCAGCGCTGCCCGTGAACGTGGTCGCCACCGTCGGCCCCGACGTCGACCCCGCCGGCTTCGGCCGCCAGCCTGCGCACGTGGTGCTCGCCCCGTACCTGCCGCACACCCTGCTCCTCCCCCGCTGCACCGCCGTCGTCTCCCAGGCCGGCGCCGGCATCATGTTCGGCGCCCTCGCCCACGGCCTGCCCCACCTGGCCCTGCCACAGGGCGGCGACCAGTTCACCAACGCCGAAGCCATCGAACTCTCCGGCACCGGCCTGGCCCTCCACCCCGCCGAGGTCACCGGCGCCGCGATCACCGACCGCCTCACCGAGCTCCTGACCAACCCCGCCTACACCGCAGCCGCCACAGCCGCCCGCACCGACCTCACCACCATGCCCGACGCCCCCACCGTCCTCACCACCCTGACCACCTCCCCTTCCCAGTTGATCGAATAGCAGATCCGGCCACCCCCACAGCCAGATCCACCTGTCGATCAAGCCGCCGACGCCAGACCCACCCCACCCATGACCACGCCGACCCACCTTGATCCACAGACCGATCTGGCCGCCCCCACAACCGGCTCCCTCCTTGGATCAACGCCGACGCCCACCACTCCGTCGCCCGCGACAGTCGCAAACCAGCACAGCCGCGCGTCTTCGGCGAGGGCGCAGGTTGGCGGACGTGCCGGGCCGCAGGCTGCGGGTTTCCCGGCGCGGTTCGGTTCGGTGTCGCGCTCACACTGGTGGGCGAGGATGCGGACGACGCCGTTGTCGGCAACCCGCCGGACGACGCCGCAACACCGAGGACCCGGTCGACGGCGGCGACACCGAGCATCTAGACCGGTGCGCAGCCTCGACCGTCCTTGCGCCGCACCGACAGACCCCACTAACGCCCACTTCGACCAGCCACCCCGAGGGCAAGGAACGCGGCTGTTCAGCGGTGCTCGCGCGGCGTCCGTTCCCCAGTGTCGGAACGCCGGGCCCCGAGGCGATTGGTGCCCATCCAGGACCGACGGGCTGCCCGGCTGCAGCGCGGTGCAAGGCGGGGCGACGCTGCATCGGGTAACCGCGCCAGTGCTCGCAGGCTGTGCGTTGAACAGGCTGAACTGCGACATCACGCCGCGCAACGGCAACAGTCCGGGAAATGGAACGGTCGGCGACGGGAGAGGTCACTGCGCCGGGGTCGGCAAGCGGCGGCAGACGAGGAGCAGAGGCGCGGCAGGGCGGCGCGGCATGGGGGGCGGACGGCACGGGGCGGGGCGACTGCGCTGCGGCGGGGGTAACCGCACGCAGCGGTAGCGGGCTATGCGCAGAACGGGCTGGACTGCGACAGCACGCCGGGCAGCGGTGGCAGGCGGTGGGAAGGGGTTAGTGCGCGGGGGTCAGGGAGCGGCGGCGGAGCAGGAGCAGGGCGGCGCCGGTCGCGGTGAGGAGCGTGGTGGTGGCGGCTGGCAGGGCGGGTGGGATGCCGAGGCAGACGGTGATGCCGAGGATGCGGAACAGGCACCACGGGGCGGGCGGGCACGGGCGCGGCCACTGCGCTGCGGCGGGGATAACCGCACAAGGCGAAGGCGGGCTATGCGCGAAACGGGCTGGACTGCGACAGCACGCTGGGCAGTGACGGCAGGCTGGACTGCGGCTGCGCGCTGAACAGCGGCAGCACTCCGGGCAGCGGTGGCAGGCGGTGGGAAGGGGTTGGTGCGCGGGAGTTGGGGACCGGCGGCGGAGCAGGAGCAGGGCGGCGTCGGTCGCGGTGAGGAGCGTGGTGGTGGCGGCTGGCAGGGCGGGTGGGATGCCGAGGTAGACGGTGATGCCGAGGATGCGGGACAGGCACCACGGGGCGGGCGGCACAGGGCGGGGCAACTGCACTGCGGCGGGGGTTTACCGCACACAGCGGTAGTGGGCTGTGCGCGGAACGGGCTGGACTGCAACAGCGCGCCGAACAGCGGCAGCACACCGAGCAACAGCACGCCGGGCAGTGACGGCAGGCTGGACTGCGACAGCGCGCCGAACAGCGGCAGCACACCGAGCAACAGCACGCCGGGCAGTGACGGCAGGCTGGACTGCGGCTGCGCGCCGAACAGCGGCAGCGCGCCGGGCAGCAGCAGCACGCCGAACAGCGGCGGCACACCGAACAGCGGCAGCGCGCTGGGTAGCAGCAGCACGCTGGGCAGTGGTGGCAGACGGTGGGTAGGGGTTACTGCACGGGGGTTGGGGGGCGGCGGCGGAGTAGGAGGAGGGTGGTGCCAGTTGCGGTGAGGAGGGCGCCGGTGGTGGTGGCGGCGGCTGGCAGGGTGGGTGGGATGCCGAGGTAGACGGTGATGCCGAGGATGCGGGACAGGCCCCATGGGAGGAGGGCGAGCTGGTCGTTCCACAGGGTGAGGGCGCGCTCCAGGCCGAGGGTCGTCACGAGGGCGCCGAGCAGGGTGAGGGGGGTGCCGGCGACGAGCAGCAGGGTGGCGGTGACGTGGCGGCGGCGGAGGTGGTAGTGGTCGCGGAGGACGAGGGTGGTGGCCACGAAGAGCCAGCCGAAGGCGGCGAACGCCACGCAGATGTAGACCGCCCGGACCGTGGGGGCGGTCCAGAACTCGAGCCAGTAGTGGCCGGGGCCGCGGACGGCGAGGGCGGCCAGCAGGAGCAGGGAGCGCAGCAGGGCGACGCCGCCGATGGTGGCCCACAGGTGGAAGGGGTCGCGGTGGCGGCCGAGCAGGAGGCGGGCGGTGAGGGCGAACAGCAGCCACGCGCCGAGCGTCAGGACGAGGTGGGCGGGGGCGGCGAACCAGGTGTAGACCAAGCGGCTCAGGATCAGGGCCGCGGCGGGCACGGCCAGCACGAGGACGCGGTCGGTGCGGGAGACTGTGGCGTCGAGGTGGGCGACGCGCCAGGGGCGGGTGGCGCCGGTCCAGAGGGCGTGCAGGGCGGCCGGGCGGCGGAGGATCGCGCCGGCGACCAGGGCGGCCAGCAGGAGGACGAAGAGGGCCCTGGCCAGCCAGGCCATGAGCGGGTCGCGGTCGGCTCGGGTGGCGCCCAGGTCGGCGGCGGTGAAGTTGTAGGCGGGCAGGTCGACGTCGCCGCCGTAGCGGGTGACGTGGGCGTCGCGGGCCGACTGGTAGCGGCGTTCCGCCGTGCGCCACGCGTCGTAGGCGGCGGAGGAGCCGGTGTCGAGCCATTGGACGTGGCGCAGGACCATGGTGCGGTACGCCCCGAGCGTGCCGAACAGATCCGCCTCATAGGTCAGGGTGTCGAGCAGCTTCGCCCGCAGCACCGGGTCGCGCCACGTGGCCGGGTCGGTCGCGGTGATCAGGGCGCGCATCCGCGCGGCGGCCTCCACCGCCCGCTCCCCCTCGGCCACCGCCGCGTCCACGGCGCCCGAAGCGGCCGTCACGGCGTAGATGCTGGTGAGGGCGGCCGAGTCGCCGGTGGCGATGTCCCACTCGAAGATCCACATCATGGGTGGCGGCTCGAGGCCCAGGGCGCGGACGGAGTGGTCGGCGTAGGCGCCGATGTAGAGGCCCTTCGTGACCGCCTCGCGGGAGAGGGCGAGCATCTCGCAGACGGCGGCGACGGTCGCGGGGTCGGACGAGAACGTCTGGCGGACCCAGTCGGCGGTCAGCTGCTCGGCCGGGGCGTCGGGGTCGTGGGCGAGCCGGCCCAGCGTGTAGGCGTTGAGGTCGTACAGCTGCCAGAAGCCGGTCCGCAGGTACAGCGTCATCGGTCCGGCCCGCAGCGGGCCGCCGTCCTGCGTCCAGGTCCAGACGCCCTCGACGTGCGGGTTGGCGGCGAGGAAGCGGCGCAGCGCCTGCTGGTGCAGGCCGGTCAGGTCGTTGGGCAGGGCGCCGAAGCCCTCGAACTCGCGCCGCGCCTGGAACTCCACGATCCGCCGGTGCGTGCCGGTCTCCAGCGTGCCGTTGAAGGGCAGGTGGCTGTAGAAGTCGCCGAGCGTGTACTTGGTGGAGACGATGAGGTGCGGGTCGTCGATGCCGCCGAGGACCTCTTCGTAGGAGGCCGGGTTGGTGTGCAGGTCGCCGACGGCGCCGACGCCGACGGTCCAGGTGCGGAAGATCAGGTCCTTGCCGGCGGCGCCGGCGGTGCCGAGCAGGGTGCGCAGCATGGCGCGGACCGCGTCGACGCCGGTGACGGCGAGCCTCGACGAGTAGTCCCAGCCGGGCTGCCGGTAGACGTCGCCGCCCTCGCCGATGCGGACCATGAGGCCGGCGGCGAAGGGCATCGC
This sequence comes from Dactylosporangium sp. NPDC049742, assembly GCF_040674675.1. NCBI lineage: Bacteria > Bacillati > Actinomycetota > Actinomycetes > Micromonosporales > Micromonosporaceae > Dactylosporangium > Dactylosporangium sp. NPDC049742. Next base: position 136,071 of record NZ_JBFANF010000026.1, on the reverse strand, counting down.
CTGGAACAGCTCGGTGAGGCCCAGCTGGTACACCTGCCAGAAGCGCGGGTCGCCGACCTTGAGCCCGCCGAACTCCCGCTCCAGGTAGCGCTCCAGCGGCGGTGACACGGCCAGCATGTCGGTGAGCAGGTAGACCCGCATGCCGAGGTCGGCGGCGTGGCGGAAGACGGGGCCGAACGCCGCGACGAGCGCCTGCGCGCGGGCGATGTGGTCGTCGCCCGCCGGATAGACCGCGTGGCCGTCGCCGACCAGCGCGAACGTCACATACTCCAGGAAGCCGGGGACGACGACGCCGTTGTAGCCCTGGGCGAGGGAGTGCTCGACGAACTGCCGGAACTGCGCGTCGATGCGGGCGACGGCGGCCTGGTCGACCCACGGCGCGGCGGGCAGCAGGGCGCCGCCGACGACGTCGGTGTTGAGCGAATAGTCGGTGCCGGCGGCGAACGCGGCCGGGTCGGGCTCCCGGCCGACGGACCCGGCGTCGGTGAGCCGCAGCCCGAGCCGCGGCGCGAAGACGGCGGGGCCGGTGGCGGGCAGCACCGCCGAGCCGGACCGGATCCGGTCGGCGACCGCATACAGGCCGGTGGCCGCGCCCGCGGCGCCGGCGGCCTCGATGGTGATCGCCGTGCCGTCGCCGCCGAGCCGAAAGGCCTCCAGCGAGCTGCCGAACGGAGCGACGCCGACGACGACCCGCAGCGGCACGCCAGGACCCTCGGCGGGCTCCTGGCCGATCGCGGGCGCGGGCAGGCCGCGCTGGACGAGCGCGTCGGCGACGGCCTTCGCGGCGAGGGTGAGCCGCGGCTCGGCCGGCACGCTGATCACGCTGATCGGCGGCGCCGCGACGAGCGGGGTGGCGGGCGCGGCGACGGCCCGCTCGACCGGCACGGACACGGGGCCGAACGACAGCCCGAGCGCGCCGCCGACACCCCACGCCACCAGCGCGCCGAGCACCAGCAGCAGGAGAGCCGAGATCACCACCCGTCGCATGCGGCACATCGTAGAGCCCGGGTCTGACACTTCCGCCAGTCAAATGAGAGAAAAATTCACCCCGCCCCGAAGCAGACGAAGCTGCCGGTGCTCGCCCGCACCGAAGGGTCGGCCGCCGCCTGCGCCAGGGCCAGGGCGGACGCCGGCGGTTGGCCCGCGCCGAGATGGCCGTACAGGTCGCGCATCAGCAGCCGCGTCGCGCCGTCGTCGACGGGTCCGGTGCTCGCGACGACGGTGGCCGTGCCCATGTTGAGCAGCGCCGCGACCAGCCCCATCAGCTCGTCGCCGGGGTGCACCTCGGTGAGGCCCGTGTCGCAGCCGGACAGCACCAGCAGCGCGGGCGGCCGGCGCAGCGCCGACAGGTCGTAGACGGTGAGCGGGCCGTCGGCGAGGAGGAGGAACGAGAACAGCGGGTTGTCCACCCGGAACTCGCCGTGCGAGGCGATGTGCCCGATCGCCGCGCCGTCGAGGGCGGCGAGCGCCGGCGCCACCCGGGCCCGCTCCCCCGCCAGCACGGTCGGCGGCACGCGCCGGTCCCGGGCGATCTGGGCGACCTCGGCGGCCGCCTGCGCCGCGGACGGCGCGCCGACGAGCACCATGGGCCCGTCGGCGGGCGGCTGGGTCGCGACCCGCCACCAGATCGCCGCGGACGGCGCGACGGTGATCGACCGCCCGCGCAGCCTGGGCAGCATCGTCCACGGCATCGCGTGCAGGGCGCCGGTCGGCACGAGCACGAGCGGGCCGGCGCCGATCAGGTCGGCGACGGGGTCGAGCAGCAGCCGGTCGAGCGCACCGGCGCCCCGGTCGACGCGTTCTCCGCTGGTACCGCCGTGCCCGAGGATCTCCGCGCTGAGCGCGATCCGCAGGTGCTCGAGCTCCGTGGCCACCGGCGCGATCGGCCCGACGACGCGCTGCGCGACCCGGTACCCGCCGGCCGACGGGAACACCACCAGCGCGTGCAGGACGCCGTCGATCGCGAGCAGCTCCAACAGCACCCGCCCGTCCAGCGCGGCGGCCAGCGACGCGAACGGCACGTCCGTGCGCGCCGCGGGCCGCGAGCCGGGCACCCGCCAGGAGCGGCGCCGGATCTCCGCCTCCAGGGACCGCTGCCGCCGCAGCAGCCGCCCCGCGCGCTGCGGGCCGGCGGGCGCCGCGGCCAGCTCGCCGGTGATGCGGCGTAGCTCGGTGAGGGCCCGCGCGACGACCGGGTCGCTGGACGGGTGCGTCGGCGGCAGGGACAGCGCCGCCGACCGGCACCGCTGCGCCCAGGTGAGCGCCTCCCGCGGGCCGCCGTGGTCGAGGGCGAGCCGCAGCCGCAGCCCGGCGAGCGCGGCGGCCTCGACGCTGCCGCGCACGCGCAGCTCGGTGGCGCCGAGGCTGGCCCGGTACTCGTCGGCGATCCGCAGCCCGGCGGTCGCCGCCCGGGCCGCCTCGGCGGTCGCGCCGCGGGCGAGGTCCAGGCGGGCCCGGACGTGCGCCCAGCGCACCCGCAGCGGCGCCGGGCCGAGCTTCGCCGCGGCCGCCGCCTCCTGCAGCAGGTCGGCGGCGGTGCCGTGCTCGCCGAGGCCGACGGCGAGCTGCGCGGCGTCCAGCAGCGCCTCCCAGCCGGGATGGGGCCAGCCGGCGTCGACGAGGGCTTGCCCGGCAGTCCGCAGGTCCCGCAGCGTCCCGCGGTGCGCCCGGCCCGACGCGACGACCGCCGCCAGCTCCGCGACCCTGGCCCGGGCGATCCACACCGCGCGCTTCTGCCGCGCGAACACCTTCCGCGCCGCCGCGGCCGCCGCCCGCGACTCGTCCGTGCCGGAAGCGCCGGAAGTACCGGAAGCGCCGGGAACAGGGCCGGAGCCGCCGCTCGTGAGCAGCGCCAGCCGCGCCATCATCAGATGCGCCTGGCCGAGCACCGAGTCGAGGTGTCCGTCGGTACAGGCGGCGATCGCCGCACGGATCGCCGTGCCGGCCTCGGGCAGCAGCCGCACCGACAGCAGCAGCTCCGCGCGGTCCAGGAGGCTGACGGCGTCGACGCCGGTCTTCCACAGCCGGTCGTGCGCCCGGTCGTAGCGGGCCAGGGCCGTCGGCACGTCGCCGGCCTGCGCCGCGACGAAGCCGAGGTTGTGCTCCACCTGCGCCGCGGCGGTCGACATCCCGAGCCGGTTGTACAGCGCCTGCGCCGCCCGCAGGTCGGCCTCGGCGAGGCGGAGGTTGCCGCGGAAGCCGTGCAGCACCCCGCGGTTGGTCAGCGTGCGGGCCTCCCACACCGCGTCACCGGACCGCCGGAACGCCCGCAGCGCGTCCCGGTACAGCTCCATCGCCTCCCGCTCGAAGCCGAGCCGGCGCAGGATCAGGGCGCGCTGCATCGAGGCCCGGGCGCGGCGCTGCCCCTGCAGGTCGGCCATCGCCCGGTCGATCTCGCGCAGCGCCGCGGTGGGCCGGCCGAGATCGTCGAGGATGAGCGCGTGACTCATCCGGGACTCCGCCTCGTACTGCGTCAGCCGGTGACGCCGCGCGACCGCGATCGACGCGCGCAGATGCCGGTCCGCGCCCGCCGCGTCGTGCCGGGCCCGGGCGGCGAGGCCGAGCGTCCGCAGCGCCACCGCCTGCGCGGCGCGGTCACCGGCGCGCTGGGCGTCGCGCAACGCCGCGTCCGCGAGCATTTTGGCCTTGACCGGATCGGCCATCACAATCGGTAACAGCCGCTGCGCCAGCTCGTCGGCGGTGGTGGACACCTCCGATGTGTATCACGGCGCCGCGCCGCCGTCTCTTGTCACCGGTCCGTCTCTAGCTGAGCACTGAGGAGCAAGCATGTCCGTTGCACGAGATCGTCTCGAACGGTGGCTGGCGACCCGCGACGCGCGCCTGTCCGGACTGCCGTGGATGCGCACCGAGTCGCACGCCGGCCGGACCGTCCGGTTCGTCGCCGACGAGATCCTGGTCCAGGACGCCAGCACCGCGATCGCCCACCGCACCCTGGTCGGGCTCGGCCACCGCACCAGCGAGATCGCCGAGGACGAGCCGACGTCCGGCCTGCGCCGCCTGCGCACGTCCGGCCTCGACGTCTCCGACGCCGTCCGCCGCCTGCGCGGCCAGCTGCCGCAGGGCTCCGTCGTCGGGGCCAACCACGTCTTCATGTCCACGCCGCACGAGCACGGCGGCCCGTTCGGCCCGCCGGTCGCGGTGGACGCCCCTTCGGCGAAGCTGATCTCGTCGGATCACGCATCGCCGGTACGGGTCGTCGTCATGGACACCGGCATCTGGCTGGACAGCCCGCTCCCGGTGGGCTGCTACTCCGCGACGCCGGAGAACCACGAGACGGTCACCGACGGCGACGGCGACGGCATGCTCGACTCCGACGTCGGCCACGCCAACTTCATCGCCGGCGTCGTCGCGCAGGGCACCACCGGCGCGCAGGTCCGCATCGTGAAGGTCCTCGACAGCTTCGGCGTGTGCACCGAGGCCGACCTCGCCGCCGCGATCACCGCCCTCACCGACACCGACGTGCTCAACCTGTCCCTCGGCGGCTACTCGATCGGTGACCTGCCGCCCGCGGCGCTGTCCGCGGCCCTGCGGACGTTCCTCGCCGGCGGCGACCGGGTCGTGGTCGCGGCCGCCGGCAACAACGGCGTCGCCGACCGGCCGTTCTGGCCGGCCGCGTTCACCGCGAGCGGCGAGGCGTGGGCGGACCGGCTGCTCGCCGTCGCCGCGCACGACGGCACCGCGATCTGCGAGTGGAGCAACACCGGCCCGTGGGTGAGCGTCGCCGCGCCCGGCGCCGACGTCGTCAGCACGTACATCAACCATGAGCTGTTCAGCAGCGGCTGGGCGGCGTGGAGCGGCACGTCGTTCGCCACGCCGAAGGTCGTCGCCGCGGTCGTCGACCGGGTCGCGACCGCCGGCTCGGTCACCGCCGCGGCCGCCGCCGTCCGCGCCGAGGCGCAGGGCAGCGTGGTGGGCGGTTACCCGGCGCTGCACTGAACCACTGGCACGACGGCGGCGCCGCGCCTGAACCAACGACGCGGCGCCGCGTCTGAACCAACGACGCGGCGCCGCGTCGCGTTGAACCAACGGCGCAGCGTGGAAACACCGGCGCGGTGCTCCCGCGTCGTCGCCTCCGGGCTCCGCGCGAGCCGCGACACCGGGCGGAGCTGCGCCGACGCACCGGCGGGAGCGGTGCCGTGACACCGGCCGGCGCGGCGTTGACACGCCGTGGTGCACTGTTGCCCGTGATCGAAGCGGAGGAGCCCGACCGTCCCGCATGGCTGACCCCGGAGCGGGACGAGGAGCCGGCCGGGCCGGGCTCCCGGCTGACGCTGCTGCTCATCGCCGGCGGCGCGGCGATCCTCGTCCTCGTCGCCGGCCTGGCCGCGTTCGCCCTGATCGGCTCGTCCTCCGAGCCGAGCCGGCCGCGCCCCAGGTCGGCCGCGGCCGAACCCGTGGTGGCGGTCACTGCCTCGACGGCACCGGCCGAGGCCACGAGCCAACCGGCCGCGGAGCCGAGCGGCACGCCCAAGTCGTCGCCGGCCAAGCCGCACGTCACGGCGGCGCGGATCAGCCTCGAGCCGGCGAGCGTCACCGGCCCCTGCCCCCGCTCGGCGAAGTACGTCAGGGTCAAGGTCACCGTCACGATCACGGTCTCCAGCCCCGACGTCCGGCTGCGGTACACCGTCGACGGCGGCAACGAGCACGGCGCCACGCTGCGGTCGAAGACCTACACCGACTCCTGGGAGGCGGAGGTCCGGCGCGCGGCCGGCACCTCCACCACCACGCTGCAGGTGATCGCGCCCAGCACCGCCTCCGACACGGCGACCTTCACGTACACCTGCAGCTGAGAGTTTCAGATAGAACACCAGTTCGAACATGAATGTTCGTGAATACCGCACTATTGGTTACGCTCGATGGACCAAGAGTGACGGGACTGACGAATGCCATGATCACCGAAGGCACGTTGCTGGTGCACTGCTCGGCCAACCAGGCGCTGCGCTGCGCGCCGATCGCCGAGCGCCCCGGCGCGGGCCTCGTCATCTCACCGTTCCAGCGGGACGAGGCGGGCCTGCTCGCGACCGCCGCGTACCTGCTGCGCCAACGCCACTTCGAGGCGCCGCTGCTGCTCGACGCGGCCCGCTACGCCGGACCGGCCCGGCTGCCGGCGAGCGCGCCGTTCAACCCGCGCTGGCTGCGCCGCCAGCGGGAGCTGGGCGTGCCCGTGCTCACCGACTCCGGGTACGTCGACAGCGGCGACGAGCCGGGCCTCGCCGGCATCCTGCACCGCGCCGCCGTCCTGCCCGACACGATCGCCGTCCTGCCGCTGCACCCGACCTGGCTCCAGGACCGCCTGCACCGCACCGTCCTGACCGGCCACATCCGCGCCGCGGGCGGCCCCGTCGCGCTGGTGCTGGAGGCGGGCCGCGACCCGTTCGCCCTGCCCGGCGTGGTGGAGGGGCTCCTCGCGGTCCTCGGCTGCGGGGTGCCGACGCTGCTGCTGCGCTGCGACGTGTCGGCGCTCGGCGCGCTGTGCCACGGCGCCGCGGCCGCCGCGGTCGGCACCGTGGCGGGCCTGCGCCACCTGACGCCCCGGCCCGCGCCCCAGTCCGGTCCGGTGGCGCGTGGCTTCCGGCCGGCGGCACCGTCCGCGGTGTTCGCGCCGGCGCTGTCGTACCGCCGCATCAACGCCATCGCGAGGGCGCGCCGCCGCCATCCCGACCCCGGCCTCTTCGGGTGCGCGTGCACCGTCTGCGACGGCCGCGACGTCGACTGGATGGCCGATCTGGACGACCGCGAGCGGGAGGTGCCCGCGTTCGAGCACTCGATCCGCGTCCTGCAGGACCTCCGCGACGAGCTGCTGCGCTCGGCGGACACCGCCCCGGCGAGCTGGACGGCGCACTGCGCGGACGCCGTCTACCGCTCCCGCGAGCTCGGCTGGGACCCCGCCCCGATGCTCCGCCACTGGCAGCGCCACCAGTCCCCCGGCGCCGCCGTCACCCGCCTGACCGCATAGCCCGCACCGCCCGCCGGCCCGCCTCCGAGCCCGCACCGTCGCCCTCCACGCCCCCGGACCCGATCCGGCCAGCCGCGCACCGCCGGACCCGATCCGCCCAGCCACGCACGGCCGGACCCGATCCGCCCAGCCACGCACCGCCGGACCGATCCGCCCGGGCGCGCACCGCCGGACCGATCCGCCCGGGCGCGCACCGCCGGACCGATCCGTCCAGCCAAGCGCCGCCGGACACCCACAGCCGACCGACCCGCGCGACGCCGCACGCCGCCCGTTCCACGCCGTGACGCCACCCGCCGGCCACGCCACCAGGCGACGCCGCACGGCCATGGCGACACCACACGTCGCCGCACTCCGAGCGCACCAAGCGATGCCGCACGCCGAAAGCCGCGCCAAGCGACGCCGCACGCCGAAAGCGCCTAGCGACGCCGCACGCCACCCGTTCCACGCCGCGATGCCACCCGCCGACCGCGGCACCAGACGACGCCGCACCACACGGCACCACACGGCGCCGCACGACGAAAGCGCCTAGCGACGCCGCACGCCGGAAGTGGCGTCACAGCCAGCCGTTGGACTGGGCGACGCCGACGGCCTCGATGCGGTTGCGGGTGCCGGTCTTCGTGATCGCCGCCGACAGGTAGTTGCGGACCGTGCTCTCCGACAGGCGCAGCCGCGCGGCGATGTCGGCGACCGTCGCGCCGCCCGCGGACTCGCGCAGCACGTCGCGCTCCCGGTCGGTGAGCGGGTCGGGCCCGGCCGCCAGGGCCGCCGCGGCGAGCGCCGGGTCCACGACCCTGCCGCCCGCGTGGACCCGCCGGACGGCGGCGGCGAGCTCCTCGACCGGACCGTCCTTCACCAGGAAGCCGCTCGCGCCGGCCTCCATCGCCCTGCGCAGATACCCGGGCCGCCCGAACGTCGTCAGGATCAGCACCCGGCACCCCGGCACCCGGTCGCGCAGCCGCGCGGCCGCGGTGATCCCGTCGCCGCCGGGCATCTCGATGTCCAGCAGCGCCACGTCGGGCCGGACCCGCTCCGCGACCGGGACGATCTCGTCGCCGGTCGCGACCTGCGCCACCACTTCGATGTCGGGCTCCAGGTCCAGCAGCAGCGCCAGCGCGCCCCGCATCATGCCCTGGTCCTCGGCGAGCAGCACCCTGATCACAGTGGCAGTCTCGCAACGAGCGTGAACCCGCCACCGTCCCGGGCCCCCGCCTCCAGGGTGCCGCCGGCCGCGGCGAGCCGCTCGGTGAGCCCCCGCAGCCCGTTTCCCGTCGCCGCCGGTGTACCGGTGGCCGCCCCGCCGTCGTCCGCGACCCGCAGCGCCGCCCCGCCGTCCACGGTGGAGATCTCGATGTCGCAGCGCTGCGCGCCGCTGTGCCGGACCACGTTCGTCGTCGCCTCCCGCAGCGCCCACGCGAGGAGCCGGTCGGCGTCGTCCGGCAGCGGGTCCGCCGTCCGCTGCACCGTCGCGGCGATCCCGGCGCTGGACAGCACCCCCTTCGCGCGGGTCAGCTCGGCGGTCAGGCCGCTCTCCCGATACCCGGTGACCGCCTCCCGGATCTCGACGAGCGCGCGCCGCCCGATGTCCTCGATGTCCGCGGCCTGCGCGGCCGCCGCGGCCGGGTCCCGCTCGGCGATGCGCCGCACCACCTCCGCCTTGACCACGATCACCGACAGCGTGTGGCCGAGCAGGTCGTGCAGGTCGCGGGAGAACCGCAGCCGCTCCTCCGCGACCGCGGCGACCGCCAGCGCCTCCTGCGCCCCCTGCAGCTCACGGATCAACCGGCCCATCTGGCGGATCGCGCCCACCAGCCCCGACGAGAGGACGGTGCCGACGATGGTGCTGAGCAGCACCGCCGGCTCCGCGTGCTGCAGCAGGCCCAGCGCCGCCTCCACCCCCACCACGGCCAGTATCACGGTCAGCCCGACCGTCATCCTGGGGCGGCCGCCGTACACCGCCATGCCGCACGTCGACACGAACAGCAGCACGATCAGCCACTGCTCGCCGTACCCGGCGGCCAGCACCACGCCGAGCGCCGCGACGGTCCCGAACCCGATGCCGGCCACCCGGCGCAGGTCGTCGCGGTGGTCGAAGCCCAGGGTGGTGACGGTGACGTAGACGGCCGTGAACAGCGCCAGGCCGGCCCCGGCGACCACGCCACCGTGCTGCGGCGTGATCGTGGCGAGCGGGCCCACCAGCGGAAACGTCCACACGCCGACCCAGAGCAGGCCGCCGACCGACGGCCTCCACCGCTTGCTGGGCATGCGCTCCACCCTAGTCTCCGGGCCACCCGGCACGGCTGGACCTACAGGCCCGCGGTGCTGCGGACCGAGCGGCGGAAGCCGGCGACGGCCAGGGCCGTGAACGCGACCAGCCACGCGGCCAGGGTCAGCACGTCGGTGCCGGTCGGCGCGCCGCCGAAGGCCACCTGCCAGGACATGTCGGCGTACGCGTGGGTCGGCAGCCACCGCCCGACCGCCGCCACCCAGCCCGGCATCGCGTCCAGCGGCAGCCACAGCCCGCCGACGATCGACATCCCCAGGTACACCAGCAGGTTCAGCGGCTGCACGGTCTGCGCCGTCGCGAGATACCCCATGCCGAGCCCCAGCAAGGCGAACGGCAGCGACCCGAACCACAGCAGCGGCACGATCGCCAGCCACTGGCCCACATCGAGCCGGACCCCGTTGACGGCCACGGCGGCGGCGCACAGCGCGACGACCGGGACGATCGCCGTCGCCATCGCCGTGAGTCCCTTGCCGACGACGACGCGCACCGGCGACAGCGGCGTGAGCCGCAGCTGCCGCATCCAGCCGATCGACCGGTCGACCACGACGCCCGAGGCGTAGTTGAGCAGGGCGCCGATCGCCCCGTAGCCGGCCATGCTCACCATCGTGTACGTCGCGGCGACGTCCTTGTCCTGCCCGGTCAGCCCGTGCAGGTTGGTGAACAGCAGATAGCTCAGCAGGGGCATCAGCACCGCGAAGATCAGCAGTCCCGGCATCCTGCCGAGCCGCCGCAGCTCCAGTCGTACATAGGCGAACATCGCGATCACACTCCGCTGAGGTTTCCGGTGAGGGTCAGGAACGCGTCCTCCAGGCCGGCGCCGACGACCTCGAGGTCCCGCAGCAGGCCCGCGGCGGCGAGGGCGAGGACGGTCGCGTCGGAGTCGGTCGTGGTGAGCACGACCCGCCCGTCCCGCCGCGCGACGGCGACGACGCCCGGCAGCCGCTCGAACCCGCCGTCCTGCTCCGTCACGCTGACGGTGCGGACCGTGACCATCCGCTTCACGCTCGTGGCGGTGCCGTCGGCGATCACGCGACCACGGTCCAGCACCACGATCCGGTCGGCGTTGTCGTCGGCCTCCTCCAGGTAGTGCGTGGAGAACAGGACGGTGCGGCCCTGCGCGGCGTAGCCACGGATCGCGGTCCAGAACGCGCGCCGCGACTGCACGTCGAGCGCCGCCGTCGGCTCGTCGAGGATCAGCAGGTCCGGCCGGCCGATGACCGCCATCGCGAAGCGCAGCCGCTGCTGCTGCCCGCCGGAGAGCCGCTCCACGGTCCGCCCCGCGAGCCCGTCCAGGTCGGCGAGGGCGATCGCCTCGGCGACGGGCATCGGCCGCGGGTACACCGCGTGCAGGAACTCCAGGAGGTCCCGCACGCTCGACCGGGGCGGGACGCCGCCGGCCTGCGGCATCGCCCCGACCCTGCCGTCGGCGACCGCGCGGGCGACCGGCCCGCCGAACAGCTTGGCGGTGCCGGTCCGCGGCGGCAGCATGCCGAGCAGCAGGAGCAGCGTCGTGGACTTGCCGGCGCCGTTGGGCCCCAGCATCGCGACGACCTCACCGGCCTCGATCCGCAGCGACACGTCCCGCACCGCGAGGCCGCCGCCGCGGTACGCGTACGACACCCGATCCAGCTCGACTGTGCTCATGCCCTGACGCTACGACCGGCCCGTTCCGGGCGGCAGAGACGGCGGTACCCGATCGGCGGTGACAAAAGTACTGGTGTGGATCTTGCGCCGGTACGATCGGTGCCATGCCCCCGACCCCGCAGCCCGGCATCTTCGCCGCCGCCATGGCCGAGCACGCATACCTGGAGTTCGACCTGCGCCCCGGCGCCGACCCGCGGGCGCTGCTGGCGGCGCTGGCCGCGGTCGGCGAGCCGATGCCCGCGACCGGCGCCGTCAACGTCGTCATCGGCATCCGCCCCAGCCTGTGGGGCGCCGCGCCCGGCGTCAGGGACTTCGACGCGCCGGTGGCCGGTCCGGACGGCTTCACGATGCCGGCGACGCAGCACGACGCGTGGCTGTGGCTGGCGGGCGCCGACCGCACCGCCCTGTTCGACTACACGCGGGCCGCCCTGGCCGTGCTCGCCCCCGTCGCCGCCTGCGCCTCGGACGTCGCCGGTTGGGTGTACCACCACGACCGCGACCTCACCGGCTTCATCGACGGCACCGAGAACCCGCCGCGCAGCCTCGCCCCGTCCGTGGCCACCGCCGACGGGTACGCCGTCGCCCTGGTCCAGCAGTGGCACCACGACACCGCGGCGTTCGACGCGCTGCCCGTCGCCGAGCAGGAGCTCGTCATCGGCCGCACCAAGCCCGACAGCGTCGAGCTCGACGAGGACCGCCAGCCCCCGACCTCCCACGTCTCGCGCACCGTGATCACCTCGGCGGACGGCGAGGAGCTGAAGATCTACCGCCGCAACACCGCCTGGGGCACCGTCAGCGAGCACGGCACGATGTTCGTCGGCTTCTGCGCCACCCAGCACCCGCTCGCCGAGATGCTGCGCCGCATGGCCGGCACCGACGACGGCGTCCGCGACGCCCTCACCCGCTACACGACCCCGCTGACCGGCGCGTACTACGTCATCCCCCCGGTCGAGGCGCTCGGCTGACCGTCCCGGGGCCGACCATGGAAGGTGGCGCCGTCATCCTTCGTCACCGGTCAACCTGTCCCGGAAGAACTTCCCCAGAGTTCTGGTGTCCCCCCGGCCGCCGATGCTCGCCGCGAACACGCACAGCGCCGTCTTTCCGAGAATCGAACGACGGCGCACCGCGTCCGCGATGGCCTTGTTGCCGGGCTGGACCAGCAGCCGGAGGCCCGTGCCCTCCGCGGCGGCCGTCAGCATGTAGGTCATGTCCTCGACGGTGACGTCCGGCCGGAGCTCGGCCTTGTAGTGATCGAGGATGCCCTGGTAGACCAGGATCCAGGTGCGGTCGATGTTCGCGTACATGCGGTCGAGGGCTTCCCGGATCACCGTTTCGCTCGGGGCCATCGCCTGCATGACCAGCTGCACGCGAAACAGTGCGTCCTCGAAGAGCTTGAGGTCTTCGCACGCGATCCGCTCCAGCACCGCGTCGATCGCATCCGTGTCTGCGGTCATCTGTTCCAGCGCGTGCTTCGCGACCTCGTCGCCCGCGAACCAGGTCGGCATCGTCAGTGCGTACATGGCCAGGTCGGCACGGTACTGCTCAAGTTGCGGCCACGTCTTCCTGAACGCGTTCACGGCCGATCGCCGCTGCGGCGAGTCGGCCGGCGAGATGCGCCCGAACAGCCGCTCCGCCTCGTCGGCGGGTGCGGGCACCGGTGTGGGATTGAAGGCCGGGCGCCTTGCCGCTTCCGTGCACACAGCATCAGCCGAAGGGAATCTGAACGGTGCCTCCATGTTGGACTCGACGCCGCCGAGCAGCAGGTCGAGTCCGGCGTCGAGCAACTCCTTGACCTTCGGATTGGCCAGCCGCTTGCCAATCGCGCGCCGTGTTTGTTCGGTCACGAACGGGCTGATGTCCATCGGTTCGGGCGAGAGTCCTTCTGCCCGGCCGCTGTCGTGCCTGTCGTGCATGATGCCGTCTCTCCTCGGGGGTGGGATCAGGGCGACGCATCGCCGGGGCGATCGAGCTCGGTTGAACGTGCCGCCGCGAAGGCGTCCATGCCTTCGAGGTGACGGACCACGGCGTTCAGGGCGACGACCGTTTCCCGGTCGAGGTGGGGGTCTTCCTCCACCGGCCAGGCGCTGCACTTGGCGATGACGATGTCCGCATCCGGGTCGACGTACAGGTGCTGCCCGTAGATGCCGAGGGCGGCGAACGTGTGGCGACCACCGCCGGTGACCGTCCACCAGTGATTCGCGTAGCCGTAGTGGTCCGGCTGCTGCTGGCCCAGCGCGCCCGCCATGAGGTGTGGTTTGACATCTCGCCAGCTGCGCTCGACCCAAGCCCGCGACACGATCCGCTGCCCTCCGATCGCACCTCCATGAGACATCAGCTGGCCGATGCGCGCGAGGTCCCGGACCGTGGCGTTGAAGGATCCGCCGCCGATCGCGCTTCGGCCGCTCTCCCTGCTGAGCCAGTAGTAGGCATCGTGGTCAGCGCCTATCCTGCTCCACAGCCACCGGGATGCGAACTCTGCCAGGCTGGTGCCGCTGGCGGCCTCCAGGACCCATCCCAGCACCTGGGTGTCTATCGTCGAGTAGTTGAACGCCGCACCGGGCCGGGCGAACCTGGCGACCGACCGGACCACCGCCTCCAGGGAACCGCCCGTGAAGATCGCGTCGGTGAACCGGGCGATGTCGCTCTCGGGATCGGTCCACGACTCCACCGTCCCCGCCCCGCTCGTCATGTCGAGCAGGTGCTCGACCGACACACCGTCGTAGGCGGCCGTGCCTTCCTGGATCGTGCCTCTTGTCGTCGCTTCTTACCTCGCGCTCGTGACGGTCACCAGTCTGGCCGCGGGGTTCAGTGCCAGCCCCGGTCAGTGCGGGGCGACGCTGAGGGTGCTGCGCGTGCTGCTCCCCGCCGGCCTGCTCGACTCGCTCGCGCAGGTCGCTCTGTCCGGCATGACCGACACCGCCGCGCCCACCTGGGTCCTGCCCCTCGCGGTCCTGACCTACCTGGGGCTTGTCCTGCTGAGCGGAGCGAGCGCGGGCTTCAGCTCCGATGCCGACCGGCGCGAGGCGAACCTCAGGGTGCTACGGACGCTCGTCCCATGGACCGTCTTCAACATCACGGGCCAGCTGCTGGCGCCTCTCCTGGTGCACAGCCTCCTCTGAGCACGGTCCGGGCACACCGGCTCGCCTGTCTGCCCGGGGTGCGTCAGTGGGTTCTGGGGACGAGGTGTTCGAGGCCGATGGGCAGGTCGCGGACCCGGATGCCGGTGGCGTGGTGGACGGCGTTGGCCACGGCGGCGGCGGTGCCGACGATGCCCAGCTCACCGATGCCCTTCACGCCCATGGGGTTGAGGTGGGGGTCCTCCTCGTCGAGGAAGACGACCTCGATCCGCGGGACGTCGGCGTTGACGGCCACGTGGTAGGCGGCCAGGTCGCCGGTGACGAAGTCGCCGGTGCGGGGGTCCACGACGGAGCGCTCCAGCAGGGCGCCGGACAGGCCCATGGTCATGCCGCCGATGAGCTGGGAGCGGGCGGTGGTGGGGTTGACGATGCGGCCGGCGGCGAAGACGCCCAGCAGGCGGTCGACGCGGACCTCGCCGGTGACGGTGGAGACACGGACCTGGCAGAACTGGGCGCCGTACGCGTCGCGGGCGAAGTCCGGCCGGTCGCGGACGTCGAGGGTGGTGTCGGCGCGGACGGCGACGCCGCCGTCGGGGACCGTGCCGCCGTGGTCGCGGTCGATGCGCTCGCGCAGCAGGCGGCACGCCTTGGTGACGGCCCAGCCCCAGGAGGCGGTGCCCATCGAGCCGCCCGCGACGGTGGCGGGGCCGATCGCCGAGTCGCCGACGGTGATCGCGACGTGCTCGAGGGGCACGGCGAGCGCGTCGGCGGCGATCTGGCGCAGGACGGTGCGGGCGCCGGTGCCGATGTCGGCGGCGTTGACCTCCACGTCGAAGCGGTGGTCGGCGGTCGCCCGGGCGAGGGCCGTCGAGGGCCACGTGATCGCCGGGTAGGTGGAGGCGGCGACGCCGGTGCCGATCAGCCACTCGCCGTCGCGGCGGACGGCGGGGCGCGGGTCGCGGGCGGCCCAGCCGAACTGTTCCGCCCCCGCCTCCAGGCACTCGACGAGATGCCGGCTGGAGAACGGGATCCGCTCCTCGGGGTGCTCCGGCGGCTCGTTGTCGATCCGGAACCGCACCGGGTCCCAGTTCCCGGCGAACGCCAGCTCGTCGATCGCGGACTCCAGGGCGAACGACCCCGGGCACTCGCCGGGCGCCCGCATCCATCCCGGGGTCGGCACGTCGAGGGCCACCACCCGGTGCGTCGTGAGCCGGTTCGGCGCGGCGTACATGTGCCGCGACAGCACCGCGCTCTGCTCGACGAACTCGGCCAGCTGCGACGTCTGGCTGACCGCGTCGTGCCCGATGGCGAGCAGCTCGCCCTGCGCCGACGCGCCGAGGCGGATCCGCTGGATCGTCGGCGTGCGGTAGCCGCCGAGCGCGAAGACCTGCTGCCGGGTCAGCGACAGCTTCACCGGCCGGCCCACGAACCGCGCCGCCATCGCCGCGAGGATCGTGTTGGCCGCGGTCGCCGCCTTGCCGCCGAAGCCGCCGCCGACGTGCTCGTTGACGACGCGCACCGCGGACGGCGGCAGCTCGAACAGGCCGGCGAGCACGTCGTGGACCGACGTGGAGGCCTGGGTGGCGTCGAACACGACGAGGCAGCCGCGCTCCCAGAACGCGGTCGTCGCGTGCGGCTCCATCGCGCAGTGGTGCTCGGCCGGCGTGCGGTACGTCGCGTCGACCCGCACCGCCGAGGCGGCGAGCCCGGCGTCGACGTCGCCGATCGCGGACCGGGCCGGGTAGCCGGCGTTGACCTCCACCGGCTGGTACAGCGCGGGATGGTCGATCCGCAGCACCGTGTCGGCGATGGTCCCGCCCTCGCTGACCCGCACGAGGTCGGCGCCGGCCCGGGCGGCCTCCGGCGACGTCGCGACGACGACGGCGACGACCTGCCCCCGGAACGAGATGCGCGGCGACTGCAGGAGCAGCAGCTCCGGATCGCCGACGGGCTCCAGGCGGGGCGCGTTGCCGTGCCACAGGACCGCCAGGACGCCGTCCTCCGCGAGCGCCCGCGACGTGTCGACGCCGGTGACGACCCCGCGGGCCACCGTCGACTGCACCACCCACGCGTAGGCGGCGCCGGGCACCGGATGGTCGATGGCGTACGGCGCTCGGCCGGTGACCTTGTCCCACGCCTCGACGCGCGGGCTCGCCACCCCGATCGCGGGTGGCGCCGTCCTTCTCACCGCGGTGGTCACCAGCTGGCCTCCGTCATCCCCCGCAGGACCCCGACCGTCAGGTTGCGGATCAGGGGCACCTTGTACGCGTTGTCCCGCAACGGTCTCGCCGCGGCGAGCTCCTCGTCCGCGGCCCGTTCGAAGCTGTCGACGGTCGCGGTCGCGCCGCGCAGCATCCGCTCCGCCGCGTACGCCCGCCACGGCCGGTGCGCGACCGCCCCGTACGCCAGCCGGACGTCCCGCACGATCCCGTCGCGGACGTCGAGGGCGGCGGCGACCGACCCGGCGGCGAACGCGAACGACGAGCGGTCGCGGACCTTCCGGTACGTCGACAGCCGCGCGATCGGGGTGGCCGGCAGCACCACGGCGGTGATCAGCGCCCCCGGCGGGAGGTTCGTGTCGCGTTCCGGCCGTTCGCCGGGCAGCCGGAAGAACTCGTGCACGCTCATCTGCGCGGGCCCGTCCGGCGTCAGCAGCTCGACCCGGGCGTCGACGAGGACCAGGGCGACCGCGAGGTCCGACGGGTTCGTCGCGACGCACTGCGGGGAGGCGCCGAGGATCGCGAGGTCGCGGTGCTCGCCGTCGCGGGCGTCGCAGCCGGACCCCGGCAGCCGCTTGTTGCACGCCTTGGTGACGTCGGCGAAGTACCGGCAGCGGGTGCGCTGCAACAGGTTCCCGCCGAGGGTGGCCCGGTTGCGCAGCTGCGCCGACGCGCCGGACAGCAGCGCCAGGGCGACCGCCGGGAACTTGGTCCGCACCATCGGGTCGGCGGCGAGGTCACTGTTGGCGGTGAGCGCGCCGACCCGGATCCCGCCGTCGGGCAGCTCCTCGATGTCCCGCAGCGGCAGGCCGGTCACGTCGACGAGCAGGTCGGGCGCGGTGACGCCGAGCTTCATCAGGTCGACGATGTTGGTGCCGCCGGCGAGGAACGCGGCACCGGGGTGCGCCATCGTCGCGACGGCGGACCCGGCCTCGCCGGCTCGCTGATAGGCGAACGGTCTCATCGCGCGGCCACCCCGATCGACGACTGGATCGCGGCGACGATGTTGGTGTACGCGCCGCAGCGGCAGAGGTTGCCCGACATCCGTTCCCGGATCTCGTGCTCGTCCAGCGTCACGCCCTCCTGCGCCGCGGCCTCCTCGAGCATGCCGACCGCGGAGCAGATCTGGCCGGGCGTACAGAAGCCGCACTGCATCGCGTCGTGCGCCACGAACGCCTCCTGCATCGGGTGCAGCGCCGGGCGTTCGTCCGGCGGCGCCGCCGTGTGGGTCGCGGTGCGGCTGCTGAGCCCCTCGACCGTCGTCACCTCGGCGTCCTGGCAGGTCACGGCCAGGATCAGGCAGCTGTTCACCCGCCGTCCGTCGAGCAGGACCGTGCACGCGCCGCACTGACCGTGGTCGCAGCCCTTCTTCGTGCCCGGCAGCTGCAGCTGCTCGCGGAGCACGTCGAGCAGGGTCGCCCGGTTGTCGGTCCGCAGCTGCTGCGGGTGACCGTTGACGCTGAGCATGACGTCACTGGTGAACTGGCTCTCCACGGATGACCTCCTGCCCAGCCGGGCCCCTCCCATGCACGCCCCACCCCTCAGGGTCCGCGAAGTCACCCGAACTGTGGGACCGTGAGCGGTGTGAACGGCGCAGTCACCCGGGACGGCTGTCCCGTCGACCTGTATCGCCTGCTCCCGGCCACCGGCGAGCCCGCGCTCGTCCATGCGGCGGTCCCGCCCGGCGCGGAGATCCTCGAGCTGGGGTGCGGCGCCGGCCGGCTCACCCACCCGCTGACCGGCTTCGGCCATCCGGTGACGGCCGTCGACAACTCCGCCGAGATGCTCGCCCACGTGCGCGGCGCCACCACCGTCCTCGCCGACATCGAGACGCTCGACCTCGACCGGCGGTTCCCGGTGGTCCTGCTGGCGAGCCACCTCTGCAACACCCCCGACGACCGGCTGCGCGGCCGGCTCCTCGCCGCCTGCCGCCGGCACCTCGACACGGACGGCCGGGTCGTGATCCAGTGGCTGCCGCCGGCGTGGTTCGACCGCGTGTTCGCCGACATGCGCCCCGTCAGCGGCCGCATCGGCGACATCGAGGTGACCGACAGCCCGCTCTCCCACGACGGCACGGTCCTGCAGGCGATGTGCACGTACCGCGACACCGGGTCGCCGGACGCCCCCGTCTGGACGCACCGCTTCGCCACCCGCCGGCTGAGCCGCGCCGAGCTGCACGCCGCCCTGACCGGCGCGGGCCTGCGCTTCGAGCGCCACCTCGACCCCGGGCGGCGCTGGTTCACCGCCGTGCTGTGACGCCCTTGACCTCAACGTCACTTCATGTTCGACGCTGGTGCGCATGAAGGCGATCGAGGTCGCCCGCTTCGGCGGGCCGGAAGTCCTGCAACTGCGCGAGGTGCCCGACCCGGTCCCGGGCGACGGCGAGGTGGTCGTCGAGGTCGAGGCCGCCGACACCCTGTGGCTGGAGACCCAGGTCCGGGCCGGCCGCAGCGCCTACTTCCCGGTGACGCCGCCGTACCGGCCGGGCGTCGGCGTCGCCGGCACCGTCGGCGGCCGGCGGGTCCTCGCCCGGCTCGGGCACGCCGGCGGCGGCTACGCGACCCGGGTCGCCGTCACCGCCGCCGATCTCGTCGACGTGCCCGGCGGGGTCGGCCCGCGGGAGGCCGCCGCCGTCCTGCACGACGGCGTCACCACCCTGGCGTTGCTGGACATCGTGAAGGTCGTGGCCGGCGACCGGGTGCTCGTCACCGCCGCCGCGGGCGGGATGGGCGCGCTGCTCGTCCAGGCCACGAAGGCCGCCGGCGCGACGGTGGTGGCGGCGGCCCGCGGTGCCGCCAAGCTCGATGCGCTGCGGGCGCTCGGCGCCGACGTCGTCGTCGACTACAGCGTCGCCGACTGGACGGACACGGTGTGGGAGGCGACCGGCGGGCTCGACGTGGTCCTCGACGGCGCCGGCGGCGACTACGGCCGCGCCGCGTTCGACCTCGTCGTGGAGGGCGGCCGGTTCTCCGCGCACGGCACCCCCGCCGGCGCGTTCGCCACCGCCGACCCGACGGTCGCGCGGTCCCGCGGCGTCACCGCGACGGGGATCGACGAGGTCCAGCTCCCCCCGGAGCGGTTCCGCGCCTACCTGGCGCGCGCCCTGGACGACGTCGCCGCCGGGCGGCTCGCGCCCCTGGTCGGCCAGGCGTTCCCGCTGGCCCGCGCCGCCGACGCGCACGCCGCGATCGAGTCGAGGACGGCCGTCGGCAAGACGGTGCTAACAGTCACATGAGACGGCCCAGCGCGGGGCGGTCAGCTCGTCGGCGGGGCGCTGGTCGGGGCCGGCCGGCGACACGAACGTGAAGCCCTCCCGCACCCAGTACTCGTAGCCGCCGAGCATCTCCTTGACGTCGTAGCCGAGCTTCGCGAACTCCAGGGCCGCCCGGGTGGCGCCGTTACAGCCCGGGCCCCAGCAGTACGTGACGACCTGGGTGCCGGGCGGGACCAGCTCGGCGGCGCGGGCGGCGATCTGCGCCGTCGGGAGGTGCACGGCGCCCGGCAGGTGCCCCTGCGCCCAGGCCTGCGCGCCGCGTGAGTCGACGACGACGTAGTCGGGGGTGCGGGCCTCCAGCGCGGCGTGGACGTCGCTGACGTCGGTCTCGAAGCGCAGGCGTCCGGCGAAGTGCTCGATGGCGGCGGTGTTCGTCATGCGTTCATGGTGTCGCCGGCACCGGGCGGCGGAACAGTGGCGTGAATGCCACCCTTCGCTAAGATACCGCCATGCTCGACGTCTCCGTTCTGGTGTATCCGGGCATGTCGGCCTTCGAGACGGGGATCGTCACGGAGGTGTTCGGGCTGCCCCGCCCGGAGTTCGACCGGCCCTGGTATCGCCTGGTCGTGTGCGCGCCGAGCGACGCGCCGGTGCCGATGATCGGCGGGGCGACGCTCACCACCCCGTTCGGGCTGACGGACTTCGCCGCCGCGGACACCGTGATCGTGCCGGGCGTCGCCGACGTGCACCGGGACCCGCCGGCCGCGGTCCTCGACGCGCTGCGCGCCGCGCACGACCGAGGCGCCCGCATCCTGTCGATCTGCTCCGGCGCGTTCGCGCTCGCCGCCGCCGGGCTGCTCGACGGCCGGCGCGCCACCACCCACTGGCGCTACGCGGACCTGCTGCGGCGCCGGTTCCCCGCCGTCCACGTGGACCCCGGCGTCCTCTACCTCGCCGACGGCGACGTGTGGACGAGCGCCGGCAGCGCCGCCGGCCTCGACCTGTGCCTGCACGTCGTGCGCGCCGACCACGGCGCCGCGATCGCCAACGCCGTCGCCCGCCGGCTCGTCGTGCAGCCGCACCGCGACGGCGGCCAGGCGCAGTACATCGAGGCGCCGATGCCCGCCGACGTCGGTGACGACCGGATCGCCCGCAGCGTCGACTGGGCCCTCGCGCACCTCGCGGAGCCGCTCAGCGTCGACGTGCTCGCCCGGCAGGCGCACATGTCGCCGCGCACCTACCTGCGGCACTTCACCCGCGCCACCGGCACGAGCCCGATCCGCTGGCTGATCCGGCAGCGGGTCCAGGCGAGCCTGGCGCTGCTCGAGTCGACGGACACGCCGATCGAGCAGATCGCGGCGGCGGTCGGGTTCGACACGCCGGTCACGTTCCGGCACCACTTCGCCGCGACCATGCGCACCTCGCCGTCGGCATACCGGCAGGCGTTCCGGACAGAAAGAAGCGCCGCCACCCGGTAGGGTGACGCGCTGTGCGCCTCTGGTTGACGCTCGTCGGCATCGGCTTCCGGCGATGGTCGACCTACCGGCTCGCGGCGTTCGCGGGCGCGTTCACCAACAGCGTCTTCGGGCTGATCCGCGCCGGGGTCGTCACCGCGACGGTCGCCGTGGCCGGCGGCACCCTCGGCGGCTACGACACGCTGGCGGGCGTCACCTACGTGTGGCTCGGGCAGGCCCTCATCGGCCCGGTCTACTTCTTCGCGTGGAGCGAGCTGGCGCAGCGCATCCGCTCCGGCGACGTCGCCGTCGACCTGGCCCGCCCCGTCGACCCGATGCTCGCCTACCTCGCCGCCGACCTCGGCCGGGCGGCGTTCGTGTTCCTGCCCCGCGGCCTGCCGCCGCTCGCCGTCGGCGCGCTGGTGACGGGGCTCGCCCTGCCCGGCGACCCCCTCGGGTACGCCCTCGGGGTGCTGAGCGTCGCCCTCGCGGTCGTGGTGTCGTTCGCGTGCCGCTGGCTGGTCAACCTGACCGCGTTCTGGCTGCTGGACCTGCGCGGGCCGATGACGCTGTACCTGCTGGTCACCAACATCCTGTGCGGCCTCGCCGTGCCGGTGCACTGGTTCCCCGGCTGGCTCGCCGCCGTCGCCGCCGCCAGCCCGTTCCCGTCGATGCTGCAGACCCCGATCGACGTGCTCATGGGCCACGCCGCCGGCTGGGACGCGGTGCGGCTGCTGGCCGTGCAGGCCGCGTGGGCCGCCGCGCTGCTCGCCGCCGGCCGGGTCGTCTTCGGCTTCGGCACGCGCAAGCTGGTGATCCAGGGTGGCTAACCCGTACGTGGTGCTCGTCCGGCTGCGGATGCGGGCGCAGACGGTGTACCGCGGCTCGTTCGCGGTCGAGATCCTCGCCAGCCTCGGCGCGACGGTCAGCGGCTTCGGCGAGCTCTACGTCATCTTCGCCAACGTGCCCGCGCTCGGCGGCCTCGACTTCGCCGCCGCGGTGCTCGTCTTCGCGATCGGGCACGTCTCGTTCAGCCTCGCCGACCTGGTCGTCGGGCACCTCGACGCGCTGCCGACCTACCTGCGGGCCGGCACGCTCGACGCGTTCCTGCTGCGGCCGCTGCCGATCCTCGCCCAGCTGATCACCGCCGACATCTCGTTGCGGCGCTTCGGCCGTACCGTCGCCGGCACCGCCATCGCCGTCATCGCCCTGGCTTCGTCCGATGTGGACTGGACCCCGGCCAAGGGTGCGCTGCTCGCGGTGACCGTCTGCTCCGGCGCGTTCCTGTTCGCCGCGTTCTTCGTCGGTGCCGCCGCCGTGCAGTTCTGGCTCGTCGAGGGCACCGAGTTCACCGCGTCGTTCGTGTACGGCGGCAACTACGCCGCGCAGTTCCCGGCGAGCGTGTTCGCCACGCCCGTCCGCGTGCTCTTCACGTTCGTCGTGCCGGCGGCGTTCGTGGCCTACCTGCCGGTGCTGACCCTGCTCGACCTGCCGGGCGGGGGCGCCCTCGGCTGGTGCTCGCCCGTCGCCGCCGCGGCGGTCTGGATCGTGGCGCTGCTCGGCTGGCGGGCGGGCCTGCGGCACTACACGGGAGCGGGATCGTGAACATCATCTCCGTGTCGAACCTGCGCCGCGCGTTCGGCGCGAAGACGGCCGTGGACGGCCTCTCGTTCGACGTCCCGCGCGGCGCTGCCGTCGGCTACATCGGCGCCAACGGGGCCGGCAAGTCGACCACCATCAAGATGCTCACCGGCATCCTCAAACCCACCTCCGGCACGGCGCTGACCTGCGGCCTGGAGCCGCTGCGGCAGCGCCGGCAGCTGGCCCGCCGCATCGGCGTCGTCTTCGGCCAGCGCAGCCAGCTGTGGTGGGACCTGCCGCTGCGCGACTCGTTCCTGGCCCTCGGCGCGATCCACCGCCTCGCCCCCGACGCGGTGCGCGCCCGCACCGGCGAGCTCGTCGACCGCCTGGACCTCGGCGACTTCGTCGACACCCCCGTCCGGCAGCTGTCGCTCGGCCAGCGCATCCGCGGCGAGGTCGCCGCGGCCCTGCTGCACGGCCCGGAGCTGCTCATCCTCGACGAGCCCACGATCGGCCTCGACGTGCTCAGCAAGGAGCGCCTGCGGGTGTTCCTCACCGAGCAGCGCGCCCAGCACGGCACCAGCCTGCTGCTGGCCACCCACGACATGGGCGACGTGCGCCGCCTCACCGAGCGCATCCTCGTCGTCGACCACGGCCGGCTCGCCTTCGACGGCACCCTCACCGAACTCGCCGGCCAGGTCGGCGCCGAGCGCATCGTCGTGCTCGACCTCACCGAGCCCGCCCCCGATCTCGTCGGCGTCCCCGGCACCCGCCTGGTCGGCGTCGAGGCCGGCGGCCTGCGCCAGCGGCTGTCGTTCGCTCCCGGCGACACGACGGTCGCCGCTATCCTGTCCGTCGTGGCGTCGCGCGCCCAGGTGCACGACCTGACCATCGAGGAGCCCGACATCGAAGCCGTGGTGCGGAGGTTGTACGCGTCGTGACCACCCCTTCCGACGACGTCCTGGTCTCGGTGGCGCTGGCCCGAGAGGCCCTCGCCGGCGTCCCCGACGACGGCTGGGACCGCCCCGCCGGCACCCTCACCTGGACCTGCTGGGAGGTCGTCGAGCACGCCGCCGACGACCTGTTCGCCTACGCGGCCCAGATCGGCGTCCCCGACCCGCCGGTGACCGCCTACCTGCCGATCGCCTACCGCTCCCAGTACGACGGCGGCCCCGTCAGCACCGTCTTCGTCGAGCGCTCCGGCGGCACCCTCGGCCTGCTCCGCACGCTGTCCGCCTGCGCCGCGATGCTCGCCGGCGCCGTGACCCTCGCCCCGCCGTCGCGCCGGGCGTACCACCCGTACGGCGTCAGCGACGCCCCGGGCTTCGCCGCCATGGGCGTCGTCGAGGTCCTCGTCCACACCTTCGACGCCGCCGCCGGCACCGGTGTCGCCTGGACCCCGCCCGCCGACCTGTGCGCCCGCGCCCTCGACCGCCTCTTCCCGGGCCTGCCCGACCACCCGGACCCGTGGGAGCTCCTCCTGTGGGCCACCGGCCGCCGCGCCCTCCCTGCCCACCCGGCCCGCTCCGAGTGGCGCTGGGACGGCCGCCCCCTCCACGAACGCGCATAGCACCTGGTCACCGAGCGTCTCGCCACCGGCGTGACGCGGGCGTGACGGCTCGCCGACGGCTCTGTGTCTTCGAGATCGCGGCCACGCTCCCCGTGTCCGTCAGACCCGAGCCATCGCGGGGAGTCCGCTGATAATGCGTATTAGTCACTGACGCGAACGGGTAACGAAACCTCCCCCGGCGCTTGACGGCGCCGCCCGGACCAGCGCAGGATTCGAGCCCTGAAGGTGCTGATACGCATTAGCGAAGGGAATCGTCGTGGGGCGTCGGGTCACGCAGCGGGACATCGCGCGGATGACGGGCGTCAGCCAGGCGACGGTCTCGGTGGTGCTGAACGACCGGGCGGACAGCGAGATCCGGATCGCGCCCGAGACGCGGCAGCGGGTGCTCGACGCGATCCGCGCCACCGGATACGTGGCGGACGTCGTCGGCCGCCGGCTGGCGGACCGCAGCAACCGGATCCTCGGGGTGTTCACCTACGAGCCGGTGTTCCCCAGCACGACCGCGGACTTCTACCACCCGTTCCTGGTGGGGATCGAGCAGCGGGCCGAGCAGGTGGGGTGTGACCTGCTGCTGTTCACGTCGGGGCCGCACCGGATGCGGCTCGCCGACGGGTGCATCGTGCTCGGGCGGTTCATCGGGAAAGAGGAGCTGGCGCGGCTGGTCGGCGAGCACCACCCGTTCGTGAGCGTCGGGCGGCGGGACTCGCCGGACGTGCCGTACGTGGGGGCCGACTACGGGGGCGCGACCGCCGCGCTGGTCGCGCAGGCCGTCGCGCTGGGGCACCGGAGGTTCGCCTACGTCGGCACCGGCGGGCCCGCCGAGTCGCACCTCGACCGGCTGCGCGGGTTCGCCGATGCGTGCCTGGCGGCCGGGGTCCACGCCACCCACCAGCTCCGGTGGACGCCCCAGGACGACGTCACCGCGATCTTCCTGGAGGAGCCCGCCGACGCGGCCGAGCTCATCACCAACCTCCGCGACCACGGGCGGGACGTGCCCGGCGACGTGTCGGTGGTGGTGCTCGGCGAGCCGACCAGGGCCGGCGCCGCTCCCCCGCCGCTGGACGTGACGAGGTTCCGCACACCGCGCAGCGAGATGGGCCGGCAGGCCGTGGACCACCTGACCGAACTGGTCAACGGGGCGCAGGGCCGGCAGACGTTGCTGGCCTGCGAGCTCGTCGCGGGTGAAACCCTGAAAACAGCAAGATCGAGGAGAGACACGTGAAGGAGATCACGGCGGACGTGCTCGTCGTGGGCGGCGGGCTCGGCGGGGTGGCGGCGGCGCTCGCCGCGCTGCGGGCCGGGCGGACGGTCGTGCTCACCGAGGAGTTCGACTGGATCGGGGGCCAGCTCACCAGCCAGGCCGTGCCGCCGGACGAGCACTCCTGGGTCGAGCAGTTCGGCGTGACGGCCAGCTACCGGGCGCTCAGGGACGGGATCCGCGACTACTACCGCCGGTACTACCCGCTGACCGACGAGGCCCGGCGGTGGGTGCACCTCAACCCCGGCGCCGGCGGCGTGAGCCGGCTGTGTCACGAGCCCGCGGTGGCGAAGGCGGTGCTGGAGGCGATGCTCCAGCCGTACCGTGGCGGCGGCAGGCTCCGCGTGCTGCAGCCGTGGAAGGCGACCGCCGCCGAGAGCGACGGCGACCGGGTCACGTCCGTGACCGGCAGGCACCGCGACACCGGCGAGCAGACGGTCGTCACCGCGCGGTACGTGCTGGACGCGACCGAGACCGGCGAGCTGCTGCCGCTGACCGGCACCGAGTACGTGACGGGCTTCGAGTCGCAGGACGACACGGGCGAGCCGAGCGCACCAGCGACGGCGCAGCCGGCGAACATGCAGGCGGTCTCGGTGTGCTTCGCGATCGACCACGTCGACGGCGACCACACCATCGACCGGCCCGACTCCTACGGGTTCTGGCGGGCCTACACGCCGCCGTTCTGGGGCGGCCCGCTGCTGTCGTGGCGCTCGCCGCACCCGCGGACCCTGGAGATCTCCGAGCGCAGCTTCACGCCCAACCCCGACGACGACCCCCTGGGCGTCGTGGCCGACCAGCGGCTCAACCCGGGCGACGCGAACCTGTGGACGTTCCGGCGGATCGCGGCCCGCAACCTGTTCACGCCGGGCGCGTACGGCAGCGACATCTCGCTCGTCAACTGGCCGATGATCGACTACTTCGAGGCCCCGGTCATCGACGTCCCGGACGCGGACGAGCAGCTGGCACGCGCCCGGGAGCTGTCGATGTCGGTGCTGTACTGGCTGCAGACGGAGGCCCCGCGACCCGACGGCGGCACCGGCTTCCCCGGCCTGCGGCTGCGCGGCGACGTGACGGGCAGCAGCGACGGCCTGGCCCAGGCGCCGTACGTGCGCGAGTCGCGGCGCATCCTCGCCGACTACACCATCGTGGAGCAGGACCTGTCCCACGCGGTCCGCGGCGACAAGGGCAGCGTCACCTACGCCGATTCGGTCGGGGTCGGCATGTACCGCATCGACCTGCACCCGTCCACGGGCGGCGACACGTACATCGACGTGCCGTCCAGCCCGTTCCAGATCCCGCTCGGCGCGCTGCTGCCCCGCCGGGTGGAGAACCTCCTGCCGGCGGCGAAGAACCTCGGCACGACCCACATCACCAACGGCTGCTACCGCCTGCACCCCATCGAGTGGAACATCGGCGAGGCCGCCGGCGCCCTGGCCGCGTTCTGCCTGAACGAGGGCACCACCCCCCGCGCCGTCCGGGAGGACCCGTCCCGGCTCGCCGACTTCCAGTCCCGGCTCACCGCCGACGGCGTCGAGCTCGCCTGGCCCGACGTCACCGCGTACTGAAGACACCCCCACCTTCTGGAGACCCCCATGCGACTGAAAGCATCGCTGGCAATCGCCACCGCGGCCCTGCTCGGCCTCACCGCGTGCGGCTCGGGCGACAAGGACACGCCGAAGGACACCGGACCGGTTTCGTTGCGCATGACGATCTGGACCGCCAACGAGGCGCACCTGAAGCTGTTCAACGAGATCGCCACCGAGTACAAGGCCGCCCACCCGAACGTCACCGAGATCAAGTTCGACTCGCTGCCGTTCGACACGTACACCACCGCGCTGACCACCCAGATCGCCGGCGGCAACCAGCCCGACCTCGCCTGGATCCTGGAGAACTCCGCGCCCGACTTCGTCTCCTCCGGCGCGCTCGTCCCGCTCGACGACACGCTGAAGAAGACGCCGGGCTACCAGTTCGAGGACCTCGGCGCCAGCCCGATGAAGCTCTGGCAGAGCCAGGGGAAGTTGTACGCGTACCCGTTCTCGACCTCGCCGTTCGGCATGTTCGTCAACAATGACCTGGTGAAGAAGGCGGGCAAGCCCACGCCCGCGGAGCTCATCGCGGCCGGGAACTGGAACTGGGACACCGCGCTGCAGACGGCGTCGGCCGTCAACGCCGCCACCGGCAAGGCCGGCCTCGTCGTGCGGGACTTCGACTACAAGTCGTGGCAGAACCTGGCCAGCTTCTGGGGTGGCTGGGGCGCGCAGGCGTGGAGCGCCGACGGCAAGACCTGCGGCTTCGACCAGCCCCAGATGGTGGAAGCCATGACGGCCCTGCACAAGGCGATCTTCACCGACAAGGCCCTGCCGGGCCCCGGCGTCACCGCCGACTTCTTCGCCGGTGACGCGGCCATGACGATCACCCAGATCAGCCGGGCGTCGCTGCTGAAGAACCAGTTCGGCTGGGACCTGGTGCCGCTGCCGAAGGGCAAGGTCGGCGACTACGCGGTGTTCGGCCAGGCCGGCATCGGGGTGTTCAAGAAGGGTAAGCACGCCGCCGCGGCGCAGGAGTTCCTCGCGTTCATGACCAGCCCGGCGAACTCGGCGAAGCTCGCCGCGTACTTCCCGCCGCCGCGCACGTCGCAGCAGACCGCCGAGACGCTCGCGAAGACCAACCCGCTGCTCAAGCCCGAGCAGCTGCAGAAGGTCGTCGTCGACGGCATCGCCAAGGGCGCGGTCGGCCCCAGCCACGCCGGGTTCGCCGAGCTGTCGCAGAACGTCCGCGCGAGCCTCGACCCGCTGTGGCAGCCGCAGGCCGACGTCAAGGCGGTGCTGTCCGGCGTGTGCGCGAAGATCTCCCCGCAACTGGCGAAGCAGTGAGGCTTCGGTCAAAGACCGCTGACCGGCTGGCTGGGTGGCTGTTCATCGCCCCCCAGCTGGCCGGCTCGGCCGTCTTCGTCTTCGCGCCGCTGTGCCTCGTCCTCTGGTACAGCCTGCACGAGTGGAACGTGCTCGCCGGCAGCTTCGAGTTCGTGGGCGGCGAGAACTACCAGGCCCTGCTCGACGACCCGACCCTGCCGTCGGTGCTGCGTGCCACCGGGATCTTCTCCGTCGGGCTGGTCGTGTTCAACCTCAGCCTCGCGCTGCTGCTCGCCGTGCTGCTCAACCAGCGGCTGCGGGGGCTCACGGTGTACCGGACGCTGTTCTTCTCGCCCGTGGTCGTGTCGCTCGTCGCCTGGACGATCGTGTGGGGCTTCCTGTTGCAGTCCAACGGCGGCATCAACGGCCTGCTCCACGTGGTCGGCGTCGAGGGGCCCAACTGGCTGCGGACCGGGCCGACCGCGATGGTGTCGGTGATCGCGGTGCAGGTGTTCAAGAACGTCGGGCTCAACATGGTGCTCTTCCTGGCGGCGCTGCAGGGCGTGCCGGGCGAGCTCTACGAGGCCGCCCAGCTGGACGGCGCGTCGGCGTGGACCCGGTTCCGGCGCATCACGGTGCCGATGATCAGCCCCACGATCCTGCTCACGTCCATCATCACCGTGGTCGGGTCGTTGCAGGTCTTCGCCCAGATCGCCGTCCTCACCCAGGGCGGGCCGGGCACGTCGACCACGGTGCTCGTCTACTACCTCTACCAGCAGGCGTTCCAGTTCCATCACTTCGGCTACGGCTCCACCCTGGCCATCCTGCTGTTCCTCATCGTGCTCGCCCTGACGCTCGTGCAGTGGCAGCTGCGCCGGAAGTGGGTCGTCCATGAGCAATAGGGCCAAGGTGCTGGTGTACGGGCTGCTGTCCGTGCTCTGCGTGCCGTTCGTGTTCCCGACCTGGTGGATGGTGACCTCGTCGTTCAAGCCGACGAGCGAGATCTTCGCGTACCCGCCGAAGCTGCTGCCCTCCGAATGGCACTTCGGCGCCTACCGGGAGGTGTTCCGGCTGCAGCCGTTCGCGGAGCAGTACTGGAACAGCCTGTACATCGCGGCGATCGTCACCGTGGGCACCATGGCGGTCGCGTCGCTGTCCGGCTACGCCTTCGCCCGGATCCGGTTCCCTGGGCAGAACGCGATGTTCGTGGTCGTGCTCACCGGGCTGCTCATCCCGAGCGAGGTGACGATCGTGCCGCTGTTCCAGCTGTTCAACCGGTTCGGGATGATCGACACGCACTGGCCGCTGATCCTGGTGCCGATCTTCGGCGCGCCGAGCGTCCTGGCGACGTTCATCATGCGGCAGTTCTTCGTGACCCTGCCGAAGGAGCTGGAGGAGGCGGCGCGCGTCGACGGGCTCGGCCGGTTCAACACGTTCCGGCTGATCGCCCTGCCGCTCGCCCGGCCGGCGCTGGGGGCGGTCGGCATCTTCACGTTCCTCAACAGCTGGAACCTGTTCCTGGAGCCGGTGGTGTACCTGTCGAGCAAGGACAAGTTCACGCTGCCGCAGGCGTTGACGCAGTACGTCGACGCGTACGGCGGGCCGATGTGGGACGTCCAGCTGGCCGCCGCGTCGCTGACCGCGCTGCCCGTCCTGGTCGTGTTCGTGCTCGCCCAGCGCCAGTTCGTCGAGGGGCTCGCCCACACGGGGCTCAAAGGGTGATACACCTTCGCCTGTGAGCGGGCAGGAGCGCAGCGGATGGCTGCGAACCAGAGGCACAGCGCTTGGCTCAGGCCGACGCCGGAGCGCAGCGGAGGCGTCGGCATGAGCGGGCAGGAGCGCAGCGGATGGCTGCGAACCAGAGGCACAGCGCTTGGCTCAGGCCGACGCCGGAGCGCAGCGAAGGCGGCGGCATGAGCAGACGGGTGACGCAGCGGGACATCGCGCGGATGACGGGGGTCAGCCAGGCGACGGTGTCGCTGGTGCTCAACAACCGCACCGGTGACGACGTGCGGATCGCGCCGGAGACCCGGCAACGGGTGCTCGACGCGATCCGCGCCACCGGCTACGTCGCCGACCCGGTGGCGCGGCGGCTCGTCTCGGGGCGGAACCGGATCCTGGGCGTGTTCACCTACGAGCCGGTGTTCCCGAGCACGGCGGCGGACTTCTACCACCCGTTCCTCGTCGGCATCGAGCAGCGGGCCGAGCAGGTCGGCTGCGACCTGCTGCTCTTCACGTCGCGGGCCGACAGCCGGCGGATCTTCCACGCCGACAGCCGGATCGGGATCGCCGACGGCACGATCCTGCTCGGGCGGCGGGTCGACCGCGACGACCTGGCCCGGCTCGTCGGCGAGGGGCACGCGTTCGTGTCCGTCGGCCGGCGCGACGACGCCGGCGGGCCGGTCCCCTACGTGGGCGCCGACTACCCCGCGGCGGTGGCGGTGCTGGTCGAGCGGGCCACTGGGCTCGGACACACCCGGATCGGCTACCTGGGGACCGGTGGGCCCGCGGAGTCGCACGCCGACCGGCTGCGGGGCTTCTTCTCCGCCGGCCCGGCGGCAGTCGTACACCTGCCGCCGCCGTCGACCGGATGGCTGGACGCGATCGGGCGGGAGCGGCTCACGGCCGTGTTCCTGGAGGAGTACGCCGACGCGGTCGCGCTGGTGGCGGCGGCCCGGGAGCGGGGGCTGGCGGTGCCCGGGGACCTGTCGGTGGTGGCACTCGGCGAGCCCAGCGGCCTGGCCCCGGTCGACGGGAGCATCACCCGGCTGCGGATTCCGCGCCGGGAAATGGGCTGGCAGGCCGTGGACCAGCTGACCGAGACGATCGAGGGCGGTGGTGCCGTGCAGCGGTTGCTGCCGTGCACCGTCCATCCGGGCGCGACACTTAGCCGCATATTGTGATCGAGCCGCGACCCCGTCGGGGCCGCGGCTCGTTCGCGTTTTCACCGGAATGCGACGCTGCATCGACCGGTTTCTCAACCCGTGGAAATGCTGTGCCGATCCGGCGTTGATCCACGGCCGGTTGATCGTGTTTAGCGGCCGGCCTCGGCGTGGTAGCGGTCCACCACGTCCTGCTTGATCCGGCCCCGGTCGGAAACGTCGATACCCTTGGCCTGCGCCCATTCCCGAATGGCACGGTTCTGGTCGCGGTCGCCGCGGGTCACGCCCCGGCCGCGCACCTCGCGGCCGCGCACGGTGCTGACCACGCCGCCCCGCCCGATCTTCGTCGCGGCGGCGACGAACGGGGCGACTGCGTCGCGGAGCTTCGCCGCGTTGGACGCGGACAGGTCGATCTCGTACTGCACGCCGTCGAGCGCGAACACGATGCTCTCGGCGGCGGGCTTGCCGTCGATGTCGTCGATCAGCTCGTGGATGACGCGTTTCGCCATGAGTGGCCTTTCTTCAGGTGCTGCCAATGCGTGCCGCATCACCGACACGTGCGTGCCGCATCATTTGGACACGAACAAGATACTCAGCGGGATAGTACGCCCCGATCGGGGCGACATTACTCCCACCGTACCGTTTTCGCGCACCCGGCGTGGAATCAGACCGTCACGAAACGCATACAACATGAAACGCGCACAATCGGTTAAGGTCGGCGAACCCGGCCGCCGAGTCACCCCGCCCGGATGTGCTTGCCTCATCCCCGACGCTCGCATGATCGCTGTCGTGAAGTCAGGCGAGCATCCGGAGCGACAGCAGCAACGCCGCACCAACGACGAGCAGCAGTCCTCCGACGGAGACGATCCGCACCAGCCAGGAACCCTCCCGTACCAGGCGGGTCCAGCGCTGCAACTGCCGTTTCGTAAATATCAACAGCCGCCGCGCCCAGTGGAACTCCATCGCCAGGATCGCCAGCCCGCCGAGGATGATGAGCCATCCCGGCCCCGGCAGCGGCAGCAGCACCACGCCGACGGCGATGACCAGCGTGCCGGCGAACGCGACCACGATCTTCACGCCGAAGCGGCCGATCCGCGTCGCGTAGAGGCGCTCGCGCCAGCCCAGCATCCGGTCGGCGATCCGCCGCCACCGGTTGCCGGACCCGAGGACGCCCCGCAGATCGGCATCGGGCTCATTACCCGCTCCGGCGGGCCCGCCGGGCGCAGCGACACGCCGGAAGTCACCCTGGGGAGAGCCAAGCCGTCCGGAATCAGGCGTAACGCCCGACCCGTCCGCCTCACTGTCGCGCAATTTCCGTTCCCATCACTGGATAACCCGTCACTCCCACGAACCACTGGACGTTACCCGAATGAATTGACGTACGGCCCACACGTCACGTCAAGGACCCCGGTCACGCACTGAAAACCGGACATCGCGCGCACGTTGTTCGGTTGACGGCAAATCGGGCCCAGAAACACTACAGAGTGAGATCGTAGAATCACTACGCGTAACACTGGGAATCGCCTCAACATAAGAGAGGCGGGGCACGGCATGCTCCGCAGCGGTGCCGGGGGGAGTACGACATGAGCGCTATCCGACCATCGACCGTCGAGGTCGAGACATCCCTACGACTCGTCGCGCCCGACGCGACTGCTTTGCCGGTGCGAGCCAGCTTGCGCTACGACCCGAACGACCCGTACGCGGTCCACGTCCTCTTCCACGCCGAGTCGGCGGGAGGCGAGCCGGTCAGCTGGTCCTTCGCGCGTGAGCTGCTCTTCACCGGCCTGGACGAGCCCGCCGGCATCGGCGACGTCCGGGTCTGGCCCTGGAACGGCCCGCGCGGCGACTTCGTCGCACTGGCCCTGTCCTCGCCGGACGGCAACGCACTGTTCGAGGTCCCACGCAGCGTGCTGGTGCGGTTCCTGCGCCGGACGTACAGCGTCGTGCCGCGCGGGCACGAGACGGAC
This sequence comes from Dactylosporangium sp. NPDC049742, assembly GCF_040674675.1. Taxonomy (NCBI): domain Bacteria; kingdom Bacillati; phylum Actinomycetota; class Actinomycetes; order Micromonosporales; family Micromonosporaceae; genus Dactylosporangium; species Dactylosporangium sp. NPDC049742. The sequence goes on along the minus strand of NZ_JBFANF010000026.1, from coordinate 103,093 downwards.
CACCTGGACGTCGACAACGCCGTCAGTCGGCTGCTCGCGGGGCGCTGACCTCGCGACCGCCCATGGGTCCGCCCCGTCGTTGCCAGCGGGGCGCCTCACGGCACAGCCACCGACCGCGAACCGCGCCACCGGGACCGCGTCAACCGGGCGCCACACCGTCGACCACCCTCCGCGAGCAGCCCGCCAGCTGCCGAGGGCCTGGCCGAGGCGTGGCGCCCGACGTTTCCGCCGCCGTCCTATCGGGATTCCTTCCCCGCGTGCCATGGAGTTCGGACTTCCTTCTTCATTCCATGGTGCACGGCGGAGCGCCGGTCCCGCCGAAGCGGACGTTGCCCCACGGGTCGATCTCCAGCAGGCGGGCCGGCACGGCGTCGGCGGGCGCGCACCGCAGCAGCACGTCGCGGCGGCCCGCGCGCACCAGCGCCGGCACCGCCGGACCGCCGGCCATCCGCCCGCCCCAGCGGTAGCGGCCGTCCAGCGGCTGGAAGTGCCCGCTCAGGTGCAGCTCAACGGCGTGGGCGGCGCCGTCGACGAGCAGCTCGGCCTTGACCGGTCGCGGTTCCTCAGGCATGGTACTGATGAGTACCAAGTCCTGCCGGAGCCGTCAAGGGAGCTGCGATGCCGACGACCGACACCCCTCAGACGGCGCGCGAGGCGACCGCGGCGCGGCTGCTGAAGATCTCCGCCGGCACCTCCTACGACCCCGACGTCGACATCGACTGGCGGGCGCCGCTGGACCCCGGCCGCATGTACGCGCCCGAGCACCGGCTGTCGCTGGCCGGGACCCCGCTGTGGGACGGGCTCACCCGCGAGCAGCGCGTCGAGCTGTCCAAGCACGAGGTCGCGAGCATCGCCAGCGTCGGCATCTGGTTCGAGATGCTGCTCATGCGGCTGCTGCTGCGCCACGTCAGCGACCAGGACCCGCGCACCGGTCACGTGCAGTACGCGCTCACCGAGATCGGCGACGAGTGCCGCCACTCCATCATGTTCGCCCGGATGATCGAGGCGTTCGGCACCCCCGCGTACCGGCCCGCTCCCCTGGAGCGCGCGCTGGGCAAGTACCTCGGCGCGACCGCCGGCGGCGTGCAGACCTTCGCCGCCGCGCTCATCGCCGAGGAGATCCTGGACGCCCTGCAGCGCGAGGCGATGGCCGACGACAGCCTCCAGCCGCTGGTGCGGATGGTGTCGCGGATCCACGTCGTGGAGGAGGCGCGACACATCCGCTACGCCCGCGACGAGCTGGCCCGGCAGGTCGCCGGGGCCGGCCCCGTCAGCCTGGCCTACTCGCGGTTGATGATCGGGCGGGCCGCCTGGACCGTCACCCACTCGCTGATCCACCCGGGCGCGTACGCGGCGGTCGGCCTCGACCCGGCCGAGGCCCGCGCGGTGGCGTGGCGCAACCCCGCGTTCCGGGAGACGCTGCGCTGGTCCGCCGAGCGGATCACGACGTACCTGCAGGAGCTCGGTCTCGTCGCCGGCCCGGCCAAGCGCCTGTGGCGGTCCTCGGCCCTGCTGTGAGAGCCGGCCTTGCTGTCTCGCTGTCTCGCGGTGAGAGACGGCCTTGGTGTGCAGCCGGCCTTGTTGTGAGAGACGCAGATCACGGGACGGCGGGTGGTGGGCGCGCTACTGTTTGGTGAGTCGGTGTGCTGTGTGTCCCCGGGCCTCACCACACTGCCTTCACGGAATACCGTTCGGCTGGAGCCGTGATGCGCCTATCGCCGCGAGGCGACCTGGCACACCGACCTTAAACTTTTCTCCCGCCTGCCGAGCTTCAGCTCAGCACCGCGTAGACCACCACGTTCTCGCGGTAGGAGTGCCTGGCAGTGTCGAACTCGCCACCGCAGGTGATGAGCCGGAGCTCCGGCAGCGGCGTCGGGCCGTAGACCTTGGCGCTGGGAAACCTGGCCTTCTCGTAGTGCTCGCGGGCCGTCACCTTGAACGTGAGCCACGCGCCGGCGCGCTGGACCTCGACCCGGTCGCCGGGTTTCAGCTCGTGCAGCTTGTAGAAGACCGCCGGGCCGGTGCGGGAGTCGACGTGGCCGGCGAGGACCGCGGGGCCCGGGTCGCCCGGGACGGTGCCGGCGGCGAACCAGCCGGCCTCGTCGTACACCTTGGGGCTCTGCAGCTCGCCCTTCGGGTCGACCTGGAGGGACTCGAGGCCGGTGTCGACCCCGAGCGACGCGATCCGCAGCCGGGTCGGCGGCGTGTCCTGCCCGGTCCCGCCCGGCAGGTCCAGGTCGATGCGGTGCGGGACGATCCAGGTCGACTCGCCCGCGTCGATGTCGATCCGGCGGCCGACGAGCGTCGCCGCGCCGGCGATGACCGGCGCGGCGAGCGCGAGGACGCAGGCGACGAGGGTCAGGGTCCGGCGCCGCGGCGTGCGGTGCCGGACGACCCGGCCCGCGGACCTGACCATGTGCCGTTCCCGGTGCGTCAGAGCTGGGTCGTGACCCGGTGGCGGCGGCGCAGGACCAGCAGGCCGGCCGAGGCGAGGACCACCAGCAGCGCGGCGGAGCCGAACGTCAGCCAGAGGCCGGTGCGGTCCGGGTCGCCCGCGGTGCCGCCGGCGCCCGTGTCGACGCCGCCCGCGGGCACGCCGTTGCTGGTCGCGTCGGTGCGCAGCTGGGCGGTGAGGCCGTTCTTGCCGTCCAGGACGATCAGCGAGTAGACGCTGCCGGCCTGCAGCGGGGCGGTGACCGTGGTCGCGGCGGTGGTCACGCTCGGCGAGGTGAGCCGCAGCGTCCACCTGCCGGGGTCGACCAGCTGGTAGTCGGTCGTGGAGGCGAACTGGACACCGCTCGCCACCTTCGCGCCGCCCGCGATCGACACGTCCAGGAGCGGCTCCTTCACCGACGCCTGCACGACGCGGACCTTCGCCTTGCCCTGCTCGGGCAGCGCCAGGTCGTCGGGGATGACCCGCAGGCCGAGGTCGGTGAACTTGCCGACGCCCGCCACGGTGTACGCCTTGCCCTCCACGACGGTGGCCTGGGTGCTCAGCACCGGCGGGCTGTCGGCGGCGGCGCCCTTGGTGCGCATCGCGACCGCGTACGTGCCGGGCGCGAGCGGCAGGTACTTCGACACCACGCCGTAGCCGACCGCGTCGAACTTCTGCGTCGCCATCGACCCGCTGACCGAGCTCAGGTACACGTCGACGGCGGGCGTGTCCGGCGACAGGTGCGCGAGGCGGACGTAGCCGACCCCGGCGGCCGAGGCCGGCGATGCGCCGGCGAACGAGAGGCCGAGGCCGATGAGTGCCGCCGCGGAGAGCGCCGCGGTCCGGCGCCGCAGTGAAGCACCGATCACGATCATGTCCCTTTGCTCGATGGACCACCAGGAGGGATGGTTCGAGGGTACGTACCCGAGCGAGGGAAACTGAGTAATCCGTCCGGGCACCATAAGCACTGACCGATGTGCACGATGCCGAACGGGGCGGCGAAACGCAACCGCTTGACGGTCCTTTTCCGCTACTGGGTGGTCACTGATCGGTAACGATCACTATCTCGGGCTACCGAAATCCTGGGTCCAGATCGGAGTCTTGCCCTGGTACGCCAGCCCGACGCCGAGGTCCTTGAGGCCGCAGTTGAGGATGTTGGCCCGGTGGCCGGAGCTGTTCATCCAGGCCTTCATGACGTCGGCGGGCGTCTTCTGGCCCTTCGCGATGTTCTCCGCCGCGCCGGACCACTTGTAGCCGGCGTTCGTGATGCGGGTCGCGAAGCTGGTGCCGTCCTGCGACGTGTGCGAGAAGTAGTCGTTGGCGGCCATGTCCTGCGAGTGCTTGCGGGCCGCGGTGGCGAGCTTCGCGTTGTAGGCCAGGGGCTTGCAGCCGGCCTTCGCCCGCTCCGCGTTGACGATCACGAGGACCTGCTGCTCGTACGAGAGGTTCCCGGGCGCGGGGGCGGTCGTCTTCGGCTTCGCGGGCGGCGTGGTCTGCGCCTTCGTCGGCGTGGCGCTCGGCGGCGCGGCGCTGCTGGCCGCGGCCTCGGGGGTGGCGCTCGCGTCCATGGCCCCGGCGGAGGGGTCGACCGCGTTCGCCGGGTCGCCGGTCGCGTCGCCCGCCACGGAGGTGCGGGCCGCGTCGCCGGTGTCGCCGTTGTTGCCGAGCAGCACGGCACCGCCGAACGCGGTCGCGCCGACCACCAGCAGCGCGGCGACCCCGACGCCGACGATCACGGCGAGCCGGGTGCCGCGGCGGTGCCTGGGCCCCTGCGCGTCCGCGGCGTCGTCGCCCTGGCCGTCGCCGTACGGCGCGCTCCCGTAGCCGTAACCGTCGCCCGGTCCGTAACCGTCGCCCGGGCCATAACCGTCGCCCGGGCCGGGGCCGTAGCCGCTGCCGAAGCCGGCGTCCCGGCCATCGCCGTAGGGCGTCCGGGGGTCGCCCTGCGGGGCGCCGCCGTAGGCGGGACGGGCGGGTTCGGTGTTGCGGGCGTCGTACGGGCCGAACGCGGACACCAGCTGCCTCCTGAGGCACAGACGACTCAACCGCACCGAAGCCTATGAGTCGCGCCGCCGCCGGACCCAACCAGCGATGCCGATTTCACGACGATCTAAGCGAAACTTATGCCTCGGTCGCGCTGAGCAACGCCGTCACCCCGCGGCGCAGCACCCCGGTCGCGGCGGGCACGTCCAGGTGCAGCTCGTCGCGCAGCATCGACCACGACGCGAAGGTCGTCGCCACCGTGAGCGCGTGCAGGGTCTCCTCCCGGCTGTCGCCGGTGCGGTCCAGCTCCTCGGCGAAGAGTTTCTCCAGCTCGTCGCGGGCGTTCGTCACGTACCAGGTCCGGTTGTGCCGCAGCGCCGCGGAGAACGGCTCCCGCAGGCGGGCCGCCCGCGCCGCCGGGGCGATGAGCTCCAGCAGCCTGGCCCGCTGCTCGCAGTACGCCTCGATCCGCCGCGGCAGGGGCAGGTCCGGCGGGACGGGCCGGTGCTCGGCGGTCTGCCGCTCCATCAGGCGCGCGCCGGCCGCGGCGAACAGCCGCTCCATGTCCTTGAAGTTGGTCCACAAGGCCCGCAGCGACACCCCGGCCCGCTCCGCGATCCGCTCCGCCGTCGGCTTGAGGTCACCCTCCTCCAGCAGCGCGAGGTGCGCGTCGACGATGGCCCGCCGGGTCCGCTCGGCCCGCAGCGTGCGCCCGTCGACCCGCCGCTGCCCGACCGCTGCCTCACTCACGCCAGCACCTCCGCTGCGCTCCGGCGCCGGCCCGAGCCCAACCTGCCATCCTGATGAGCGGCCCAAGCCGCTCCGCTGGCCGCTCATTCACGCCACCCCGATTCGCGGTCCCTGCACGGTGCTCCGTACCGCTCATGACTGATCAGCCTACGTGTGTACGGTGAGGTGCGTGGCACTGCGGACCGTGCACGAACTCGACATCGATCTCCCCGTCATCGACCAGGGTGAGCTCGAGCCCGTCAGCGCGCCGTGGGGAGGCAACCTCAACGATGCCCACGTGCAGACCGGGCGCGCCATCCGGACCACGCTCATCGACGCCCGCCTGCGCCGCTCCCACCTGGAGAATCTCGACCTCAACGGGGTCGTGTGGGAGGACGTGACGGTCTCCGGCTGCCGCTTCGAGAAGGTCGACTTCACCGCGGCGCGGCTGACCGGCCTGACGTTCGAGCGGGTCCACTTCGTCAACTGCAAGCTCACCTGGGCGCACATCGCCGAGTCCCGGCTCGGTGACGTGCTCTTCGAGGGCTGCCGGCTGGACGCGGCGAACCTCGACGACATCACGACGATCGGTCCGACCGGATTCGTCGGATGCGTCCTGGTCAACACCGTATTCCGGGACTGCGTCCTGCCGCACGCGGCGATGTCCGGCTGCCGGCTGCGGCAGATGTCGTTCGAGAGCTGTGACCTGCGCGGCGCCGACCTGCGCGGCAACCAGCTGTCGGAGGTCAGCGGCGTGAGCAGCCTGCGCGGCGTGACGATCGAGCCGGCGCAGCTGCCGGGCCTCACCGACGCGGTGATGCGGGACCTCGGCGTGATCGTCCGCGGGCCGAAGGGTTGACCCGCCAGCGCGGGCGGCGGCGCTGCGGGTAGACCGGCTCGTCGACGCACGCGGCCGGCCCGCTCGCCCCGACCGGGGCCGCGAGCAGGTCGCGCGGGTCCGCCTCGACCGCGCCCTCGACGCTGGCGAAGGCGGCGATGCCGTCCATCCCGGCGGCGACCTGCGCCCACGACCGGATCGCCGGCGACGGCGCGGCGAGGCGCAGCTCCCCGCCGCGCTGCCAGGCGAGCTCGGCGACCCGCACCAGCAGGGCCGCGCCGGCGGTGTCGCACACCGTCACCTCGGACACGTCCAGGACGAGCCGCGGCTCGGCCGCGACGAGGCAACCGACGAGCACCGGCTCGACGGTCTCGACGGTCCCTTCCACGAGCAACCCGTGCAGGGCAAGCACCACGGCGTTCATCGCTGTCGACGGTACCGGCAGACCCCGGCCCAATCGTCTCCTTCGGTCGGATGACCCCGCCCGGGCCGTCCCGTCACCCGCGGATCGCCTCCAGTGTCTTCTTCAATGCTTTCGGCGCGGTCGGGGTCGTCGGCGCGTCCGGGCGGAGCTGCTGCATCCGGGCGCCGAGCTCCTGGAGCTGGGCGCGGCTGAGCGCCTCACGGACCTGCGGGAACCACCCGTGCTCCTCCTCGTCGATGTGGCGCGTGACACTCTCGATGAGGACGGTGACCTTGGCATCGAAGTGCTCGTGGTCCGGCTTCATCTTGGCGAGCTCCATGCACAGCACGTCGGCGACGTGATGCTCCTCGTACGACTCGAGGATCTCCTCGTCGAGGTCCGGCACCAACCGGCGGACCTCCGGATACATCACCTCGTTCTCCAGGTACGTGTGCACGGTCAGCTCGGCCAGGATCTGCTTGACGATCCGCCCCTTCGCCCCCGCCGGTCCGTGCTCGGCCGCCTGGAACTCCTTGAACAGCCGCTTGACGTTCTTGTGGTCTTCCTTCAGCACGACGATCGCGTCGGTGGACATCGGGTCTCCTCCTGGGCGCAGCCTGACTGACGTCCGCATACCCGCCCATGAGCAGCACAAACGGAACCTAGCGGCGGGTGCTGACCACCATGCCGGAGCCGTGGTCGAGCTCCACGGAGACGAGGTCGGGGTGCTGCGTCAGCATCCGGCGCACGCCGGCCTGGCGGGCCTTGAAGTCCTCGGGCCAGTCGTCGACGACCCGCATGTCGTCGACCACGAGGATGCCGCGCGGCCGCAGCGCCGCGATGGTCAGGTCGAGCCCTTCGATCTTGCCGCCCTGGGCGTCGGCGAAGATCAGGTCGAACATGCCCACGGCGGCCGGCAGGAACGCCAGCGCGTCGGCGACCCGCAGGTCCACATAGGACGGCCAGGTCGCGCCCGCCGCGACCGCCGCCACCTTCTCGTCCAGCTCGAGGGAGGTCACGGTCACGTCGGTGCGCTCACCCAGGCCGGCGACGAACCAGGCCACGCCGACCCCGGCGCCGGTGCCGAGCTCGAGGATGTGGCCGCCGGGGCGAAGGCTCGCGGCGAGCACGGCGAGGAGCCGGCCGACGGGCTGTTCGCAGGACATCGGGAAGCCACTGGTCTCGGCACGCTGATACGCGGCATCGACGAGATTCATGGCACCGACCCTACCGAACGGTGCCCGGCCGGTCGTGCGAAGCTGACCTCCGTGAAGTCACCCCGGATCCTCACCCTCGCCACCCTGCTGGCCCTCGCGGCGCCGGCGTCCCTCGCCGGCTGCGGCTCCTCGGGGGACTCGCCCTCCACCGGCGGCAAGGGCGGCGGCGCGCAGACGGCCACCAACGCGTTCGAGGTGAAGGACGACGTCAGCGTCGTCGAGATCGACAGCGCGGGCGGCGCGATCACCGTGAAGGTCGGCTCCGGCCCCACGATCAAGGTGACGGAGACGTCCACCTTCAAGGCCGACAAGCCCGGCCGCAAGCAGACCGTCGAGGGCGGCGAGCTGGTCCTCGCGTCGACCGGCTGCGCGAGCGGCGACTGCTCGATCGCGTACACGGTGGAGATCCCGTCGACGCTCAGCGTGCGCCTCGACAGCGCCGGCGGCACGGTCTCCCTCACCGGCCTCACCGGGATCATCGACGTGTCCACCGACGGCGGGGCGCTCACCGGGGCGGGCCTGGCCCCGCCGGAGCTGACCGCCCGCACCGGCGGCGGCGCCGTCGACGTGGCCGTCACGCAGTCCCCCGACCGCATCGACCTCGACAGCGGCGGCGGCGACGTGGCGCTGAAGCTCACCGCCGACGGCTACGCCCTCGACGTCCAGCTCGACGGCGGGAAGCAGTCCGGCACCGTGAAGTCCGACGCGGCCTCCGTGCACAAGGTGCACGTCATCACCGGCGGCGGCAGCCTGACCTTCAAGTAGCCGTCAGTCCGTCAGGGCGGAGTAGATCAGCTGGCGCAGCTGCGGCCGGATCGGGTGGGTGCTCGACGGCAGCAGCTGCGTGTAGAACGCCACGGTGAGCCGTTCGGCGGGGTCGATCCAGAAGGCGGTGCTGGCCGCTCCGCCCCAGTAGTACGTGCCCGGCGTCGACGGCGTCCTGGCCGGGACCGGGTCGCGGACCACGGCGAACCCGAGCCCGAAGCCGATCCCCTCGAACGTCGTCTCGGCGAACCCGCCCGTCTGCAGCCGGTCGAGGTCGACCCCGCCGGGCAGGTGGTTGCGGGTCATGAACCGCACGGTCCGGCTGCTCAGCAACCGCTCCCCCGCCGTGCCGTCCCGGCTCGTCGTGCCCTCCCGCAGCAGCATCGCGGTGAACCTGTCGTAGTCGGCGGCGGTGGAGATCAGCCCGCCGCCGCCGGACTGCATGGCCGGCTCCTCCAGCGCGTACTTGCCGATGGCGTCGAACCTGGTCGCCTTGCCACTGGCGGGGCTGGGCACGTAGAGCGCGGCGAGCCGCTTCGCGTCGTCACCGGCCGGGTCCACCGACCAGCGGGTGTCGGCCATGCCGAGCGGCTCGAAGATCCTGGTCCGCAGGAAGTCGCCGAGGCTCTGGCCGGACACCACCTCGACGAGCCGCCCGAGCACGTCGGTGGACACCCCGTAGCCCCACCCGGTGCCGGGCTGGAAGAGCAGCGGCAGCGCCGCCCAGTCCCGGCTCGCCTGCGCCAGGTCCACGCCCGTCTTGGCGAGGATGTCGTACCCCGCCTTGCGGTACAGCGCGTCGACGACCGAGGTCTGCAGGAACCCGTACGTGAGCCCCGACGTGTGCGTCAGCAGGTGCCACACCCGGATCGGCTCGACCGCCGGCACGGTGAACGGCGCGGAGGCAGACCCCCGGTCGTACACCCGCGGCGCCGCGAACTCGGGCAGCCACCTGCTGATCGGGTCGGTCAGCTCGAACCGGCCCTCCTCCCAGAGCATCATCGCGGCGACCGAGGTGACGGGCTTCGACATCGAATAGATGCGCCACAGCGTGTCGGGCTCGACCGGCAGCCCGGCCTCCATGTCCCGCCACCCGTACGCCGACGCGTGCGCCACCCGCCCGTCCCGGCTCACCACCAGCTGCCACCCGGCCAGCCGCCCGTCGTCGACGTACCTGGCGAAGTGCTCGTCCAGCCCAGCCAGCCGCTTCGCGTCGATGCCAACCTGCCCGGGCGCGACCTCACGTTCGATGCTCACGCCCGGCAGCCTAAACGCGCCCTCAGCCCCCGCGCGAGACCAAGCCCACCCTGCCCCGACCCGCCACTCCCACCTGCCCCCCACATCCCCATCCCGCAACCGACCCCGCCCCGCCCCGCGGCCAACCGACCCGAGCCAACCGACCCGAGCTGACCCGAGCCGAGCCGAGCTGATACGAGCCGAGCCGACCCACGCGCCACCCGGACCATTCCCAGACCCGAACCGACGCCGAACCAAACCCGCGCGAAGCCGACCCAAGCCGACACCCGCACCACCCGGACCTGAACCCACGCCGAACCAAACCCGCGCGAAGCCGACCCAAGCCGACACCCGCACCACCCGGACCATTCCCAGACCTGAACCCACGCCGAACCGAACCCGCGCGAAGCCAACCCAAGCCGACACCCGCACCACCCGGACCTGAACCCACGCCGAACCAAACCCGCGCGAAGCCAACCCAAGCCGACACCCGCACCACCCGGACCTGAACCCACGCCGAACCAAACCCGCGCGAAGCCGACCCAAGCCGACACCCGCACCACCCGGACCTGAACCCACGCCGAACCAAACCCGTGCGAAGCCGACCCAAGCCGACACCCGCACCACCCGGACCATTCCCAGACCTGAACCCACGCCGAACCAAACCCGTGCGAAGCCGACCCAAGCCGACACCCGCACCACCCGGACCATTCCCAGACCTGAACCCACGCCGAAC
>NZ_JBFANF010000026.1:74146-92652 GCF_040674675.1 Dactylosporangium sp. NPDC049742 | reverse complement strand
CGAGCCCGTGCGGAGCTGACCCGCCCTGAGCTGGACCTCACGCCCGAGCCGAACGAGCCCAACCTCGCCCCGAACCGGCTCGACCTGCCGTGGGCGGACCGGTCCGCGCGGCCCTGGCCCGTTGCGCGACGTTGCCTCTGCGGGGCGGGTCGGCGTGGGCCAGGGCGGCGACGGTGGGTGGGTCAGCTCACCGCGAGCTGCTCCGCTCCCGCGACGACCTTGTCCACGAAGCCGTAGTCGACGGCCTCCTGAGCGGTGAACCAGCGGTCGCGGTCGGAGTCGGCCTCGATCTGCTCATACGTCTGGCCGGTGTGCTCGGCGATCAGGCGCTGCATGGTCTTCTTCGTGAAGAGCATCTGCTCGGCCTGGATGGCGATGTCGGAGGCGGTGCCGCCGATGCCGCCGGAGGGCTGGTGCATCATCACGCGGGAGTGGGGCAGGGCGTAGCGCTTGCCGGGGGTGCCGGCGCTGAGCAGGAACTGGCCCATCGAGGCGGCCATGCCCATCACGACGGTCGAGACGTCGTTGGGGACGAAGCGCATGGTGTCGTAGATGGCCAGGCCGGCGCTGATGACGCCGCCCGGGGAGTTGATCCAGAAGCTGATGTCCTTCTCGTTGTCCTCAGCGGCGAGGAGGATCAGCTGGCCGCAGATGCGGTTGGCGCTCTCGTCGTTGACCTCGGTGCCGAGCACGATGATGCGCTTGGTGAGCAGCCGGTCGAACACCGCGCTGTCGAAGGGGATCTGCGTGTCTGCCATGAGCGGCGTCCTTTCCCGGGGCTTTCCTCGACCGTAGTGATCGCACCCCGGGAAGGGAGCCCTGGTTCGCTGTGAGCGTGTTCGCTGTCAGCGTGCTCGATGCACGCCAAATGATGATATTTCCGGTTTAGCGGGCGCGGAGCGCCTGATAAACCGGAAATAGCGCGAGCGCACCACCCGACAGGCCGGAATCGCGTGGGCGCGGAGCACCTGCCAGAGCCGGCAACGCGCGGGCGCGGAGCACCTGCCAGAGCCGGCAACGCGCGGGCGCGGAGTGCCTGACAGAGCCGGAAGCGCGGGAGCGCAGCATCTGGCCGAGCCGAAAGCGCGAGAGCGCAGCGCCTGGCAGCGCCGGAAGCACACGGAGGAAGAGCCCCGGTAAAGCCGGAATACAACGGGACGCTCATTCGGGGCGCAGGATCGGGCGCAGGGTGTCCAGGACCGACGGGTCCTCGATCGTGGAGGGGACCGCCGGGTCGGCGCCGGCGGCGATGCCGCGCATCGTCTTGCGCAGGATCTTGCCGGAGCGGGTCTTCGGCAGCGCCGGCACGACCTGCACGCGGCGCAGGGAGGCTACCGCGCCGATGCGCTGGCGTACCGACGCGACCAGCTCCTGCTCGATGACCTCGTGCTCGGTGTCGATGCCCGCCTTCAGCACCACGAACCCGCGTGGCACCTGCCCCTTGAGCTCGTCGTCGACGCCGATGACCGCGCATTCGGCGACGGCCGGGTGGGCGGCCAGGACCTCCTCCATGGAGCCCGTGGACAGCCGGTGCCCGGCGACGTTGATGACGTCGTCGGTGCGGCCCATGACGTAGAGGTAGCCGTCGTCGTCGAACCGGCCGCCGTCGCCGGTCAGATAGACGTCGGGGAACGCGCTCAGGTACGACTCGACGAACCGCTCGTCGTCGTGCCACAGCGTCGGCAGGCAGCCCGGCGGCAGCGGCAGGCCGATGACGATCGCGCCGTCGGCGCCGGCCGGGGCGGGCGTGCCGTCCGGCTGCAGGACCCGCACGTCGAAGCCCGGCACCGGCACCGACGGCGAGCCCGCCTTCGTCGGCATCGGCTCCAGGCCGCGCAGGTTCGCCGCGACCGGCCAGCCGGTCTCCGTCTGCCACCAGTGGTCGACCACGGGGACGCCGAGGGTGGCGCCGGCCCACTCGTAGGTCTGCGGGTCGAGCCGCTCCCCCGCCAGGAACAGCGTCCGGAGCGAGTCCGTCCTGTACCGGGCGGCGAAGCTGCCCGACGGGTCCTCCTTGCGGATCGCGCGGATCGCGGTCGGCGCGGTGAACAGGGCCGTCACGCCGTGCTGCTCGATGACCCGGAAGAACGCGCCCGCGTCCGGGGTGCCGACGGGTTTGCCCTCGTACAGGACGGTCGTGGCGCCGGCGAGCAGCGGGCCGTAGACGATGTACGAGTGGCCGACGACCCATCCCACGTCGGACGCCGCCCAGAACACGTCGCCGGGTCCGGTGGCGTACACGTTGGCCATCGACCAGGTCAGCGCGACGGCGTGCCCGCCGTTGTCGCGCACGATGCCCTTCGGCCGGCCCGTCGTGCCGGACGTGTACAGGATGTACAGGGGGTCGGTGGCGGCCACCGGTACACACGCCGCCTCCACCGCACCGTCGAGGGCGTCCTCCCAGGTCAGGTCGCAGTCCTGCAGCACGCCGGGGGCCTGCGGCCGCTGGAGGACGACGCAGCGGTCGGGCCGGTGGGTGGCCTCGGCGAGCGCCGCGTCCAGCAGCGGCTTGTACTCCACGACGCGGCTGCCCTCGATCCCGCACGACGTCGCGACGACCACCTTCGGCCGGGCGTCGTCGATGCGGGCGGCGAGCTCCTTCGGCCCGAACCCCCCGAACACGACCGAGTGCACCGCGCCGAGCCGCGCGCACGCGAGCATCGTGATGACCGCCTCCGGAACCATCGCCATGTAGACGACGACCCGGTCCCCCTTCTCGACCCCCAGCTCGCGCAGCGCTCCCGCGCACCTGGCGACCTCGTGTCTGAGTTCGCGCCAGGTGTACGAGCGGAGCGTGCCCGTCACAGGACTGTCGTAGATGAGGGCCGTCTCGTCGGCGCGCCCGGCGGCGACGTGCCGATCGACGGCGTTGTAGCAGGTGTTGAGCTCCGCGTCGGGGAACCAGCGGTAGAACGGCGGGCGGTCGCCGTCCAGCACCCGCATCGGCATGCGGTCCCAGTCGACCCCGGCGGCGGCGTCCCGCCAGAAGCCGTCGGGGTCGGTGAGGCTGCGCTCGTACGTGTCGCGATAGGCGCCCATCCCTCGATGCTTACACCGGAGCGCTCCGGCTGGCCAGGCCTGCCGGGGCATGGTCGAGCGCGGCCTGGATCGCCGCCACCAGCGCCCTGGCCGCCTCCTCGGTCAGCTCGACCGCGACCCGCGCCGCCGGCCCCCGCGCCGGGTCCGCGAAGTCGATGTTGAGCGTGTGCCCGAACGGCGCGTGGTGCGGGTGGTCGACGTACACCGCCGCCCGCGTCACCCCGAACCAGCCGTCCGGCCCTTTCGCGCTGCCCTCGATCTCGACGGTCTCGGTGTCGTACGTGCACATGCTCAGACCTCCAGCCGCTTGCCGTCGAGGTGCCGGTCGAAGAACGCGAAGATCCGCTTCCACCCGTCGACCGCCGCCTGCTGCCGGTACCCCGGCCGGTCCGGCGAGAAGAACCCGTGCCCCGCCCCCTCGTAACTGTGCCGCTCGAACTGCTTGCCGTGCTCGGCGAGGATCCCGGCGAGCCGCTCGACCTCCGCCGGCGCGGGGTTCCTGTCGTCGTCGCCGAACAGCCCGAGCACCGGACACCCGAGGTCAGGCAGCCGATCCTTGATCGACGTCATCTTCAGCCCCGTCGACGCCGCCGGCGGCTCCAACGCGAACGCCCCGTAACAGTCCACCGCCGCGTCCAGCGGCATCGCCGTCGCGACCAGCAGCGCCTGCCGCCCACCCGAGCAGTGCCCGATCACCCCGACCTTGCCGTTGTGCCCGTCCATCGCCCGCAACGCGTCCGCCGCGGTCCGCACGTCCTTGATGATCTGCTCGTCCGGAATCCCGCCCTGCCCCCGCACGAACGCCGAAGCATCATCCGGCGACGCCCCCGGCGCCTCCCGCCAGAACAGGTTGGGGCAGATCGCGAGGTACCCGTTCACCGCGAACCGCCGCACCATCTCCTTCGTCGACTCGTCCCACCCCGGCAGGTGATGAATCACCACAACCCCCGGAAACGCCCCCGGCCCAACCGGCCGGGCCTGGTAGGCCTGGATCTTCTCGTCACCGACGTGCACCGTCTCGGCACGGATCGCATCAGACATACCCCCAACGTACTGCCGCACCCCCTCCTCTCAACGCCACCGCCCGCCGTGGTGATCAAGGGAGAATCCCGGCCGCGGTGACACCCAGATCCGTCCTTCGATCTACGCCCCCACCACCCGCCACGACCACCGCCACCACACAGGACACGCTGACGAACCCGCACTCCCCCAACACGAGACCACGCCCCCACGCCGAGTGTGACGAATCAGCCTAAACAGCGCACTGTCAACCAAAGGTCCAGCGCAGTGCGGAACAGACGGAGCAGCACGGCCCAGCACAGCGCAGCTCTGTGCGGGACGGCACGGATCAAATCGAAGTTGCACAGGCCAGACCACGCGGGTTGCCCCGCGCCGCCCGGCCGACGCTGCCACAGGTCGCTGCCCGGCCGACGCCCCCAAGTCGTGCGCCTAGCCGCCGGGCGGCTACAGGTGCCACAAACCGAACCCGGGCGACGCAGGTCGAAGCCGGACACCGATCCGGCAAACACCGCACAGGGCGAAGCGGCGACCGACAAAGCGGCGCGACGGCCAGAGCCACGCCCAGAGCCACGCAGCAGCCGGCTGAGCAAGTTCACCTGTAGCCACACATCGACCGGCGACGCGACGGCCAGGTAAACAACGCCGCACCCGAGCGGAGTCACGGCGGCTGTATCCGGAGGCAGCCGCCGACCACGGCGAGGGCTTCGGGCGACATGACTCCGCCCGCGGCACCCGACACCGCCGCACCCAGCCGCGCGACGCCGTGTTTGACCGCAGCCGGCCGAAGAGCCACGCAACGGCCAGCCAGAGCCACGTCCAGCCGGAGCCACGCAACGGCCAGCGACGCGACGCGGCGGCCGGGTGAGCAACGCCGCACCCGAGCGGAGTCATACGGCGGCTGCGGCCGAAGGCAGCTCACCGACCACGGCGAGGGCGCCAGGCGAAGTGACTCCGCCCGCGGCACCCAGCACCGCCGCGCCCAAGCCAGAGCCACACCTCGGCCGACAAAGCGCGACGACCAGCCAAGCCACGCCCGGCCAGAGTCACACAGCGGCCGACGAAGCGGCGCGACGTCCAACCAAGCCACGCTCAGCCAGCGCCGCCCAGCCAGAGCCACCCCCAGTCGGAGCCACGCAGCGACCAGCGACGCGACGCGGCGGCCGGGTGAGCAACGCCGCACCTGGGCGGAGTCACACGGCCGCCACGCCCGGAGGCGGCTCACCGACCACGGCGAGGGCGGCGGGCGAAGTGACTCCGCCCGCGGCACCCAGCACCGCCGCACCCAGCCACGCCACGCGGTAGTTGACGGCAGCCGGCCGAAGAGACACGCAATGGCCAACCAAGCCACGCCACACCACACTCAAGCCACACAGCGGCCAACAAAGCGCGCGACGGCCAACCAAGTCACGCCCGGCCAGAGTCACACAGCGGCCGACGAAGCGGCGCGGCCCTCGACCAGAGCCACGCCGAACCAGGGCCACACGCCCAGCCGGAGCCGCGCAGCGGCCAGCGACGCGACGCGGCGGCTGGGTGAGCGGCGCCGCACCCAGGCGGAGTCACACGACGGCTGCGTCCGGAGGCTGCTCACCGACCGCGGCGAGGGCGGCGGGCGACATGGCTTTGCCCGGCCCCGCCTCACCCAGGCCCGCCAACCATTGCGCGGCGCGGCTGGGCGCGGCTGGGCGCGGCGGGGCTGGGTGGGGGGCGGTGGGGCAGCGAGTGGAGTGGATGGGATGGACGGCGGGGCTTGGGTTGGGGGTTACTGGCGGCCGGGTTCCAGGCGGCGGAGGGCCAGGCGGGCCAGGGCGATCAGAGCGGTGATGTGGAGCAGGAGGATCAGGACCGAGCGCCACCAGGCGCCGGTGTTGTGGGCCCAGAGGGTGTCGTCGAAGGGGATCATCGACGTGAGGTCGACGGTGGAGGCGCCGGCGGCCAGGCCCCAGCGGGTGGGGAAGAGCCAGGCGATCTGCTGGAGGACGGTCTGGCCTTGGAGCTCGAAGAGGCCGCCGGAGAGGACGAGCTGGGCCATCACGACCACGACCAGGACGGGGGTGGTCTGCTCGGTGGTCTTGGCGAGGGCGCTGACGAGCAGGCCGAACGCCATGGAGGCGAGGGCGACCAGGGCGACGGGGATGCTGATCTCCAGGAGCCAGTGCTCGGGGAAGATCAGGGGGGCCTTGGGCGGGTTCTTGCCGAGGAGGGCCAGCCAGGTGAAGAGGGCCGTCTGGGCGACGATGATGATGGAGAAGACGAAGACCTTCGAAGCGAGGTAGGCGCCCGCGGAGAGGCCGACGGCGCGTTCGCGCTTGTAGATGGTGGCCTCGTTGACGATCTCGCGGATCGCGGCGGCGGTGCCCAGGAAGGCGGCGCCGACGGCCAGGACCACCAGGAGGCGCTGGGCCTCGAGGCTGATTCTGCCCGTGCCCGGGGCGAGACCGTTGTCACCGGGGACGGTGCGGGTCAGCAGGGCCAGGGCGAGCGGCAGACCCAAGGTGAACAGGGCAAGGCCGCGGTCGGCGCCGATGACCCAGAACATGCGCAGGCACAGGGTGAGGAACTGCCGGACCGGGGCCGCCGGGTGCAGGGCCCTGCTGCGCAGTGACGCGCCGCCGAGCTTGACCCGCGCCCGCCCGACCGCCCGCGCCGGTTTCCCCGCAGGCGAGGCCGGCGCAGCAGAAGCAGCAGAAGCAGCGGACGAAGCGGGAGCAGCAGACGAAGCAGCCGGAGCGGGAGCAGGCCGCTGCGGCATGGTCTGCTCAGCAGTCGGCGACTCGACAACGCCCCCGGCGGCGGGCTCCGAAGCAGCCGGGTCACGGGGCTTCGGGACGGTGACCCGCTCGACCGCGGCGGGCTTCGGCAGCGGCGCCTCGGCGATCTGGGCCGTCACGTACTTCGTGTAGAGCTCCGAGCTGCGATACGTCCGCATCCAGTGGTCGGCGTTGGTGGTGACCTCGCGGAACACCTCGGCGTAGTCCTCGGCGCCGAAGAAGGAGAGCAGCTCGCCGGGCGGGCCGAAATAGCCCATGCGGCCGCCGACGGTCAGGACGAGGACGCGGTCGCACAGGTCGAGGTGCATGACGTTGTGGGTCACGACGGCCACGGTGCGGCCCTTGTCGGCGAGGTCGCGGAGCTCCTCCATGACCTCCTTGTCGAGCGCCGGGTCGAGGCCCGACGTCGGCTCGTCGAGGAACAGCAGCGACGGCTCGGTCAGCAGCTCCAGCGCGACCGAGACGCGCTTGCGCTGGCCGCCGGAGAGCTTGTCGATGCGCATCTTGGCGCGCTCGGTGAGGTTGAGGGTGCGCAGCACCTCGGCGACGCGGACGCGGCGCTCCTTGCGCGGCACGTCGTCGGCGAAGCGCAGCGCGGCGGCGAAGCGCAGGGCGCGGCGGACCGTGAGCTGGCGGTGCAGGACATCGTCCTGCGGGACCATGCCGATGCGGTAGCGCAGCTCGGCATAGTCGGCATAGAGGTCGCGGCCGTCATAGCGGACCGTGCCCTGGGTGGCGGGCCGCAGCCCGGCGACGGCCTTGATCAGGGTCGACTTGCCGCAGCCGGAGGGGCCGATGACGCCGAGCAGGCTGCCCTCCGCCAGGGCGAAGCTGACGTCGTCGAGCAGGATCGCGTCCTTGATGCGCACGGTGAGGTCGTCGGCGATGAGGGAGGACGGGCCGGCGTCCTCGAACTCGTGCAGGCGCATCCCGTCGAAGATGAACTCGTGCCGGCCGATGGAGATCATGTCGCCGGGCTGCATCGCCTGGCGGGTGACCTGCTTGCCGTTGTGGAACGTGCCGTTGCGGCTGCCGAGGTCGACGACCTCGTAGCCGGTCGGGGTGCGGCGCAGCTCGGCGTGGTTGCGCGAGGTGCGCAGGTCGGTGAGGACGATGTCGTTGTCAGGGCCGCGGCCGAGGCGGATCAGCGCCGCCGCGTCGTGCAGGGCGGCCTCCCGCTGCGCCGGGGGCTGGGCGGCGGGGACCGGCTCGGTGATCGTGATGACCTTGAACGAGACCTTGGGACCGTCGGCGGCGCCGAGGTGCACCGCTCCCCCGTCGACGGCGGCGACGAAGGCGGCCTTCTCCCCGTCGACATACGTCCCGTTGCGGCTGCCGAGGTCGCGCAGGAACCAACCGTCATCGTTCCAGATCACCTCGGCGTGCCGGCGGGAGATCAGGGTGCCCTCGACGACCAGGTCGTTGGCCGCGTCGCGGCCGATGGTCACGGTGTCGTCGGGCCGCACCAGTGACCGCGCCTCACCGGCGGGGCCGGTGACGGTCACTTCGAGGACGGTGAGCTCGCGGGTCACGGTCTGCTGGTCATTGCTCGCCACGGCCATCATCATGCCGCCCACGTACGACAGAAAACAGCCGGGGATTCTTGTATCAGGAAGCCGACTTCCTCCCTCTAGTTTCCAGACCACGTGAGGAGGAGAGCCCATGGCACCAGCGGACGCCCGTTCGGAGCAGTGGCGGTCGCGTCGCGCCCGCAGGCTCGCCGGGCTGGGGTGGGTGCGTCGCGAGGACCGGGCGGACGGCACTCCGGTGCGGTTCGTCGCGGACGAGCTCCTGGTGCTCGACGACCACTTCGCCACCGCTCGTCAGGCGTTCATGGAGCAGGGCTTCACCGTCCGGGACATCGTGGAGGAGGGGGATGTCCCGGAAGGGTTCCGGCGGGTGCGGTTGCCTGGCCTGGACGTCGCGCGTGCCGCGAGGCGGGTGCGGGTCCAGGCCGAGGCGGCCGGTGACACCAGGGTGGCCGCCGGGCCGAATCACGTGTTCGTGTCGACGCCGTTCGAGCACGCGGGGCCGTATGGCCCGCCGCGGCCGGCGGCGCCGGGGCGCCTCACGGTGCGTGACCGTGCGGTGCCGGAGGTCGGGGTGCTGGTGCTGGACACCGGGGTGTGGCTCAACAGCCCGCTGCCCAAGGACCGGTATGTCACCGACGACTTCGAGTCCAGCATCCAGGGCGACGACGAGGTGCGCGACGGTGACGTCGGGCACGCCAACTTCGTCGCCGGGGTGCTGGTCGCCAGGTCCGCACACGTCCGGCCACGGGTGGTGAGGATCGTCGACACGCACGGGGTGTGCCGGGAGACCGACCTGATCGCGGGGCTCCGGCAGGCGTACGACCATCAGATCATCAACCTGTCGCTGGGCGGTTACACGCTCGACGACCGGCCGCCGGTCCTGCTGACGGCGGCGCTGACGGAACTGCTGGGCAGCGGCGACCGGGTGGTGGTCGCCGCGGCCGGCAACGACGGGCAGCACGACCGGCCGTTCTGGCCGGCGGCGTATGCGGGGACCAGCGTGTCGTGGCGGCGGCGGATGGTCGCGGTCGCGGCGCACGACGGCCGGCGGATCAGCGACTGGAGCAACACCGGCACGTGGATCACGCTCGTGGCGCCGGGCGCCGACGTCACCAGCACGTTCGTGCACCACGAGGACTTCGGCGACGGCTGGGCGCGGTGGAGCGGGACCTCGTTCGCCGCGCCGTTCGTCGCGGCGGCGATCGCCGACGCGTTACCCGGTGCCGGCTCGGCCCGGCTGGCGGCGGAGGCGGTGATCGCCGGCGCGTCCCGCCGGTATGGCCGCTACGCGGGGCTGGCGTGATCGCATGCGCCACGGCAGGGGACAGCGGTGCCACACCGGGAGCATTACCAGGGGGAGGGGGGTGACGGGGTGCGGCACGCAGGTCGCCGCACCCCGTCACCGGCAGGGCGCGATGATAGCCTTCGAGACCATGGCTGAGCCTGAAAACGCCGAGCTCCTGAGGGCGGCCGCCACCGGCGACCAGAAGGCCTGGGAGTCCATCGTGGACAGATATGCCAACCTTGTCTGGTCGGTCGCGCGCAGCTTCCAGCTCGGCCGTTCCGACGCCGCCGACGTCAGCCAGGCGACCTGGTTGCGGCTGGTCGAGCACGTCGCCGACGTCCGGGACGCGGACCGGCTCGGCTCGTGGCTGGCCACCACCGCCCGGCGGGAGGCGCTCGCGCTGCTGCGCCGCGGCGGGCGGGACGTGCCGGCCGGCGCGGCCACCGACTTCATCGGGATCCTCGGCGGCGCGCTCGCCGGCGAGGACGAGGAGCTCGACGCGGGGGTGCTGCGCGACGAGCGGGACAAGGCGCTGTGGCACGAGTTCCGTTCGCTGTCCGGCCCCTGCCAGCAGTTGTTGCGGGTGCTCATCGCGGACCCGCCGCCGAGCTACGCCGAGGTGTCGGCGGCCCTCGACGTGCCGGTCGGCAGCATCGGA
Organism: Dactylosporangium sp. NPDC049742; assembly: GCF_040674675.1. NCBI lineage: Bacteria > Bacillati > Actinomycetota > Actinomycetes > Micromonosporales > Micromonosporaceae > Dactylosporangium > Dactylosporangium sp. NPDC049742. Next base: position 82,350 of record NZ_JBFANF010000026.1, on the reverse strand, counting down.
CCGACCCGGCAGCGCTGCCTCGGCACGCTGCGACGCAGATTGGGCTCGACGACGACATGAGGCCACGACGGACCAAACCAGAGACACAGGCAAAGACACAGACACAGGCAGGGCCGACCCGATGATCGGGGAGGAAGAGGTGCTCAGGGCATTGCGCGAGATCGCGGGCCGTCACGACCCGGTCCCCGACGACGTGCTCGCGGCGGCCCGGGCCAGCATCGGCTGGCGTGACCCCGACGCGGCCCTGGCCGAGCTGACCGCCGACTCGGCGCGGGAGCGGCTCGTCGCGGTCCGTGGTGGCGGCTCGCCGCGGCTGCTGTCGTTCTTCGGCGGCTCGCTGACGATCGACGTGCAGGCGACGACCCGCGCGGGCGCCGTCGAGGTGGTCGGCACGGTGTCCCCCGCGGTGCCGGCCAGGATCGTCCTGGAGTCCCCGACGGGCAGCCACGAGACCGACGTCGACGACGAGGGGCGTTTCCGCTTCCAGGGTGTCGTCGCGGCGTCTGTACGACTGCGGTGCGAGCCGGCCGACGGTGCGCCCGTCCACACGGAATGGGTGCTGCTCTAAGAGGGGCAATTCGCCACGAGACGGACACATCCGGCGGTACCCTGCAAGGCATGCCGATCGATCACGTGCAGATCGTGTCCATCCCGGTGAGCGACCAGGACCGGGCACGCGACTTCTACGTCAACGCGCTGGACTGGGAGCTGGTGAGCGACAACGACTCCGGCGACCGCCGGTGGGTCGAGGTGGCCCCGAAGCACGGCCAGACCGCGTTCACGCTCGTCACCTGGTTCGAGACCATGCCCGCGGGCTCGCTGCGCGGCATCGTGCTGGACACCGACGACATCGAGAGGACCTTCGAGGAGCTGTCCGAGCGGGGCATCATCTTCGACGGACCGATCGAGGAAGGGCCGTTCTCGCGGGTCACGAGCTTCTCCGACCCCGACGGCAACACCTTTGTGCTGCACCAGCTCTACCAGCCGCGCACGAGGGTACTAAGCTACCCGCCGGCAGGGTCGTAGCGCAGAGGTCGTCGCGCCCGCTCAGCAAGCTGGAGGACGTCGGTTCGATTCCGACCGGCCCTGCCCCTCTATGCTCGTCCCCGGTGGGCCGTAGCGCAGAGGTCGACGCACCGCTTTGCCAGAGCGGAGGACGCCGGTTCGATTCCGGCCGGTCCACCCACACGCTTCCTTGCGGACAGGGGCTAGGCTCTGCCGGTGCCTCGTCTGGACCCCTCCGACGTCGCGGCGTGCCTGCGTGTGCTCGCCGCGCTCAACGGCGCGGACGACGACGACCCGTCAGCACAGGCGGTCCGTGAGGCGGTCGTCAGCTCGTACAAGAGCCGCAAAAAACACCAGAAGAGCGCGCGCAAGGCGGAGAGCGCCGCCCACGACGTGCGGGTGCTGACCAGGGGCACGGAGCAGGACGACGAGCTGCTGCGGGCCCGGCGGTGCTACGTCTGCAAGCGGCACTACCGCACGGTCAACCGGGCGTATCCGCTGATGTGCCAGCCCTGCTCGACCGGCAACACGGCCCGCCGCACGGCCCGCTGCGACCTGCGCGGCCGGCGCGCGCTCGTCACCGGCGGGCGGATCAAGATCGGCTACCAGACGGCGCTGAAGCTGCTGCGCGACGGCGCCGACGTCGTCGTCACCACGCGCTTCCCGCACGACGCGGCCCGCCGGTTCGCCGCGGAGAGCGACTTCACCGACTGGCGCGGCCGGCTGCGGGTGCACGGCGTCGACTTCCTCGACCTGCCCGCCGTCGTGGGCCTCGTCGACGCGGTCACCGAGCAGTGGGGCCACCTCGACATCCTCGTCAACAACGCGGCCCAGACCATCTCCCGGCCGTACGAGTACCACCGTTCGCTGCGGGCCGCCGAGCGGGAGGCCCTGGGGGCGGCGGTCCCCGTCGTCCCGGCGACGCAGGTCCCGGCGCTGCGCTCCACAGTGGACTACTTCCCCGCCGGCCTGGTCGACGAGACCGGTGAGCAGCTCGACCTGCGCCCCGTCAACAGCTGGGTGCTGCACCTGCACGAGGTCACCCCGCGGGAGTGGATGGAGGTGCAGGTCGTCAACGCGTTCGTGCCGTTCCTGCTCACCGCCCGGCTGCGCCCGCTGATGCTCGCCTCGCCGCACCCCGACCGGTACGTCGTGAACGTCTCGGCGATGGAGGGCAGCTTCAGCCGCCGCAACAAGACCAGCCGGCACCCGCACACCAACATGGCCAAGGCCGGCCTCAACATGCTGACCCGCACGATCGCCGAGGACTACGCCCGCGACGGCATCCACGTCACCAGCGTCGACACCGGCTGGGTCACCGACGAGCGGCCGCAGGGCACCAAGGAGGCCTTCCACGAGGCCGGCTTCCGGGTGCCGCTGGACGTCGTCGACGGCGCCGCCAGGGTGTACGACCCGATCGTCCGCGGCGTGCACGGCGACCGGATCTCCGGCGTCTTCCTCAAGGACTACCAGGTGGTGCAGTGGTAGACACCCCGGAGATCGCGTGCCCGGTGCTGGCCGTGCCGGCCGTGCCGCAGGCAGACCTCGCCGACCTGTCCCCCCTCCTCCAAAGGCTGCGCGACCCCGATCCGGTCCGGGAGACCGAGCGTTTCCCGCTCGGCACGCTGCAGCCCGACGGCCGGGTCGACCTGTGCAAGCAGGGCCTCGGCGCGGCCGGCGTCACCCAGGTCCTCGACCGGGTCGTCGGCTCCCCGCACGCCGTGCACCTGCTGCTGGGCACCAACGGGCTCGGCGCCCCGGGGACCGCCGCCCTCGCCGAGGGCCTGCCGGAAGGGCACCGGGTCGAGACGCTGTACCTCGGCTGCAACGCGATCGACGCGGCCGGCGCCGCACCGTTGTTCGAGCGGCTCGCCGCCGACGACCGGGTGCGGGCGCTGTGGCTCAAGCGCAACCCGCTCGGCGACGAGGGGGTCGCCGCGCTCGCGGAGACGCTGCGCCGCAACACGACCATCGACACCGTCGACCTCGTCAACACCGGCCTGACGACCGCGGGCCTGGCGGTGCTCGTCGACGCGCTCGCCGCCCGGCCCGCCCCGGTGACCCGGGTGTTCCTCGGCGGCAACGGCCTCGGCCCGGCGGCGGGTCCGCTCCTGCGGCGGCTGCTGCGCGACGCCGGGGTCCGCGGCCTGTTCCTGGCCGCGAACCGGCTGGGCGACGACGGCGTCCTGCCGGTCGTCGAGGCGATGCACGGCGGCGACATGACGCTGGGCCTGGGCGGCAACGGGCTCACCACGAGCACCGTCGCCGCGCTCGCGCCGCGGCTGCACCTGCTGGACAGCCTGGACCTGAGCCGGCCCCAGTCGCTGCGGGTGCTCGGCGCCACCGACAACCTGGTCGGCGACGACGGTGCCGCGCTCCTCGCCGCCGCGCTGCCCGGCACCCGGCTGCGCCGCCTCGACCTGCGCCACACCGGCGTCGGCGGCCGCGGCGCGAAGGCGCTCCTCGCGGCGCTCCCCCAGACCGCCCTGACCCGCCTCGCGCTCGGCCCGGACGTCCCGCGCCGCGTGAAACGGGCCATCAGCGCGCTGCTCCCGGCCGCCGACAGCCAGCCGGGCAGCGAGATCGTGAGCGTGTACCGGTGACGACCCTGACCCGAGCGGGCGCCGGCAACTGGCGGCGGATCCGGCGCTGGGCGACGCCCCCGTCGATGATCCGGGCGGCGACGCAGGCCCGGCTCGCCGGCGACTGGCGGGCCGCGTGCGCCGCCGCCAACGTCGACGTCGAGCTCGACGAGGGCCAGGCGAAGCAGTTCGAGGACGACCTCGCCCACTTCGCCCCGGACCTGCTGCGCTGGCACCTGCCGCGCAAACCGGCCCGCGGCGACACCCACCTGGACGCCCGGCAGGTCGTGCACCTGGCCGGCGACGGGCCGGCGCTGTACGTCGGCGGCACCCGCCTCGGGTTCGGCTCGCAGCGGCTGCGCCTGTTCGCCACCGACGAGCCGCTCGACAGCGACGACTGGGACGACTGGGAGTGGGACGACGGCCCGCGGCCGTTCCACGCGCTGCACGACTACCGGACCCGCCGGCACCTCTGGGACGCCCGCGAGTCCGGCCGGCTCCTCGAGGGCTGCGGCTGGACGCACCTGCCGTTCCACGACCCGGCCGGCCGCCCGCTGCCGGAGGCGGCGTGGGGGGACACGGAGCGGGTCCTGGCGCTGCACGACGCCGGACAGTTCCGGGAGGCGTGGCAGGCCGCCGGCGCCGACGTGCCCGAACTGCCCGACGACGGCAGCCACTGGAACACGCGGATCCTGCGGCGGCTGTGGCGCGGGTTCCTCGGCGAGCACCGCGCCGTCCTCGACGCCGCCCGCGCCCGCCGCGCCGACGCCGCCGGGATCGTCTTCGGCTGGAACTACGTGCTGAAGCTGACCGGCTTCGACGACCAGCGGCTCACCGGCGAGTGGGTGGGGACCGGCTACCGGGACCGCGACGCCGACTGGCACCTGGACGCCCGCCCGTACGAGCGGCCCATCGACGCCGAGCTCGTCCGCACCGGCACGATCCCCGTGTCGTGGCTGCACCCGCTCGTGCACGCCGCGTTCTTCCCCGAGGCCGAGGCACCCTCGCCGCGGGTGGGCGCGACGGCGGTGCCCGAGGCGCGGCTGCGCTGCCGTGACGGCGCGTGGCATCACGTACGGATGGCCGGCGGCCGCTTCGAGATCCCCCACTCCGACGAGGAGCGCCGCCGCGAGCAGGCCCTCCTCGCACTCGGCGGCGAGGTGCACGGCTGCATCGCCGCCGAACGGAACTGGCGCGAACCCCACGCGAAGCTCCCCCGTGCCCTGCACGAGCTGCGCCGCGACCTCATGCTGCGGGCCCAGCAGGGCGACCTGCCCGGCGTCGTGGAGCTGCTCGACGCGGGCGTCGACCCGCACGCCCGCGACCCGCACGGCCGGACGCTGCTGCACCACATCAGCGGCCTGATGGCGGCGCCGGACGACCTGACCCTGTTCGACCGGCTGATCGGCCTCGGGCTCGACGTCCACGCCCGCGACCGGCGGGGCATGACGCCGCTGCAGACCGCCGTGTACGACACCGGATCCGCCGACCTCGTCCGCGCCCTGCTCGCCGCCGGGGCCGACCCGGACGGCGAGGACGACAACGGCGTCTCCGTCGCCGACACCCTGGACCGGTTCGGCCGCCCCGAACTGAAAACCCTGCTGCAGTCGGGGTGAGGACGCTGCGCACGGCGCGGCGGTTCGCGGTGCCCCGCTGGATGATCGAGCGGGCGACGCGGTGCCGGCTCGCCGGGGACTGGCGCGGCGCGTGCGACGCGGCCGGCGTCGACGCCGGCCTCGACCTGACCCGGATCCGGCGCGACCACGGCGCCGCGGTCGCCGCCGCGGTCGAGGACGACCTGCTGCACCTCGCGCCGGACCTGCTGCGCTGGCACCTGTTCCAGGCACCGGCGCCTGGAGAAGGTGCCGGCCCGGTGACTCTCGCCGTGCACGGGCGGCACGCGCTGCTGGTCCGGCGGCGGCACCCCGGCACCCCCAGCCAGCGGCTCGAGCTCGATTTCGCCGAGCCCGACGGCGACCAGCGGTGCTCGCTCGACGGGGCCCGCGAGCGGTGGGACAGCCGGCGCACCGGCGAGCTGCTCGACCGGTGCGGCGGCTACGACGGGCACCTGCCGTTCCTCACCGCGTCCGGCGACCGCCTGCCGGAGGCGGCGTGGGGCGGCCCGGAGCGGATCATCGCCCTGCAGGACGCCGGCGACTGGGCCGCCGCCTGGACCCTCGCCGGGTTCGACGTCGGGCCGCTGCTCGCGACGACCGGCAAGGGGTACTGGGTCGGCAGGGCGCTGCGCGACCGCCGGCACGACCTCGCCGGGCTGCGGACCGCCGTCGCCGCCGTCTTCGCCGGAGGACGCCCCCGGGCCGGCGTCCCGCTCGGGCCCTCCCCGGACACCTCGCTGACCGTCGACGCCGACCTGCGGGTCTGGTACGGCACCTCGTCGCCCCTGCCGCCGATGGTGCCCGTCGTGCGCGCGGAACGGGCGGTGGACTTCGACCTCGTACGCCACGGGCTCCTGCCGCTGGAACACCTCCACCCGCTCGTCGGCGACGCGCTCTTCCCCGGCCTCGCCGGGCTCTTCGACGGGCCGCCCGAGACCGTCCCCGACATGGCGCCGGTCCGGGTCCGCTGCCAGGGCGAGTGGCACATCCTCGGCGGGCACGAGCACACCCCCGACGAGACCCGCCGGGAGCTGGCGCTGCGGGCGCTCGGCGGGGCGCCGCTGCGCGGGTGCTTCGCCGCCCGGGCCGGCTGGCGCGACCCCGACGCGTGGACGCCGAAGGCGCTGCGCCTGCGCCGCCGCGACATCGTGCTGCACGCCGTCAACGGCGACGGGCCGGCGATCGCCGCGTGGCTCGACGCCGGCCTCGACCCGCACCTGCGCGACCACCACGGCCGCACGCTGCTGCACCTGCTCGCGTGGCTGCCGGACCCCGGACCGGTCGTCGCGCGGCTGCGGCACGCGGGCCTCGACCCGCACGCCCGCGACAAGACCGGCCTCACCCCGCTCCGGCACGCCCTCGACCTCGGCGGCACACCCGCGGCGATCCGGGCCCTGGAGGAGCTGGGCTGCACATGACGCGGGCCCTGGTGGGGGCGGTGTTCGATGTGGCGGCGTGAGCTGGCGGCCGCGCGGTGGACGCGGCGGGTCGGGGTGCCCGCGTGGATGATCGAGGCGGTGGCCGAGCGCCGGGACGTCGGCGACTGGCGGGGCGCGTGCGCGGCGGCCCGCGTCGACCTCGACCTCGACCTGGCGGGGATCGGGCGCGGCGACGGCCGGGACGTCGCGGCGCGGGTCGAGGACGACCTGCGGCACGTCGTGCCGGACCTGCTGCGCTGGCACCTCGACCCGGCGCGGCCCGTCACCGTCCTGAACGGTTACGGCGCCCGCGCGCTGTTCGTGTCGCGGCGCGAGCCCGAGCGGTTGTCGCTGCGCTACGGCGCGGTCCCGGCCGGCTCGTCGCGGAGTTCGCTGATGTACAGCCGGGCGCTGTGGGACGGCCGGTGCACCGGCACCCTCGGCGGCGGGCGGCCGGTGCCGTTCCTCGACGGCGCGGGGAACCGGCTGCCGCCGGAGCGCTGGGGGCTCGCCGAGCACGTCATCACGCTGCAGGACGCCGGGGACTGGATCGGGGCGTGGCGGCTCGCCGGGTTCGACCTCCAGCCGCTCCTGCAGCGCCGGGCCGACCTGCGCGCGTCGGTCCGCACGCCGTCGCGGGGGCCGGCCCGCGGGACGTGGCGGCTCGACCTGACCGGCCTGCCCGCCGCGATCCGGTCGGCCGGGGCCTCGGAAGCGCTCATCGATCACGTCGACGGGGCGTACACCACCTGGATCCGCGACACGACGGTCGGCGGCTCACCCGAGGCGGCAGGGCTGCGGCTGCCGGCGCCGCTCGTCGAACGCCCCGTCGACGTCGACCTCGTCCGCCTCGGGATGCTGCCGGCGGGCGCGCTGCACCCGCTGGTCGGCGCCGCCCTCTTCCCCGGGCTGCGGTGCATGCCGCCGTCGCCGGTGCCGGACACGGGCCCCGTCCGGGTCCGCCGCGACGGTGCCTGGCGGCTCACCGAGCCTGCGGACGCGGGCTGGCACGACCCCCTGGCGGCGCTGCCGAAGCGGCTCCGGTTGCGTCATGCGGCGTTGGTACGACTGGCGCGTCACGGCGACGCCCCGGCACTGTCGGCGTGGCTGGCGGCGGGCGGCGACCCGTACTTCCGTGACGGCAACCGGCGGACGATGCTGCATCTGCTCGCGTGGGTGCCGGACGCCGAGACGCTGCTCCTCGACCTTCTCGCCGCCGGGCTCGACCTGGAGGCCCGGGACGCGGCGGGCATGACGCCGCTGCTGTTCGCGGTCGGGCACGGCGGGGCCGCGGGGACGATCCGGGCGCTGGTGACGATGGGGGCCGACGTGAACGCCGTCACGTTCGCCGGTCTCGGGTGGGCGGACCTGGCGCGGGTGTCGGGGCGGCTCGGCGAGCTGTCGTTCCTGGGGTGATCGGTCGCGCGGTTCCTGGGCTTTTGCTCGTGCGTTCCTGAGGTAGCTGGGTCGTGCGTTCATGAGGTAACTGGGTCGTGCGTTCATGAGGTAACTGGGTCGTGCGTTCATGAGGTAACTGGGTCGTGCGTTCATGAGGTAACTGGGTCGTGCGTTCATGAGGTAAC
>NZ_JBFANF010000026.1:0-74049 GCF_040674675.1 Dactylosporangium sp. NPDC049742 | reverse complement strand
AATTGGGTCGCGGAATTGTCGTACCCGGCGGCTACCGTGTCGCGCATGACCGCAGAACCAACGGCGCTGACCCTGCTCGCCGCGGCCGACGAGCTGCTCGCCGCGACGCGTTCGACCCGCGTGGAGCGGCGCGACAACACCCAGCTCGAGGCCCTGGCGCTGGCCGTCTCCGCCAACCTGCCGGTCCTGCTGTGGGGCGAGCCCGGCATCGGCAAGTCCTCGGCGCTGCAGCAGCTCGCCGACCGGCTCGACGTGCCGATGGAGACGGTCATCGCCAGCATCCACGAGCCGTCCGACTTCGCGGGCCTGCCCGTCGTCGGCGACGACCCCGCCACGCAGGGCGTGCCGATGGCCCCGCCCGACTGGGCCGTCCGGCTCGCCAAGCGCGGCTACGGGCTGGTCTTCTTCGACGAGCTGTCCTCCGCCCCGCCCGCCGTGCAAGCCGCGCTGCTGCGCGTCGTCCTGGAGCGGCGCGTCGGCAGCCTCGAGCTCCCGCCCGCGGTCCGCGTCGTCGCCGCTGCCAACCCACCGTCGAGCGCCGCCGACGGCTGGCACCTCAGCCCGCCCCTCGCCAACCGGTTCGTCCACCTGCACTGGACCCACGACCCCGCCGTCGTCGCCCGCGGTCTCGCCGGCACCTGGCCCACCGCCGACATCCCCCGCGTCGACCCGCGCAAGGGCGCGTCGGCGCTGGCCAGGGCCCGCGGCACGCTGTCCGGGTTCCTCACTGCCCGCCCCGGCCTCGCCCACCACCTGCCCGCCGACGCCGAGGCCCGCGGCGGCGCCTGGCCGTCCCCGCGCACCTGGGAGATGGCGCTGCGCCTGCTCACGTTCGGCATGGCCAGCGACGCCACCCGCGCCGCCCTGTCCACCGCCCTCGTCGGCGCCATCGGCGACGGCGCCGGCCTCGAGCTGGTCAACTACCTCGACGAGCTCGACCTCCCCGACCCCAACCGCGTTCTCGCCAACCCCGACGCCTTCCAACTCCCCGCCCGCGGCGACCGCCAGCTCGCCTTCCTGACCGCCGTCGTCTCCGCCGTCCAGAGCAACACCACCCGCGAGCGCTGGGAAGCCGGCTGGACCGTCCTGAGCAAGGCCGTCGAGGCCGGCGTCCCCGACGTCGCCGCCCGCGCCGCCGCCGACCTCGCCGCCATGCGCAAACCCGCCTGGCCCGTGCCCGCCACGATCGACGCCTTCATCGACATCCTGAGCCTCTCCGGCGCCCTCCGATGACCACCCCACCCCCAGCGGGCGCGGTGGACCCCCCACTCCCAGCAGGTGCCGCCGCCCCACCGCGTCCGACGGGTGCGGTCGGCCCGTCATCCCCGACGGGCGCAGTCCGCCTGCCGTCCCAAGCCGGACCGGGCGATCTACCGTCTCAAGCCGCGCCGGTCGGCCCACCCCCAGCAGACGCAGCGGGTCCACCATCTCCAACGGAAGCGGTCAGCCCTTCGCCTCCGACGAGCACGGTCAGCCTGCCGGCTCAAGCCAGGCCGCTCGATCAACCACCTCCGGCCGAGGCGGTAGGCCTGCCACGCACCGCTGGAGTCGAGCCAGGACACCCTGCCCCGGCGCCACCGGCATCCAGTTCCCTCGCGCACGCGCAACCAGCGCTACCCGCACCCATCCAGCCGCCTCTGCCCGCGGCGACACAGCCACCACCATCTGCACCCGCAACACCGCAGGCCACACCACCCGCGACTACGACGACCCATGCGACGCCGTCTGCGCCCACAACGCCGCAGGTCACACCACCCGCGACTACGACGACCCGTGCGACGCCGTCCGCGCCCACAACGCCGCAGGTCACACCACCTCCGCCCGCAACGACCCAAGCGACGCCGTCCGCGCCCACAACGCCGCAGGCCACACCACCTCCGCCCGCAACGACCCAAGCGACGCCGTCCGGCACCACGGCGTCGCAGGCCGAAGCACCCGCGCCGGCGATGCCGCAAGCCGCGCCGTCCGGCACGACAGCGACGGAGGCGCCATCGTCGGTGGGCGCGGGTGGATCGGCATCTGTGCCCTCGGCGCAGGCGCATCCGGCGTTGTCCGTGGGCGGTCTGCCGGGTTCTCCGGACCCGCGTCAGCAGCCGGCGTCATCAGCGTCGCCGCTGCCGGCACAGGAGGTGCCGGCCGTGCCCGCGGAGGTGGAAGCGGCGCCCTCCGAGTCCGCGGCGACGCCTGCGGCGGCGTCTTCCGAAGCGGCTGCAGCCGCGGTGCCGGTGGCGATTCCTGCGGGGCCGTCGGTCGGGGCGGCCCAGGCGTTGGATCGGACGAAGCTGCTCGCGGCGCGGTACAAGGCGGCGATGCTGCGGCCGTATCTGGCGACGGCGTTGTACGCGTTGTCGGTCGTGCCGAGCCGGCACCTGGCGACCATGGGGGTCGACCGGCGGTGGCGGTTGTACGTGTCGCCGGAGTTCGTGGACGGGCACAGCGTCGAGGAGCTCGCCGGGGTGTGGGTGCACGAGGTGGCGCACCTGCTGCGGGACCATCACGGACGGGCGGACCGGCTGCCTGCGGGAGACCGCGGCGACCACCTGCGGGTCAACCTCGCGCAGGACTGCGAGATCAACGACGACCTGGTCGCGGACAAGCTGGTGCTGCCGGCGTCGCGGGTGGAGCCGGCGACGTTCGGGCTGCCGGAGGGGCGGCTGTTCGAGGAGTACCTGGCCGGGATACCGCACACGCACGCGCACGACGTGCAGTGCGGGTCGGGCGCGCACGGCATCCCGGTCGCGGGTGAGGTCGGTGACGCCGCGGAGCCCGGCGTGCGGGACGTGGAGGCGGTGGCGATCCGCCGGCAGACCGCCGACGCGATCCGGGCGCACGTGCGGTCGCGTGGCACCGTGCCCGGGGGCTGGCAGCGGTGGGCGGACGAGATCGCCGAGCCGGTCGTCGACTGGCGGCGGCTGCTGACCGGGGCGCTGCGGCAGGCGGTGGCGTGGGCGAGCGGGGCCGTCGACTACACGTACGCGCGGCCGGGGCGGCGGACCGGGGCGATGCGCGGGGTGGTGCTGCCGAGCCTGCGCCGGCCGCTGCCGCGCGTCGCGGTGGTCGTCGACACGTCGGGCTCGATGGGCACCGACGACCTGGCGGCGGCGCTGAGCGAGGTGACGGGCGTGCTGCGTACCGTCGGCATCCGCGGCAACCGGGTCACCGTCGTCGCCTGCGACGCCGACGTGCACGCGGTGACGCGGGTGGTGAAGGCGGAGCAGGTCGAGCTCGGCGGTGGCGGCGGCACCGACATGCGGGTCGGGATCGCGGCGGCGCTGCGGTCGCCGGACAAGCCGCAGATCGTGGTCGTCCTCACCGACGGCGGCACGCCGTGGCCCGACGAGCCGACGGGGTGCCGGCTCATCGCCGGGCTGATCGGGCCGAACCCCCCGCTGCCGCCGTCGTGGGTGGAGTCGGTCCACATCACACCGACCAATGGCGGCTGATCCAGGTGTACGCGACAACTTTCGGAGACTGTCCCGCCACGGTCCGGCTGCCTACCGTGAGGTGTATGGCAGAACACGAGCTGGGGCTGTCCCGCGCCGACAAGTGGCTGATCGGTGCCGGGTTTCCGCTGGCCGGGGTCGCGGTCGGCTGGGCGCTGCCGCTGCTGGCGCGCTGGCTGCTGACCCTGCCGTGGGTGCCGTTCAGGGGGCCGGTCCGGCTCGTGGCGGCGCTCGACCACGGGGTCGGGCGGATCGCGCTGGTGGCCGCCGGGCTGCTGCTCGGGGTGGTGTTCGTGGTCGTCGCGGTGCACGAGACGCTGCGGGTGACCGTCGCCAACGCCGAGCTGCGGCTGCGGCTCGGCGACGCCGCCTGGGCCGTGCGCCGGGAGGACGTGTCGGCGGTGTTCGTCGACGGGCGGCTGCTCGTCGTGCTGGACCGGGACTCGCGGCAGGTGGTGCGGGAGCGGCTGGAGCGGGCCGGTGACCGGCACGTGGCGGAGGCGTTCCAGGCGCACGGCTACCCGTGGCGGAGGCAGGACCCGTTCGGGGAGCTGTTCCGGCGCTGGGTGCCCGACCTGCCGGACCTGCCGGCCGCGGTCAACGCGGTCCTCGCCGCCCGGGCTGCGGCGCTGACCAGCAAGAGCACCACCGACGCCGCGGAGCTGCGCGACGAGGTCCAGAAGCTGGGGTACACGGTCCGCGACGACGGCACCACGCAGCACTGGCGTCCCCTGGTGCGCTCGTGAAGGCCCGCAACCTCGTCGTCGACGCGACCGTCTTCGTCATCTCGGCGCTGACGATGGTGGTCGCCGCGGCGTCCGGGCTGGACAGCGGCGCCCTCAGCGACGAGCGGCTGCTGGTGTCGACGGCCGTGACCGTGCCGGCGTTGGTGCTGATCTGGTGGCGACGGCGCTGGCCCGTACAGGTGGCGCTCCTGCTGCTCGTCCCGGCCGCGCTCACCGATTTCGTCGGCGGGGCGACGACGATCGCGGTGTTCACGGTCGCGGTGCACCGGCCGTTCCGGGTGGCGCTGGGGGTCGCCGTCGCGCACCTGCTGGTGCCGGTCCCGCTGATGCTCCGCTATCCGGACCCTGACCTGCACATCGTGGGCAACGCCACGGCCATGGCGCTGATCATGTGCATCGTCCTGGCGTGGGGGTCGACGGTGCGGGCGCGGCGGGAGCTGATCGCGTCGCTGCGGGACCGGGCCGTGCGCGCCGAGGCGGAGGCCGAGCAGCGCGCCGATCTGCTGCGCGGGCTGGAGCGGGAGCGGATCGCCCGCGAGATGCACGACGTGCTCGCCCACCGGATCTCGCTGATCAGCCTGCACGCCGGCGCCCTGGAGATCCGCCGCGACCTGTCGCAGGAGCAGATCGCCGAGGCGGGCGGCACCATCAGGGCGAGCGCGCGCCAGGCGATGGAGGAGCTCCGGGAGATCCTCGGCGTGCTGCGCAGCAGCGACGACGACGAGCTGCGGCCGCGCCAGGACCTCGCCGACCTGGACGAGCTGATCGAGGAGGTCCGCAGGGCCGGCACCCCCGTCGACCTCGACAACCGGCTCACGGCCGGCGGTGACGCGGGGCCGGAGACGCTGCCCGCGGCGGTGAACAGGACCGCGTTCCGCCTCGTGCAGGAGGGCCTGACCAACGCCCGCAAGCACGCGCCCGGCGCCGCCGTCGCGGTCCGCCTCGACCGCACGAGCCAGGGCGAGCTGCACGTGTGGCTGCGCAACCCGCTGCCGGCCGTCCCGGTGCGGCCCGCGCTGCCGGGGTCGCGGTCGGGCCTCGTCGGCCTTGCTGAGCGCGTCACCCTTGCCGGCGGTCGCCTCGAACACGGCCCCCGCCGCACGACCGCACCCCCGCGGCACGCCACGGCGCCACAGCCCGGCGCGACACAGCAGCCCGGCAAGGCACAACAGTCCGGCGCGGCGCAGCTGTCCGGCGCGGCGCAGCTGTCCGGCACGGCGCAGCAGGACAGCGAGGCACAGCAGGCCGGCGGAGTCCGGCAGGCAGGCTCTGATCCGCAGGCCGGTGGCGGGCACGGGCACGACGGGCCGAGGAACGGTGGGGGGCACGGGCACGGCGGGTCGGGGGACGGTGGGGGGCACGGGCACCGCGGGTCGAGGGACGGTGGGGGGCACGGCGGGTCGGGGGACGGCGGCGAGGTCGGGTTTCACCTCGAGGCGTGGCTGCCGTGGCGGGGATGATCCGGGTCGTGGTCGTCGACGACGACGCGCTGGTCCGGGCCGGGCTGGCGATGGTCCTCGGCGGGGATCCTGAGCTGGAGCTCGTCGGGGAGGCGGGCGACGGCGTGGCGGCCGTCCAGGTGGTCCGCGCCAGCCACCCCGACGTGATCCTCATGGACATCCGGATGCCGCGGATGGACGGGCTCGCCGCGCTCGAGGCGCTGCGGGCCGGTGGGGTGCCCGGGGCGGTGGTGGTGCTGACGACGTTCGACACGGATGAGCACGTGCTGCGGGCGCTGCGGCTCGGGGCGCACGGGTTCCTGCTCAAGGACACGCCGCCGCTGGCGATCCTGGACGCGGTGCGGCGGGTCGCGGCCGGCGAGCAGATGCTGTCACCGTCCGTGGTACGGCGGCTCGTCGACCACGTGGTCCGCGACGACACCGCCGAGCGGCGCGCGGTCGCTGAACGAGCCCTGGACGCGTTGACCCCGGCGGAGCGCAAGGTCGCCGACGCCGTCGCCGAGGGCCGCTCCAACGCCGAGATCAGTGCGGCGCTGCTGATGAGCGTGGCCACCGTGAAGACGTACGTGTCGCGCATCCTCGGCAAGCTCGGCTGCACCAACCGCGTCCAGATCGCCATCATGGTCCACGAAACACGCCCGACCCGCGGCACCTGACCACCACGCGGCCCGCGACCTCCCGGATCGCGACCGTCCGCGTCGCGACCGTCCGGGTCGCGACCGTCCGGGTCGCGACCGTCCAGGTCGCGGGCACGCCGGGCGTCGGCGGTCCGTCGTGGAAGGCCGCCGGGGGTCAGCGGTGGTAGCGGTCGGCGATGAAGCCCGGGGTGGGTGGCTCCGCGGGCGCGGCCGTGGCGGGCAGGCCGGGGGCGGTGTTGGCGCCGAAGCCGCGGCGCAGGGTGCGGACCTGCTCCTCCATGGCGGGGACGCTGGTGCGCGCCTGGCGTTCGATGACGCGTTCCGACAGGCGGCTGTTGAGGAAGGTGCGCAGCCAGTACACGACGGCGACGCTGCGGGGGACGAAGACCTTGCGGCGGCGGCGTTCGAGGGCGGAGACGAACGCCTCGGCGCAGCGCTCCACCGACGTGGTCGAGCCCAGTGGCGGCGGCAGCTTGCGCAGCGTCTCGCGGAACGTGGGCATGTCGTCCTGGGCGTCGCGGACGAGGTCGGTGTCGATCCACGACGGGTGGGCCGTGCCGACGCGGACGCCGTGGTGGGCGACCTCCAGGCGCAGGGCGTTGCCGAAGTGCTCGACGCCGGCCTTCGACGCGCAGTACGGCGCCATCCCCGGCAACGCGGCGAACGACGCCGCCGACGCGACGATGAGCAGGTAGCCACGGGACTCGATGAGGTGTGGCATGACGGCGGCGGCGGTGCGCATGACGCCGACGAGATTGACCTCGACGGTCCGTACCAACGCCTCGATGTCACCGGTGGCGACGGTGCCGCGGCTGGCGACGCCCGCGTTGGCCACGACGGCGTCGATGCGGCCGTGGGCGGAGACGGCGCCCTCGACAGCGGCTGCCAGACTGGTCTGGTCGGTGACGTCGCAGGGGAACCAGGCCGCGTCGAGGTCGGCGGCGACGGCGGCGAGGCGGTCGGGTTCGAGGCCGGCGAGGACGACCTTCGCGCCGCGGGCGGCCGCGATGCGGGCGGTGTGCTCCCCGATCCCCCTGGCGGCACCGGTGATGAGCACCACCTGGCCGGACAAGCTGTGCTGCACCGTGGGCCTCCCGTCGGCGGTACCGTCCAGTACCAGGCAAACTAACACCCACGGACATTCTGGCGAAAGGCCGAGGCAGGCGCATGACGAGCACGAGAACCGCCGAGGAGGTCCGCGAGGCGCTGACCGGCGGGCTGGCGGCGGCGATCGCGGACAAGGGCTACGCGGCGACGACGATCGCCGACGTGGTCATGCACGCGCGGGTGTCGAAGCGCACGTTCTATGAGCACTTCACCGACAAGGAGTCGTGCCTCATGGCGCTGTACGAGCAGGGCTGCGTGCACCTGCTCGCCGTCGTGCGCAGCGCCGCCGGTGGTGGCCGCGGCGACAGCTGGAAGGCCATGGTCAACGACGGGGTGACCGCGTACCTGAACGCGTTGGAGAGCATGCCGGCGGTCACCCGCACGCTGCTCGTGGAGATCCAGGCGGCCGGCCCGAAGGCGTACCGGCTGCGGCAGCAGATGCAGCGCCGATTCGCCGATACGCTGGTAGAGGTGGTCGATGCGGCGCGGGCCGCCGACCCGGCCATCCCCGAGCTGTCCCAGCTGCTCGCGATCGCGCTGGTGGGAGGGGTGCACGAGATGATGCTGCAGGTCTCCGACCCGTACACGGGCGCCGGGCCGTCATTCACGTCCCTGGCGCCGGCCGTCGACGAGCTGGTCTACGCGATCCTCACGAATCCCTGGTCCGCCGGGATGGAATGATCGAGCGCACCCGCGAGTTGCGTTTCTTGCAATCGTTGTTCAAGGAGGCTGCGTTCCGGTGCTCAACCCCAGCGAGCTCTACACGCTCACCGAGGACCCGCCGGCCGTCGACCGGCCGGTGCTCGTCCACGCGCTGACGGGCTTCGTCGACGCCGGCAACGCGAGCCGCCTCGCCCGCGAGCACCTGCTGACGATCGGCTCGCCGCGCACGGTGGCGACGTTCGACCTCGACCAGCTCTACGACTACCGCAGCCGGCGCCCGGCGATGCTGTTCGTCGAGGACCACTGGGAGCACTACGAGCAGCCGCGCCTGCTCCTGCGCGTCCTGCGCGACGCGACCGGCACCGAGTTCCTGCTGCTCGACGGCCCCGAGCCGGACCTGCAGTGGGAGCGGTTCACGGCGGCGGTCATCGAGCTGATCGAGCGCTTCGACGTGCGGGCGACGGTCGGCCTCACCGCGATCCCGATGGCCGTGCCGCACACCCGCCCCACCGGCGTGACCGCCCACGGCACGAGCCGCGACCTGATCGCCGGGTTCGAGCCGTGGCTGCAGCGCGTCCAGGTGCCCGGCAGCGTCGGCAACCTCCTCGAGTTCCGCATCGGCCAGCAGGACCGCGACGCCTTCGGCTTCGCCGTACACGTGCCGCACTATGTGGCGCAGGCGGAGTTCCCCTCGGCGGCCGAGAAGCTGCTCGCCTGCATCTCCGAGGCGACCGGCCTGCAGCTGCCCACCGAGGAGCTGCACACCGCCGCCGAGTCGGTCCGCGCCGAGATCGACGTGCAGATCGCCCAGGCCGACGAGGCCGCGTCGCTGGTGCGGGCGCTGGAGGAGCAGTACGACGCGTACACCCGCGGCCGCCAGGGCAACAACCTCCTGGCCGACTCCCCCGCCCCCCTCCCGACCGCGGACGAGATCGGCGCGGAGCTGGAGCGCTTCCTCGCCGAACAAACCCGCAACGACGAGAACCCGTAGCACCTCCGTCACGGTCCGCAACGCCTTCCCCCGCCGTTCCACCCCTGGTGAAAGCCCGGAAACTACGGTCCGTCACGACCCCGGAGATCAATTTTTCGGGTGGGGGTAGGGTTGCTTTGCAGCGGTCACCCCGGCACCCAGCGGTCGAAGCCGTGCCCGCCAGGACGTGAAGCCGTGCCCACCAGCAGCGAGGAAGTCCAGCCGCCAGCGGCGTGACCACGGCCCGGCCGGGTCCGCCGCGCGGCCACGCGCGGACAAACCCGGCGGCGTCGAGGATGACGTGGCCGCTTGTCGGCCCTCAGGCGGCTGATCTGTCCCGGGCAGCTGGTCTGTCCCGGGCAGCTGGTCTGTCCCGGGCAGCTGGTCTGTCCCGGGTGGCTAGCCTGCCTCGGGCTGCCGGTCTGCCTTGGGCGGCCAGTCTGTCCCGGGTCGCTGGCCTGCCTGGGCGGATCAGGCAGGAACGAGTTCTGCCCGGCTCGGATCGGAGGCCGGCGCGAGTTCTGCCCGGGTGCGAGTTCTGCCCGGCGCGGATCGAAGGCAGGCGCGAATCAGCAGGTGCGGGCCACGCGTGCGGGATCTGGCGTGCGGGATCTGGCGTGCGGGATCTGGCGTGCGGGATCTGGCGGGTCCGGGACGAGCGGGTGCAGGACGAACTCGCCCGCGGAGGCAGGCCCACCCGGCGGCCAGAAGTCCAGCCGCTGGTCACCGCGGGTCGGGCGCGAACAAACCCGCCGATGGCCAGGCACGGACGGACCCCGGCAGCGGTCGCGTGCGGATGAACCCGGCGGCGATGACCTGGCCGTTGGAGCGATGACCTAGCCGTTGGCCTGCCTTGCGAGGACCAGGCAAGTGCGGATCAGGCGGGTCGGATCAGGCCAGGTCGGATCAGGCCGGGTCGGATCGGGCCGGGTCGGATCGGGCCGGGTCGGATCGGGCGGGTTGGATCAGGCGGGTCCGAGACGAGAGCGGGGGCGAGACGAGTTCGCCAGTGGTGGCGCGGGCACTGGCGGGCAGAAGTCCAAGCCGTCGGGTGCCGTGGGTCAGGCGCGGACGAATCTGGCGGCGTCGGCGATGACGTAGCCGTTCGTTTGTTCGGTGCGGATCAGGACCGAGCCGGCGCTGCCGGCGGTGAACTGGAAGGTGCCGAGGGGGACCCATTGGCCGCCGGAGGTGCGCTGGTCGACGGTGTGTGTGGTGACGCCGCCGGTGTGGACGACGTCGACCGGGACGTTGCTGGCCCGGTTCGTGTGGGCTGTCCAGCGCAGCTGGACTGTCCAGGCGCCCGACGACGGCAGTGACGGGGTGAATCGGAGGCGGTTCACGCCCTTCGCGGTGTTGTTGTCGTGCTCGTAGTCGCTGCCGTAGTAGCCGGCGATCGAGGTGCTCGGGAGCCAGGTGCCGGCGCGGGTCACGCCGGTGCCGTGGGAGTCGATGACGACCTCCGAGTTGGAGGAGATGTCGATGCGCTGGCCCAGGTCGCGGAGCAGGGACTGCAGCGTGGAGACGCTCACCTGCTGGACGGGCACGCCGGTCGTCAGGGCGAGCCGGGCCGCCACCGCCGCCGACTGGCCGAGGACCATGAAGACGGGTTCCATGCGGATCGAGCCGTACGCGATGTGGCTCGCCGACAGGCAGACCGGGACCAGCAGGTTCGCGCACTGCGTCTCCACCGGGACGATCGAGCGGAAGCTCACCTGGTACGGGCCGGGCACCCCGACCTGCACGTCGCCCTCGTTCTTCGCGACGCCGGAGACGACGAGGCGCTGGCAGTTGTGCGAGTCCATCGTGTAGCTGGCGAGGCCCACCGAGTCGGGGACGGTCGCCGCGCCCCGGCAGTTGTGCTCGGTCATGATGTACGAGGAGACCATCCGGCGGGCCTCCCGCACGTACAGCATCGGCGACCAGAAGCCGGTCGCGGAGAACTCGTCCGGTGCCGGGCCCCAGGCCGCCGTGGCGGAGCGGATCGTCGCCGGGACGCGGGGGTCGTTGGCCAGGAACCACATCAGGCCCTGCTGGTACGTGCGGTGGTCGGCGACGATCGTGTCCCGCGCCGCGAACGAGGCCGTCGGATAGCTCCACGAAGCACCGATGTGGTCGGTGGAGAAGGCGCCGTCGTTGTTCGAGTCGGTCTTGCCGCCGCCGACGTCGACCGTGTTGAAGAAGGGTCCCGTGTAGCCGGCCTCGATGTAGCGCAGCAGCAGCGCGTAGCGGCCCGCGTCGTAGCCCGCCGGGCGCTGCCACGGGAGCCGGTCCGCGGCCCTGGTCAGGCACATGCGGAAGTTGTACGCCTGGATCCGGTCGTCGGCGGTGCCGTTCGGTGCGAGGGCCGCGGCGGAGACGCCCGGGAGCAGCCCGCTGCCCGGGTTTCCCGGGGTCACGTACGGGTCGACCGGCTTGACGAACTGGTGCTTGTCGCGCAGCTGGACGCCGTTGATGCTCTCGCCGTAGGCGGCGTTGCCCTCGCGCCCGAGGGTCGTCGCCACGCCGGCCTTCGCCATCAGGTCGCCCTCGTAGCTGGCGTCGACGTACATGAGCCCGCGGTACACCTGACCGTCCTCGGTGGACAGTTCGACGATGCGGTTGCCGGCCTTCGTGACGGTGGCGAGCTTCCGGCCGAGCTGGACGGTGACGCCGGCCTCGGCGAGGAGGTCGGCGAAGACGGCGGCGGCGACGTGCGGCTCGAACTTGAACCGCGCCGGCGACGTCGGCGTGACCGGCGTGCCGGCGTACCTGGCGTGCACGCGGCGGTAGAACTCGTGCGACAGCCCGCCGATCGCGGCCGTGTTGCCGGTGTCGGTGGCGCCGAGGCCGGCGGTGGTCATCCCGCCGACGTGCATGCCCGGGTCGATCACGACGGCCGTGCCGCCCGACCGGCGGAACTGGATCGCCGCCGCGAGTCCGCCGGGCGTCGCCCCGTAGACGACGAGGTCCGCGCTGACGACGGCCGCGGACGCGCGGACGCCGGGGCCGAGGATGACGGCACCGGTGCCGAGCGCGCCGGCGACGATGAGCTGGCGACGGGTCTGCGGCATGACAGGGCTCCTCCGGGCAACCACAACGGAGGGGTCGCCGCACCCCTGAGATCGATGGAAGTCTAGACGTTAGGCTGGCGGACGTGAAGTTGTTGCATTCGGGCAAGGTCCGCGACGTCTATCTCGACGGCGACGACCTGATCCTGGTCGCGTCCGATCGCATCTCGATCTACGACGTGGTGCTGCCGACCCCGATCCCCGACAAGGGCGCGGTCCTCACCCGCCTGTCGCTGTGGTGGTTCGAGCAGCTCGCCGACATCGTGCCCAACCATGTGCTGTCCGCGACCGACGTGCCCGCCGAGTTCGCCGGCCGGGCCATCCGCTGCCGGCGCCTCGACATGGTGCAGGTCGAGTGCATCGCCCGCGGCTACCTGACCGGCCTCGGCCTCAAGGAGTACGTCCGCGACGGCGCGGTGAGCGGCGTCACGCTCCCGCCCGGCCTGGTCGAGGCCGACCGCCTGGAGCAGCCGATCTTCACCCCGACGACGAAGGAAGCCGTCGGGGTGCACGACGAGTTCATCACGTTCGACGACGTGGTCGAGCAGGTCGGCAAGGAGCAGGCGGAGGAGCTGCGCGACCTGACCCTGCGCGTCTACTCCCGCGGCCGCGACATCGCCGCCGAGCGCGGCATCATCGTCGCGGACACCAAGCTCGAGTTCGGCCGCACCGCCGACGGCACCCTGCTGCTCGCCGACGAGGTCCTCACGCCCGACTCGTCCCGCTTCTGGCCGCTCGACGAGTGGGAGCCGGGCCGCACCCAGTTCTCCTTCGACAAGCAGTCGGTCCGCGACTGGTCCCGCGACGCCGGCTGGGACCAGACGGCGCCAGGTCCGGAGGTCCCCGCCGATGTCGTCGAGCGCACCCGTTCGCGATATGTCGAGGTGTACGAGCGGCTGACCGGCCTCTCCTTCTGACCCTCCCGCAAGGCCACGGTCCGCGAACGGGCCGTGGCCGGCCGGCGAGGACGGCAGGTCAGTCATCGGGCGAGCGGCGCGACGGCAGGTCAGTCGTCGGGCGGGCGGCGAGGACGGCAGGTCAGTCGTCCGTGCGGACGCCGCAGATCATCCAGTCGCCGTCCTCTTTGACGAGGGTCACGGAGATGTTCACCGACTGGGTGCGGTCCGAGTCGGGGTCGTGCAGCGTCACCCGCGCGCGCACCTCGGCGGAGTTGCGGCCCTTGGTCTCGCTGAGGATCTTCCAGTCGATGGTGGTCTTGTCATCGTCGTCGTCATCGACGTAGTCGTTGCCCCGGAGCGCCTTGGGCCGCTCGGACGAGCACACCATGTCGACGACGGCGGCGCGGTCGCGGTCGTTGACCGCGTCGAGGTAGCGCTCGGTCACGTCGGTCGGGGAGTCGACGAGGACCCGCTGGACGAAGAACCAGCCGCCGACGACCACGACGAGCAGCGCGAGGAACGCGCCGGCGATGAGCAGCACCCACTTGCCGGACCCGGACTGCTGACCACCGGCCCCAGCAGGCTGGAACTGCCCGGTAGGCGGCTGGAACTGCGCGGGCGGCTGGAACTGGCCGGTCGGGTCGTAGCCCTGGTACTGCGCGGGCGGCTCGTACGGACCGGGCGCCGGCTGGTACTGCGCGGGCGGCTGGTAGGGCTGCTGCGGCGACGGCGGCTGGTAGGGCTGCTGCGGATCTCCAGCTGGTGGGTACGTCACCGGCACTTGCCTCCTAAAGCCGTCGGACGAACCGTCGGACAAACCGTCACAACGCCCGTCGACCCGTCACAACACACGTCGACACCATGGGACGGCCATCGTATCGAGGCCGCCCCACTGCCACCGCCCCGGAACGGCTCAGGACCCCAGCGCGGGCTTCGGCTGCCGGGCCAGTGCCGTCGCGATGAGGACGTCGAGCAGCGCCGGGTAGTCCAGCCCCGCGACGCGGAACATCTGCGGGTACTGCGAGACGGCGGTGAAGCCCGGGAACGTGTTGACCTCGTTGATGACCGGCTCCGTGCCGTACCGCAGGAAGAAGTCGACCCGCAGCAGCCCCCGGCATTCGAGGGAGCGGAACGTGCGCACCGCGAGGTCCTGGAGCCGCTCGATGATCGCCGGCTCCAGCTTCGCCGGGATGTCGAAGATGGTGGTCGGGTCGAGGTACTTGGCCTCGTAGTCGAAGAACTCGTGCTTGTCGGGGAAGCTGATCTCCAGCGGCGGCCCGACCTGCAGGGAGCCGTCGGGGTGCTCCAGGACGCCGAGGTCGACCTCGCGCCCGTGCACCATCTCCTCGACGAGGACCTTCGCGTCGCTGGCGCGGGCCTCGGCGAGCGCGTCGTCGAGCTCGGTCCAGTCGTCGACCTTGGACACGCCGAGGCTCGACCCGGCCCGGGACGGCTTGACGAACACGGGCAGCCCGAGCCGCTCGCGTTCGGCGGGCGTCACGGTGCCGGTGCCGCCGCGCAGCACGACGCCGTCGGCGACGGGCAGGCCGTCGGCGACGAGGAGCCGCTTGGTGAACTCCTTGTCCATGCCGGCGGCGCTGGCGAAGACCCCGCTGCCGACGTACGGCAGGCGGACCATCTCCAGGACGGACTGGATCGTGCCGTCCTCGCCGTACGGGCCGTGAATGGCGGGGAAGACGACGTCGCACTCGCGCAGCGTCCCGATCGCCTCGGCGAGGCTCGCGAGGGCCGGCACGTCGGTCTCCTTGGTCAGGTCGAGCAGCCCTTCCAGGTCGAGGGCCTCCGGCGACCCGGCGTCGGGGCCGAAGACCCACGCGCCGCCGGGGGTGATGCGCACGGGCACCACGTCGTAGCGGGACCGGTCGAGGAACCGCACGATGCTCAGGGCCGACTTGCACGAGACCTCGTGCTCGCCGCTGCGCCCTCCGAAAACGACGGCGACGCGGACGCGAGGATCAGCCATGCACGTGCTCCTTACCGATGTACGTTCGCGGGACGCGGGCGCCGATGCCCGTCAAGATCTCGTGCGGGTTGGTCTGCGCCCAGGCCGCCCACTCTTCCACGGTCGGCTCGGCCCCGTCGCCCGGCCCGAACAGCACGATCTCGTCACCGAGGGCGACGTCGAGGTCACCGGCGTCCGCGACGAACTGGTCCATCGCGACCCGCCCGGCGATCGGGCACCGCCGGCCGCCGATCGCGACGGCGCCGCGGTTGCTCAGCAGGCGCGGCACCCCGTCGGCGTATCCGGCCGGGACCAGGACCATCGTGGTGTCGCGGTCCGTCACGTACTGGTGGAGGTAGGACACGCCGGTGCCGGGCGGGACGCGTTTGACGTTGACGGCGCGGGCCCGCAGCGTCATCGCCCGCCGCAGCCCGGCGGTGACCCCGTCGATCGGCTCGACCCCGTACAGCGCGAGCCCGGCCCGCACGAGGTCGTAGTGGGTGGCGGGCAGGTCGACGATCCCGGCGGAGTTCGCGAGGTGCCGCAGCTCCGGCTCCAGGCCGGCCTTCGCGGCGACGGCGAGGGCCTCCTCGAACCGTTCGAGCTGGAGCGCGACCGACGGGTTGCCGGGGTCGTCGGCGGAGGCGAGGTGCGACCAGATCCCGCGGACCCGGATCGAGCCGCGCCGCTCCAGGTCGGCGGCCCGCGCCACCAGGTCGGGCCAGTCGGCCCAGGCGACCCCGTTGCGGGTCAGCCCGGTGTCGACCTTGAGGTGGACGGCGGCGCCGGCCGGCATCGCCGCCAGGTGCCGCGGCGTCGACACGGACAGGTCGACGTCGTTGCGGACCGCCCACGCGAAGTCGTCGCCGGTGCCATACAGCCAGGCGAGCGTCGGCGCGCCGATCCCGCCGTCGCGCACCGTGCGGGCCTCGGCGATGGAGGTGACGCCGAGCCAGGTGGCGCCGCTGGCCAGCGCCGCACGGGCGACCGGTAGCACTCCGTGACCGAACCCGTTCGCCTTGACGACGGCCATCGTCTGGGCCCGCGGGGCGGCAAGACCGGACAGGAGCCGCGTATTGTGCGCCACGGCGTCGAGATCGACGACCGCCTCTGCCACTGGTTGCACCAGCCACCCCCTTGTCCCGCCGATCATAGTGGTCACCGTGCGTCACCGCAGTGTCGGTTAGCTGGCACGGTACAGGCGGACGGACAGGCCACCGGCGATCAGGCAGGTGGCGGCGAGCACGGCCAAGTGCAGCGGGCGTGGGGTGTCGCCGGCCCACGCGGCCTGGACCGCCTGCCGGAACGCGCCCAGCGGCGTCCAGTCGCCGATGCGGCGCAGCACCGGCGGGAGCTGCTCGGCCGGCACGTACAGGCCGGCGAAGAACGCGGACGGGAACCACAGCACGAAGGCCCAGCCGGTCGCGGTCTTGGCGCTGCCGGCCGCGGCGGCGACGAGCAGCCCGACCGGGAACAGGCCGAGGACGCCGAGCAGCAGCACGGGCAGGACCAGCGCCAGGTCCGGCAGCCGCATGTCCATCAGGGTCACGCCGACGGCCAGGGTCAGCGCGGTCGACACGAGCACGACGGCGCCGTTCATGAGGACCTGCGCGCCGAGCATCGCCGACGGTCTCGCCGGGGTCGTCGCGAAGCGGCGCAGGATGCCCTTCTCCCGGTACGTGGTGAGCACCACCGGCAGCATGAAGAACGCGACCATGGCGAGGGACACCATGACCGACATCGACGGCAGGACGGTGTCGATGCCGCGGTGCCCGCCGAGCGCCGCGTCGGGGACGCGGGCGCCGGGCGACCAGCCGAAGACGAGCAGCAGCGCGACCGGCAGCAGGACCGTGAACAGCGGCGGCGTCACCTCCCGGAGCATGAGCCGGGTCTCGACGATCGTGAGCCGGGCCAGGGTACGCATGATCAACCCTCCAACGGGGACGTGAGCGAGACGAACGCGGACTCCAGCGAGTCGGCGCGGCCCTTCAGCCCGGCCGGGGTGTCGACGGCGACGGTGCGGCCGGCGTCGATGACGGCGATCCGGTCGCAGAGCCGCTCCGCCTCGTCCATGAAGTGGGTGACGAGCAGCACGGTGACGCCTCGGTCGCGGACGTCCTCGATGAGCCGCCACGTCTCCCGGCGGGCGTGCGGGTCGAGTCCGGTGGTGAGCTCGTCGAGGACCGCGACCTCCGGCGAGCCGACCAGGGCCAGCGCGATCGACATGCGCTGCTGCTGTCCGCCGGAGAGCCGCCTGTACTGCTGGTTCGCGTGCTCCGCCAGGCCCAGGGACGCCAGGAGCGCGGCCGGGTCGGCGGGGTCGCGGTAGAACGAGGCGAACAGCTCCAGGGCCTCGCGGACCCGGATCCGGTCCGGCAGCCGCGACTCCTGCAGCTGCACGCCGAGCCGCTCCCGCAGCGCCGGGTCGCGGGGGTCGAGGCCGAGGACGCGGGCCGTGCCGCCGTCCGCGGGCCGCAGCCCCTCGATGATCTCGACGGTGGTGGTCTTGCCGGCGCCGTTGCGGCCGATGACGCCGAAGATCTCGCCGCGCTCGACGGTGAACGACACGTCCCGGACCGCGTGCCGGTCGCCGTAGCGCTTGCGCAACTGGTGGACCTCGATGACTGCCATGCCGTCGATCGTGCGGAAGCGGGGCGGCGGGCAGAATGACGCTGGGCACCGGACGGGGGTGCACCTAGCCCCACCCCGGAGACGGCGGCCAGGGCCGATGTGGGAGGCGGACCGTGACCCGAGACTGGTCGGCATGACCTGGGTGAGAGGTGTGACGCGCAGCGGGGTGCTGCTGGGTGTCGCCGTCGTCGTGTTCGTGCAGTTCCTGCTGTCGCTGGTGATGATGTTCCCCGGGGTCCTGCTGGGCCTGGTCTTCCTGATCCCGCCGCCGGTGCTGTACGGGCGGCGCCTGACCAACCGGTGGCGGGCGATGTTCGCCGCGTGGACCGGGCGGGCGGTGCCGGAGCCGTACCGGCCGCCGCCGGCGGACCCGGAGCCGGACGCCGACGGCATGTACCGGCACGACGCGACCCTCTACAAGACGCCGCGCTTCCCGCGGTTCTTCCAGCGCCTCGACTGGCTGATGAAGGACCCGGCGACGAAGCGGGACCTGACGTGGCAGCTGCTGTTCCCGTTCGTCGTCCTCGCGCTCGTGCCGGTGGGGCTGCTGGTGGCGCCGTGGACGGTCCGTGCCGTGGGGGTGTGGTCGGCGTGGATGCTGACGCCGATGGACCCGGCCCGGGCGGCCAGGAAGCTGACCCGCGGTGCGCGCACCCAGCGGCGGCTCCTGGCGTGGGGGCGGGCCGGGCTGCTGGTGTGCTGCGCCGCGCTCGAGGTGGTGCTGCTGGCGTTCAGCCTCGCCTGCTTCACGCTCGGCTTCGGTCTCGGGTTCGTCTTCACGATCCCCCTCGCGGTCTCGCACTTCCGCTGGCTGGCGAACCTGCGCCGGCAGTTCGCGCTGTGGGGCGGGGTCGAGGTGCCGCGCCCGTACGAGCCGGAGCTGCGCCCGCACCGGCGCCCCGACGGGATGCTGCAGGTGCGCAACAACCTGTACAAGACCGAGTCGATGGCCGGGTTCAACGCCCGCTGGCTGTGGCTGTGGCACGACGTCGCGTCGTGGCGGGACCTGGTGTGGCTGGCCGTCGACCCGGTCGTCACCGTCGTGCTGCTCGGGCTGCCGGTCGCCGCCGGGGTCTACGGCGCGTTCGGCCTGGCGCTGCCGTGGCTGTGGACGACCGTGTTCGGCGCGGAGTGGTCCGCCTGGTACGGCGCGTGGGACGGGGAGCGGACCGCCGGCCTGATCATGGGGGTGTGCCTCGTCGCGGTCGCGCTCGCCTCCGCCGGGCAGCTCGTCACCGTCCACGCGCGGTGGACGGCGCTGCTGCTGCGCCCGACCCGCGAGGCGGCGCTGCGCCGCCGGGTGGAGCAGCTCACGCGCAGCCGCGCGGACGCCGTCGACGCGCAGGCCGCCGAGGTCCGCCGGATCGAGCGGGACCTGCACGACGGCGCGCAGGCGCGGCTGATCGCGGTCGGCCTCACCCTGGGCGCGATCGAACGGCTCATGGACACCGACCCGGCCGCCGCCAAGCGCCTCGTCAGGCAGACGAAGGAGACCGCGGCGGCGGCCCTGGAGGAGCTGCGGGACCTGGTCCGCGGCATCCACCCGCCGGTGCTGTCGGAGCGCGGCCTGGCCGACGCGGTGCGGGCCCTCGCCCTGGACCTCCGCACCGACACGGCCGCCGACGTGACCGTCACGGGGACGCTGCCGGGCCGGCCGCCGGCGCCGGTGGAGTCGGCCGCCTACTTCGCGGTGAGCGAGCTGATCGCGAACGCGACCCGGCACGGCGGCGCCGCGAAGGTCACCGTGGACCTGGGCCACGAGCACGGGCTGCTGCGGGTCGTGGTCGCCGACGACGGCACCGGCGGCGCGGACCCGTCGCGGGGCACCGGCCTGCGCGGCATCGAACGCCGGTTGGGTACCTTCGACGGGACCCTGACCCTGCACAGCCCGCCCGGCGGGCCGACCGTCGCGACGCTGGAGCTGCCGTGCGTGTTGTCCTCGCCGAAGACCTCTACCTGCTGAGGGACGGCATGGTCCTGCTGCTGCAGAGCCACGGCTTCGAGGTCGTCGCCGCCGTCGACACCGGCCCGGCGCTGCTCGCGGCGCTGCTGGAGCACCGCCCGGACGTCGCGGTCGTCGACGTGCGGCTGCCGCCGAGCTTCACCGACGAGGGGCTGCAGGCGGCGCTCGCCGCCCGCCGGGAGGTGCCGGGCCTGCCGGTGCTGGTGCTGTCGCAGCACGTGGAGCAGCTGTACGCGCGGGAGTTGCTCGCCGACGGCACCGGCGCGGTCGGGTACCTGCTGAAGGACCGGGTGTTCAACGCCGACCAGTTCGTCGACGCGGTCCGCCGGGTCGCCGCCGGCGGGACCGTGATGGACCCGACGGTGATCGCGAAGCTCGTCGCCCGGCCGTCGCCGGCGACGGGCACGCTGACGCCGCGGGAGCGGGAGGTGCTGACGCTGATGGCGGAGGGCCGCTCCAACGCCGCGATCGGCAAGCAGCTGTTCCTCAGCGACAGCGCCGTCGGCAAGCACATCGCCAGCATCTTCGGCAAGCTCGACCTGCCGGTGTCCGACGACGACAACCGGCGGGTCCTAGCCGTCCTGGCCCATCTCCAAGGTGGCTGAGACGAACTCCGCGTGGTCGCGGATGTAGTCGGCGGCGTCGTAGTAATGCGACGCGAAGACCAGCAGCGCCGCGTCCGGCGAGTAGCGGTACTGCGTCGCCCACGTCATCGGCGGCAGGTACAGGCCGGTCGCCGGGCTGTCGAGCAGGAACTCCTGCCGCGACACCCCGTCGTCGGCGACGACGCTGCACCGCCCGCGCACGCAGATCAGGAACTGGTGGCACTCGCGGTGCGCGTGCTGGCCGCGGACCTTCTCGTTCGGCACGTCGAAGACGATGAAGTAGCGCTTCACCGGGAACGGGATGTCCCGCTCGAACTCCCCCACCGACAGGTTGCCGCGCAGGTCGTGCACGTAGTCGAGGCGGTGCACGGTGACCCCGCGGACCTTGGTCCCGTTGACCCGCTCGCCGGTCGGGGTGTCGTGCGGCTCCGCCGGCACCGGCGCGGCGTCGACGTAGCCGGTGAGCCGCGCCGGGTTGCCGACGACGATCGCGTACGGCGGCACCGACCGCGTGACGACGGCGCCGGCGCCGACCATCGCGTGCCGGCCGATGGTGACCCCCGGCAGGATCGTGGCGTTCGCGCCGATCGACGCGCCGGCCTCGACCGTCGTGCGGGCGAACGCCTCCGGGTACTGGCGGCTGCGCGGCATCCGGTCGTTGGTGAACGTGACGTTGGGGCCGACGAACACGTCGTCCTCCAGGGCCACGCCGTCCCACAGCTGCACGCCGCACTTGACGGTGACCCGGTCGCCGACGACGACGTCGTTCTCGACGAACACCCCGTCGCAGATGTTGCAGTCGGCGCCGATCCGCGCGCCCGGCAGCACGTGCGCGAACGCCCAGATGCGGGTGCCGGCGCCGATGGCGGTGCTCTCGCACAGGGCGTTGGGGTGGGTGAAGTACGACATCAGCGCTGTCCTCCCTGCCGGACCACGACCTTCTGCGCGCCCGCGTACTGCATGTCCCGCGCCACGACGGCGAGGGGCCGGCGTTTCGTGTTCTCGTAGCCGCGCCACGCGTAGGAGCCGACGACGCCGAGGCCGAGCGCGTTCACGCCGCCGAAGAACAGCACGACGAGGATCGTCGCGGCGTAGCCGGGCACGTCGAACAGGCCGGCGAGGCGGGCGGACAGCACGACCGCGCCGAGCACCACCGACACCAGCAGCCCCAGCACCCCGGCCGCCATCAGCAGCCGCACCGGCAGGTCGGTGAACGCGAAGACGCTGTCCATGAGGTACGTGACCTTCTTGCGCAGCGTCCAGCCGGAGCTGCCGCTCATGCGGGCGCGCCGGGTGTAGGCGACCTGCTTGCGGCGGAACCCGAGCCAGAACAGCATCGCGACGAGCGACGTGTTCGCCTCCTCGCAGGCGAGGAGGCAGTCGCGGAACGCCTGGTTGCAGCCGAACATGTCGACGCCGCCGCTGGGCATCTCGCGCACGACCATCCGCCGGTACAGGCCCCAGAACAGCTTCGACGCGATCCTGCTGCCGAGCGGGTCGGCGCGGCCCTCGCGGGTGCCGACGACGACGTCGAACTCGTCGGTCGCGAGGGTCCGGAAGAACTCCAGCGCGAGCTCCGGCGGCTCCTGCAGGTCGGCGGCCATGACGGCGAAGTACTCGCCGGTGGCGTGCTGCAGGCCGACGCGGATCGCGGCGAACGACCCGAAGTTGCGCGACAGCAGCACCAGCCGCGCCGGGAACCGCTGCGCGGGCAGCAGCGACTGCAGCAGCTCCGCGGACCGGTCGGGGCTGCCGTCGACGACGAAGACCGCCTCGAGGGCACCGCCCAGCGCGTCGTGCAGGTCGCCGACCGCGGCGAGCAGGTCGTGGATGGTGTCCTCGTTGCGGTACACGGGGACGATCAGGGAGTACACGGCTCAGTCCTTCTTCCCGGTGTCGCCGGATTCGAACCCGGGCACGTCAAGCCTCGCTGCCGAACGCGTTCACGGCGTCGGCCACCCGGTCGATCTGCTCCGCCGGCAGCTCCGGGTAGCACGGCAGGCTCAGCACCTCGGCGCACAGCCGCTCGGTGACCGGCAGCTCGAGCCCGGCGAACCGGTCGCCGTGCACCGGCTGGCGGTGGTCGGGCAGCGGGTAGTGCACGTCGTGCGCCACGCCGTGCGCGCGCAGGTGCGCCGACAGCGCGTCCCGGTCGGCGCTGCGCAGCACGTACAGGTGGCCGACGTGCCCGGGCGCCGCCACCTCCGGCAGGGTCAGCTTCGGGTGCCGGATCGCGTCGCGGTACCGGGCGGCGACCGCGACCCGTGCGGCGTTCCAGCCGTCCAGGTGCGGCAGCTTCACCGACAGGACCGCGGCCTGTACCTCGTCGAGGCGGCTGTTGCGGGCCGGGCCGGTCACCTGGTGGTACTTGCGGTCCCAGCCGTACTGCCGCAGCCGCCGCACCCGCTCGGCCACCTCGGCGGAGGCGGTGACGACGGCGCCGCCGTCGCCGAGCGCGCCGAGGTTCTTCGTCGGGTAGAAGCTGAACGCGGCCGCGTCGCCCCACGAGCCGGCGCGCCTGCCGTCCCGGGACGCGCCGTGGGCCTGCGCGCAGTCCTCGACCACGGGCGCGCCATGCCGGGCGGCGACCTCGAGGATCGCGGGCATGTCGGCGAGCCGGCCGTACAGGTGCGTGACGAGGACCGCGTCGAACGTCTCCCGGTCCAGCAGCGCCGGGTCGAGGGTGGCGGTGTCCTCGTCGACGTCCACGTAGACGGGTTCGGCGCCGAGGGCGAGCAGCGCCGTGGTGCCGTAGCCGCCGGCGTTGGCGACGAGGGCGACCCGGTCGCCGCGGCCGACGCCGACCCCGGCGAGGGCGAGCTCGATCGCGTCGGTGCCGTTGGCGACGCCGACGGCGTGCGGGACCCCGCAGTAGGCGGCGAACGCCTCCTCGAACCCGGCGACCTCCCGGCCGAGGACGAACCACCCGCTGTCGATGACCCGCCGGACGGCGTCGGTGAGGGCGCCGGCGAGCGGCGCGTGGTGGGCGGCGAGATCGTTCATTTCACCTCATAGACCGTGAGCTTGCCGGCCCGGAACCGCTCCTGGGCGTGCGCGCCCAGGTCGCCGACCGGTCCGGCGGTGGTGTCGGCGACCAGCCAGCGGACCTGGTACCGGTCGCGGAGGACCCCGATCGTCGCGGGGCCGGGGTCGGTGAACGCGGCGTCGTTCTCGGCGAGCCGCGCGGGGTCCCAGAAGGCGGCGAACCAGGGCAGCACCCCGTCGGCGGCGGCCCGCTCGTACGTGCTGTTGGTGAAGCCCCAGCCCTCGACGAGGACCCGGTGGCCGCTCGCCGCGGCGAGGGCGAACCGCCGGTTGTCGCACATGCCGCCGACGGGTGTCACCCCGAAACAGTGCGCGTTGGTGGCGAGCAGGTCGCCGGGCGCGGCGTGGCTCTGCAGCCAGCGGCCGGCGTTCCACGTGTCGCGGTCGATGGCGCTGGTACGGCCGTCGAGCGCGACCTGCTCGGAGCGGGGGACGGCGCGCCAGCCGCCCCGGGCGGTGTCGGTGACCACGACGGCGGTCTGGTCGTAGGCGGTGGACAGCCCGAACCCGGCGCACATCGCGATCGCCACCGCCAGGATCCGCCCGTCGCGGCGGATCAGCCCGGCGGCGACGACCACGACGGCGAGTGCGACGAGGACGACGTACGGGCGGCTGAGCTCCCACCCGAGCCGGTTCCCCGCCGGCGGGGCGCCGTCGACGGTGCGCAGCAGGAAGACGACCGTGGTGCCGGCCACCGCGGCGAGCGCGAGGACCCCGCCGCGCGCCCACGTCATCGTCCCGACGATCGCGGCGAGCCCGGCGACGGCGGCGAGCGCGAGGTACGGCCGGGCGGACACGATCAGGTAGGACTGGGAGCCGCCGGGGTGCCCGAACAGCAGCACGCCGCCCATGCCGCCGGCGCCGATCGCGGCGAGCAGCAGCACCGGCGCGTCCAGGACCCGCCGGCCGAGGGCGAGGGCTCCGCCCCAGATGAACAGCCAGCACAGGACGGTGATCGCGGCGGCGACCCAGGCGTGCGCGGCCGGGGTGCCGGGGCCGGTGTACCCGGTCCAGGTCCCGGCGACGGTCGCGAAGCCGTTCATGGTCGCCAGGGGCTCGACGACGAGGCTCTGGTTGGCGCCGCCGCCGTACAGGAACACCGTCGAGGCGACGGTGAGCACGCCGGTCACGACGGTCGCGAGCAGCGCCGGCCGGTTCAGGCCGCGGCGGGCGGCGAGCTGGACGGCGACGACGAGGACGAGCGCGCCGGTGAGCAGCGGCAGGTACGGCGCCTTCGCCCCGGCGAGCCCGGCGAGCAGCAGCACGAACAGCGCCCACCGGCCCTTGGCGGAGCCGCCCTGCTCGACATCTTCAGCGCCGCCGAAGATGTCGAGCAGGAGCAGGACGACGGCGGCGAAGAGCAGGGCGCCGAACGTCTGCGTCGGGCTGGTCCAGGCGATCAGGCGGTAGACGGAGCCGTCCTCGTAGGGCCCGAAGCCGAACCAGCCGTCGGGGTGCGGCCAGCCGTACGGGTCGGGGGCGAGGACGAGCATCGTGACGACGGCGGCGGCCGGGCCGGTCCACCAGCGGCCGACGATCCGCCGGGCGAGGACCGCGACGAGCAGCAGCGTCCCGGCGAACATCGGCAGCGGGGTGAGCCGGACCAGCAGCGCGAGCGGGTCGATGCCGGTCACCCAGCTGGTGGCGGCCATCTCCGGGTAGACGAACCAGTGGTAGACGAGCGGCTCACCGGACACCCAGGGCGCCTGCATCGGCATGTGCTGCTTCGCCTCGGCGATGAGCGCCAGGTGGAACGGGGTGTCGGCGTCGAACGGGCCGGTGACGGGCCAGCCGAGGCCGTGGGAGCGGAACATGCGGATGCTGCGCAGGCAGAACACGCCGACGACGGCCAGCATCGACCAGGACCACAGCGCGGGGGCGCGCTCCCCGGAGCCCCGCCAGGCCTTGCGCAGGCGCGGCACGAGCAGGGACGCGCCGATCATCCCGGCGGGCCAGGCGAGCACCAGCAGCGGCACCCCGGCGGCGCGGGCGGCGACGTACGTGAGGACCTCGACGACGTAGCCGACCGCGGCGCCGGCGACGACGTCGGCGACGAGCCAGCCGGACCGGCCCAGCAGCGTCCGCCACAGCAGCAGGCCGGG
Organism: Dactylosporangium sp. NPDC049742; assembly: GCF_040674675.1. Taxonomy (NCBI): domain Bacteria; kingdom Bacillati; phylum Actinomycetota; class Actinomycetes; order Micromonosporales; family Micromonosporaceae; genus Dactylosporangium; species Dactylosporangium sp. NPDC049742. Next base: position 48,764 of record NZ_JBFANF010000026.1, on the reverse strand, counting down.
CAGCACGACCCCGGCGGTGAGCCAGCCGGCGAACGCGAGGGTGGTCGGCAGCGCCACCCCGTAGTACCGCAGCAGGACGGCGACCGCGGCGAGGCCGACGGCCAGGGGGAGGAAGGACAGGACGGGCGCGAGCGCTGCGCCACGTTCCGGGCGACTACCGTCAGTCACGGGTGGATCACCCGGACCAGCGGCGGGGTCGCGTGTCGCGTCCAGTGTCGTGCTCACTGCACCGCCCAACGGCTCGGGTGCCGGGTGGGTCGCGCCGGATCACCTGTTCGCGGCGCAGGTTGCGGCGGTCGCTGCCCCCGGCGGCAGCGGATGTGCGAGGCCCGCCGCCGCAGCGGCGAACAGCACGGCCGCCGCGAACAGCACGGCCGCGACACTGTACCAGGAAAGGTGTCGTTCACCAGCCTGTAGCCGTGGCCCCTGAACCAGCAGGCCACAGCCCGCGACAGCAAGCAGGATCAGGGGAAGCGCGAACCTCGCCTCGGTCGCCGAGGTCATCAGGGAGCCGGCGGTCCCGGCCGCGAGGACGGCGAGCGGGCGGGCGCCGGAGGTGCGGCACGCGGCGCCGATCCCGGCCACGACGATCAGGACAATTGGGACCGCGAGGTCGTAGTGTTCGGCGGCCGCCCGGGTGCTGTACGGGGTCGACCACGACCAGGCGAGCGCGGCGGCCACCTTCTCCACGAGGAACAGCGCCGACTCCGGCAGGTTGCCGAGCACCGCCCGGACGAGGCCGCCGGTGGAGTCGACGGGGTCGCCGGCGACCGCCGACGCCATCGACGGGTGGCAGAAGAACTGCTGCGGCGCCCCGCCGGTCGTCACCGTGTCGTAGCGGACGACGTACGAGGCGTAGCCGGCCTGGAACCCGGCGAGGCCGGCGGTGCCGGGCGGCACCGGCCCGGGCGCGAACCCGCGCAGCGCGTTGAACGCCATCTGCGGCAGGGAGCCGGCGGCGAGCCCGGCCGCGAACCAGACCGCCGGGCGGCGCCGGGTCACCGCGACCACCGCGCCGAGCGCCGCCAGGGGCAGCAGGTACGCGGGCCGCAGGTTGAGCGTGACGCCGGCGGCCAGCCCGGCGAGCGGCAGGGTCCAGCGGGCCGGCTCGCGCCGCGCCAGCCACACGGCGGTCAGGAACGCCGCGGCGGCGGGAAGGTCCATCAGCGGGAACGGCGCGAACCTCGCCGCGACGAGCCAGGTCAGCGCGGCGCACAGCCAGACGGCCGCGGGGTGCCCGCCGGTGCCGCGGGGCCGGGCGATGCGGGGCAGCAGGAACGCCCCGACGACCGCCACGAGCAGGGCGTTCTCCGCCAGGACCGCGTACCGGCCGGCGCCGGTGACCAGGTGCTCGGCGAGCGCGGCCGGAGCGTACACCGCGGTGGTCAGGACGCCGCGGAAGCCGAGGTCACCCTCCGCGACGACGCCGGCACCGGTGAACAGCGCCAGGGAGCCGTCGAAGTACCGGGCGGCGTCATAGACGAACCCGCCCGCGGGGCCCTGGGCGAGGGTGGCCGCGAACAGCGCCACCGCCGCCACGCGGTGCGCCGGTTTGCTGACGGTGCGGTGCGCTTGCCGCTCCTGCACCATCACCACAAGGGTCCAAACGATCGTCGGACCCGCGCGGGTACGGGGTGCGGTACCGTGTTCGCCGCTTACGTTCGTTTCTTTCCCCCAGGAGCTGGACCGATGAGCACAGTGCTCGATGCAGGCGCGCAGGATTGGGTCGTCGTCGGCCTGGACAACGGCGGCACCGCCAACAACGCCACCGTGCTCTCCCGCGACGGGGCGTTCCTGGTCGACGGTCTGGTCGAGGTCCCGAGCCGGGTCCTGGAAGGGCCGGCGGTCGCGGTCGAGGCCCTCGCCGGCGCGTTCGACAACATCCTCGCGGTGACGAAGACCGACCGGTCGCGGGTCGCGGCGGTCGGCCTCGACACCCCCGGCCCGGCCACCGCCGGCGGGGTCATCTCCTCGAAGGGCTCGACGAACTTCTCCCAGCAGGCCTGGTGGGGCTTCGACTTCCGCGGCGCCCTGGAGCAGCGGCTCGGGCTGCCCGTCATCTACAACAACGACGGCAACGCCGCCGCCCTCTACGCGCACCACGTGCACTTCGGCGCCGACGCGGCGCAGCGGTCGTCGGTGTCCGCGATCGTCGGCACCGGGCTCGGCGGCGGCGTGATCGAGCAGGGCAACGTGGTCAAGGGCGCCGCCGGGATGGCCGGCGAGCTCGGCCACGTCCACATCCCGATGCACGGCCTGCTCGAGGAGGGGCAGCCGCTGCCGTCGTGCGGCTGCGGGTTCCTGGGCGACGTGGAGAGCGTCAGCTCCCTCACCGGCATCGTGCGCAACCTGCTGCCGTACTGGCTGACCCGCTTCCCGGACCACCCGCTGCACCGGGCCGACTCGGTGAAGGCCGCCGCGAAGCAGGTCCGGTCCTTCGCCGAGCAGGGCGACGAGCTGGCGCTGCGCATCTTCGACCAGCAGGCGATGGGGCTGGGGCGGCTGTTCACGATCGCGGCGAACTTCACCGACCCGGACTGCTACTTCGTCGGCGGCGGCGTCGTCGAGGCCGCCGCACACTTCCGCGAGTGGTTCCTGGCGCGGGTGCGCGAGTACACGCTGCTGCGCGAGGAGCAGGCGGCGGTCGCCACGTTCGCCCTCGTGCCGGACCGCGACATGGCGGGCGCCCGGGGCGCCGCGATCGCCGCGGCGGCGAGCCTCTAGGAGGTCTCCACCGGCGCCGGGGCGCGGGGGACGTTCTCGCCGACCTGGTTGAGGACGCCCTTGTCGTCGCGCTGCCAGCGGCGGCCCCGGCTGTCGGTGAAGCGCAGCTCGACGTGCATGTCGGCGGACGGGGCGAGCCGGATCGTCCCGTCCTCGTTGATCCGGTCCCGCTCGACCGGCCCGTCGGTGTTCTCCTCGTCGAAGCCGGCGTACACCTCGGGCTGCTCGGCCGGCGGCACGATCCGGACCCTTCTGATCGCCGTCCAGGCGGCGGGCGGGTCCCGGAACACGATCTCCAGGTCGTAGACGGGCGTCTGGCCGGCGTTGCGGATCGCGGCGCCGACCACACCCCGCGTGATGATCTTCTCGAACGTCTCCCGCTCGCTGACCGCCCACGCGCAGACCCGCTCGGCGTCGGCGCGCGCCTCGGCCAGCTGATACGCGGCGAGCAGGCCGGCGGCGCCGGCCACCGCGCGCTGCACGCCCCGCAGCGCCTGGAAGGCGACGAACACGGCGGCACCAGCGGCGAGCGTCGCCAGTACCGCCACCACCAATGCCATCACATCGGACAAATTACCCGTCCGTGGTTGCCGCCGGGCGCCGGAGGGAGAATCGGACGATGGAACTCCTCGAGGGCCGGGACGTGCCGCTGGGCCGCTACTCGGTGGTGCGGCGGACGCTGCCCAACAAGGTCCGGCGGACCGTCGGCGCGTGGTGCTTCCTCGACCACTTCGGGCCGGAGGAGGTCACCGGGCAGCCGGGGATGCGGGTCCCGCCGCACCCGCACATCGGGCTGCAGACGGTGACCTGGCTCTTCGACGGCGAGATCCGGCACCGCGACAGCCTCGGCTCCGACGTGCTGATCCGCCCCGGCGAGCTGAACATCATGACGTCGGGGCGCGGCATCGCGCACTCGGAGGACTCCCCCACGGAGAAGCCGCCGCTGCTGCACGGGGTGCAGCTGTGGGTGGCGCTGCCCGACGGCGCGCGGTGGCAGGAGCCCCGGTTCGAGCACCTGGCGGATCTCCCGGTCGCGGAGGCGGCAGGTGTACGGATGACCGTCGCGGTCGGTTCGCTGGGCGGGGTCACGTCCCCGGCGGCGGTGCACAGCGAGCTGGTCGGCGCCGAGGTGCGCCTCGATGCCGGTACACCGGCGGAAATCGCGATCGATCCGACCTATGAGCACGGGGTGGTCGTCACCGACGGCGGCGCGCGGGTCGAGGGGGTCGACGTGCCGCCCGGCTCGCTGCTGCACCTGCCCGAGGGCCGCTCGTCGCTGCGCCTCGCGTCGGAGGGCGGCGCGCGGCTGTTCCTCGTCGGCGGCGTGCCCCTCGATGAGGACCTGGTCATGTGGTGGAACTTCGTCGCGCGCTCCCACGAGGAGATCGTGGAAGCGCGCGACGAGTGGCAGGCGGGATCGTCCCGGTTCGGGGTCGTGCCGGATGGTCAGGAGCCGCTGCCGGCGCCCGCGTTGCCCACCACCCGGCTGCTGCCCCGGCCGCGCGCGCGGGCGAGCTAGAGCAGGCGCCACAGGTGGTCGGCGGTGCCGTTGTCGTCGAACTGCACGACCTGCGCCGAGTTGGCCGTCGACATGCCCGAGACGCCGAGCACCTTCATGCTGTGCTGCACCTGGATGCGCACCCAGCCGTCGCCGTTGTCGATGAGCCGCCACAGGTGGTCGGCGGAGCCGTTGTCCTCGAACTGCTGGACGAGCGCCGAGTTGGCCGTCGACATGTTCTGCACGGCGAGCATCTTGCCGCTGTTCTGGTTCACGATCTTGAACCAGCCGCCGCCGGCGTCGACGAGCCGCCAGTTGTGGTCGGCGGTGCCGTTGTCGTCGAACTGCACGACGTTCGCGCTGTTCGCGGTCGACATGCCGTCGACGCCGAGGACCTTCAGGCTGTTCTTGTTCTGGATCCGCTTCCAGGTGATCGGGGCGGTGCTGCCCTCGACCCGCATCTCCAGGATGCCGCCGGAGACGCCGGCCTTGAGCTGCACGACGACCCGGATCGCGGTGGTGGTGACGCTGGTGAAGGTGACCCGGTTGAACGTGTTGAGCGCCGTGCCGGCCGCCGACGCGCCGGACACCGCGACCCAGGCGCCGCCGGCGTTGCGGTACTGCACCTGCCACGACTGCGGGACCCGGCACTGGCCGGTGCCGGTGTCGTCGAACCAGTACACCGACACGGCGTTGGTGGTGATCGCGCTGGAGTAGGTGAGCTGCGCCCACTCGCTGGTGCCCAGATGGTTCCAGAACGTCAGCCGCGGGATGCTCCCGTCGGCGGAGCTGCTCGGGACCTTGCCGTCGTTGAGGGCCGCGACGGAGTCGCCGGGGTTGCAGTACGACGCGGACGGGGTGGCCGGAATGACCCAGTCGACCGCGTCGGCGCCGTCGCTGACCCGCGGGAACGTGGTGATCCTGACCCGCTGCGCGCCCATCGGCAGCAGCTGCACGGTCTCGTTCGGCTGGGTGGAGCGGGCCGGGCTCTGCTGCAGCGTGCGCACCACGCCCTCGGCGTCCGCCTGCCAGTTCGGGATCTTCCGCGCGGTGACGCTCAGCGAGATCGGCGCGCCGTCGCGGGTGAACGGGTTGGCCGCCAGCGGCCCGGTCTTGCGGGTCACCGTGACCTGCGGGTTGGCGGGGTCGATGAGCAGGCCGTAGTTCCACGGCGAGTTCGCGTACACCTCGTTGGTCGGCCACGCGTCGGTGCCGCCGATGCGCTGCCAGCGCTCCGCGATCGACAGCGAGAACGTCAGCGGGCCGTTGTCGACGCTGACCGCGTTGCCGTTCTTCGCCCAGGTCCGCACGGTGGTGCGCATCGGCAGCGTGACGGTGACCTTGTCGCCGTTGTTCCAGGTCTGGTCGACGATGACGAACGAGCCCGCCTCGACCGTGCCGGTGACCACGGTGCCGTTGACCCGCACGACCGCGCCGGTGCTCCACTTCGGGATCCGCAGGTACAGCGGGAACGCCACCGCGCCGGGGGTGCCCATGGTCAGCGTGATCGTGTCGCTGAACGGGTAGTCGGTGTCCTCGGTGACGGTGACCGTGGTGGCGTTGGCGCCGACCTTCGCGGTCACCTGCGAGTTGCCGTACATCGCCGCGCACAGGCCCTTGTCCCAGGTCGCGAACCACAGCTCCTGCGCGTAGTACGGCCAGCCCATGCCGTAGTTGTGCGGGCAGCAGCGGTAGTTGTGGATGCCGAGCATGTAGGCGAGCATCGGGAAGCCGTTCTGGAACTGGCCCTGGGTCAGGGTCGCGTTCGTCAGGCCGATGCTGTTGGCGCACGTGATGTAGTGGATTCCCTGCTGCGCCGGGTCGAGCGAGGCGGGCAGCAGGTTGAACGCGAGGTCCTCGCACCGGTCGAGCCAGATCGAGTCGCCCGTCATCCGCGCGAGCATCTGGTGGCTGTGCATGAACTCGACGATCCCGCAGGTCTCGAAGCCCTGGCGCGGGTCGGTGTACCCGGGGCGGCAGTTCTCGTCGCCGGCGAACCCGCCGCCGGGGAAGTTGCCGTACAGCCCCATCACGGTGTCGTAGTCGCGGTACGTGGCGGCGGGGAACTTCGGGTCCGGGTCGAGCAGGCCGAACTGCGCCGGCTCGCGGAAGCCCTGCGCCAGGTTCACGTTGTGCCAGTTGGGGATGCCGTTGGTGTAGTCCGCGGAGCCGGCGTGGATCTTCCGCACCAGGTCGAGCAGCCAGGTCTCGCCGGTACGGTTGAACAGCCAGTACACGCTGTCGATGTTGTCGCCCCAGCGCAGGGCGGCCCAGCTGCGGTTGAACACGGCGGCGGGCTGCGCGTTCTGGAACTGGAAGTACTTGCGCATGAACGTGTTGACCCGGTTGTCGGGCGTGCCGTTGCGCTCGTTGTACTCGGCGTGCGAGCGGATCGCGTCCAGCAGCGGCATGTGCGGCCAGAAGTCCGGGCCGCCCTCCAATGACGTGCGCAGCGCGTTCGGCCCGAAGAACCCGTCGGCGGCCTGGTTGGCGATGATCCCGTCGATCCACTGGCGGGCCAGGGTCAGGATCCGGGTGTTGCCGGTGACGTAGCCGAGGTCGCCGAAGCCGCGCAGCCAGTAGGGCAGCTCCTCCCAGGCGTCCTTGGTCTTGTCGACCCAGCCGTTGCCGGAGTACTGCAGGTAGTCCGACACCTCGGTCATCCGGCCGCAGAGACCGTCGGCCTCGATGTTGAGCTGTGTGCGGAGCCAGCCGCGGGGCTGGACCGCGCCCGGTGGCAGTTTCAGGAACGCGGTCGCCTTCAGCGGGGCGAGGTTCGGCCAGTAGTGACCGCCCCGGGCACCGGGCGTGACGGTTTTCGCCGTGCGCACCGCTGCGCCGGCGGGGCTGGCAACTGCGGTGGACAGGGCGATCGCGCCGCCGGTGAGGGCGACACCGCTCGCGACGAACGTTCTGCGGTCCATGGACCGGACTCCTTTGCTCCTGGCGGGGAACATCGATGCCCGATTATGCGCAGTAACGCGCCTTTATGAAAGAACCCGTTGGATTTTGTTTATTTATCGTCTTCGCTTGTGCGGTCTTTCACCGGCGTCCTGTACCAGCTCGTCGCGCCGCCGGCCATCAGCCCGAGACCGCCGGCGAGCGCGGTGGCGACCGCCCACCTCGACCAGCCCGGGCCGGCGAGGCCGCCGTTGCTGAACACGCCCGCGTCGGCGAACCCGGTCATCACCGCGAGGCACGCCCCGCCGATGGCGGCCACCAGGTTCGCGGCGCTCTTCCTCAGTGCCAGCAGCCCGGCCGCCGCGAGCACCCCGACCCCGGTGAGCAGCGGCCACAGCCTGGCCAGGAGCTGGGTGCCGAGGTTCTCGGCCGGCGACGTGGCCAGCTGCGCACTCACCACGATCCAGGCCACCACGACCGCGCCCGCCACCCCGGCGACCACCGCCAGGGCGATCCGTGACCTGGGCGTCGCCAGCCCGATCGCCACCGCCGCGAGCAGCGCACCGGACCACCACCAGCCGGTCGCCGGCGGCTCCGCCTTCGTGACGACGCCGCGGATGATGCCGGGCGTGGTCCCGTCGATCTCGAGGGGGACGCTCCACGCCCTGGCCGGCAGCTCCCGCGCCCGCTCGTCGTGCCAGCGCACCGTGCGCTGCCGGGACACCTGGTGCCACTGCGGTGCCGCGGACGCGGCGCCTTTCACGGTGCCGGTCAGGGAGCGGCTGGCCGCCCAGGTCGGGGAGCCCCGGTTCTCGGCCACCCCGTCCCCGGAGATCCTGAGGAACGGCTCCCCCTGCATGCCGAGCACGACCACGGTTCGGTCCGACGCGCTGCGCAGCTCCAGGCGGGCGCCGCCCTCGACCGCCCGGACGGTGACCCCCGGCTCGGACACCGAGTCGACGCGCACCACGTAGTCGACGGCGGCGGGGGCGTCGGCACCGTGCGCTCCGGCCGGCGCGACGTACCCGAGCGCGGCGAGGACCCCCAGCACCACGGCCAGCGCTGTTCTTGCTGCTGTTCTGCTGTTGCTCACGTCATCGTCTTTACTGCTGCTCGCGTCATCGTCTTGCTGGTGCTGTGTGTCGTCGGCTTGCTGGTGCTGTGTGTCATCGGCTTGCTGGTGCTCGTGTCGTCTTGCTGGTGCTGTGTGTCATCCGGTTACTGGTGCTTTGTGTCATCCGGCTCGGGCGGCGGCGATCGCGGCGACCAGGTCGGCGCGGGCACGGGCGACCCTGGACCGGATCGTGCCCACGGGGACGTCTTCGATCTCGGCGGCTTCGGCATACGACAGCCCGAGCACCTGCGTCAGCACGAACGCCACCCGCCGCTCCGCCGGCAACCCCGCCACCAGGTCGGCGGCCGCGTGCAGTCCCGCATGGTCGCCCCCGGCCAGCTCCTCCGGCTCCGCCGCGACCCGCGCCTCGAGCCGCCGCCCCCGCACCGCGGCCCGCACATGGTCGGCACACGCCCGCCGCGCGATCGCGAGCACCCACGTGCGCGCACTCGACCTCCCGGCGAACTCCGGCAGCGCCCGGAACGCCCGCAGGTAGGTGTCCTGCGTCACGTCATCGGCATGCCCCACCCCGACCAGCGCGGCGACGAACCGCCACACCTCCGGCTGGGTCAACCGGACGAACGCCCCGGCCCCACCCCGGTCACCGCCGCGAGCCGCCAGCAGCGCCGCCGTCGCCGGGTCCGACGCCGGGTCAGCTGCCTCCACGCCGGCCTCACCAGTCACGCGAGGAAGCCTAACGCCCTTTCCCGCCAACGCCCCCACCGCCTCGCCCACCGTCCCACCCAGTGACCACCGTCTACGTCTTCCCCTGGCTGCGGCGCCGGCGCACCACCTCGGCCCCGATCAGCCCCGCGATGCCCAGCACGGACAGGGTGACCCAGAGCGGCGCAAGACTCCCAGCCGACGACCCCGCGCCGCCACCCTGGCCGTCCGCCGTGGCACCGGTCGCCGGAATCAGGCACGCGACCTCCACCGCCTGCACACTGGCACCGGTACTGCCGGCCGACGGAACAAGCGCCTGACAATGCCCCTCAACGGGCGCCCCGAGGTCGATCGCGACCCGCCACGTGCCGGCGGGCAGCACCCCACTCCACGTCTGCGTCCCCCGCTCGTCCCCCGTCTGCGTCAGCCGCTCCCCCACGATCGCCGACGCCTGCCCGCTCCCCGGAGCCCCGGCAGACGCTCCCGCAGGACCAGCGGACAGCGTGACCACCATCGGCTCGTTGATCGGATGCCCGTCCTGCCACTGAGCAGTGATCCACACCGACCCCCGCCCATCCGAGTGAATGGTGACGGACGCCCCACCATGCGCCCCCGCCGGCGCAGCCCACCCGAACACCAGCACGGCACCGAGCACCACCCCCGCCAGCAGCCGCCGCCCCACCACCCGAGGTCGCCAACCGCCCCCGCTACGGCGCCCAGACGCAGGTCGTCGACACCCCCACCCAATCCCCATCGCGAGCACCATCCCCAGCCCCCGACCGACACCAGATGGCCGCAACCCCGCCCCCGACCCCACAGCCAGCCTCCGCACCAACCCGCCCCCACCTCGACCTCGCCCCACGAGGAAGCGCCGACCCCCACCTGACCAACGACCACCGATCCTCCGCGCCGCACCAACCACCACAGTCGCAGCGAGAACTCGACCCACACGACGACGCCGCCCCGCAGCCGCCCCTTCGCCAGCGCCCGACCTCCGCACCACGCCGACCACCGCAGCCACAGCACGGACCCGACCCACAGCCGCCCCCTCGCCCGCGTCCAGGCTCTGCGCCGCACAGGCCACCGACGCCGGCGACGGTGCGCCTGCCGGTGCGGATGTGGCAATGGCCCGGAGCAGACCCAGCCGGCGTCGCGCAGGAACCAACCCTCGGGCAGCCCCCAGCACCGGCACCGCACCCGCCCTTCGAACCTCGCCTCGCCCCTGCGCCGCGGCACGGGCCGACCTGCCGACGGCAGACCACTTCACCAGCCCCCCGACCACCACCGGCACACCCACAGCCAACAATCCAACCAGCGCCACGAGCGGTGCCGACCCGGCCACACCAAACCACCCAAGCAACCCCGCGAACAGCGCAACGGCCCCCACGACGAACCAACCAGACAACGCCACGAACAGCATCGGTGCAGCCACCTCAACCCAACCAAGCAGCCCGGCAAGCCGCACTACGGCAGACCACCCGAACATCTCGAACAGCACGGGCGCAGCTACCCACCCAACCAGCGCCACGAGCGGGACAAGCGCCGCAACGACAAGCCGACCCAGCGGCGCCGCAAACAGCACCGGTGCCGCCACAGCAGACCACCCGAGCAACAACATGAGCGGCGCCGGCGTAGCTACCCACCCAAGCAGCGCCGCGAGCGGAACAAACGCCCCAACAACAAGCCGCCCAAGCGACACCGCAAACAGCACCAGTGCCGCCACGTCAGACCACCCGAGCAACGCCACGAACAGCACCGGCGAAGCCACCCATCCAAGCAGCACCGCGAGCGCGGCCACCCCATGCCACCCGAGCGGAACCAGCGCGGCCACGGCGAAACACCCGAGCAGTTCCGGCGAAGCGACCCATCCAAGCAGCGCCGCGAGCGGCACAAGTGCGGCAACGACAAGACACCCAAGCAGCGGTGTAAGCAGATCCGGCGTGGCCATGGCAGACCATCCGAGCTGCGTCATGAGCAGTTCCGGCGCGGCCGCCCACCCAAGCGGCGCCGCGAGCGGAACCAGCACGGCCACCCCATGCCACCCGAGCAGCGCCGCGAGCGATTCCAGTGCGGCCGGCCCGAGCCAGCCGAGTGGCGGCGCGGGCAGGACCAGCGTGGCGGAAGGGCCCTGGTGCTGGGCGGGTGGCGGGGTGGGTCACGGCATTGCGGGGACGGCCTGGGGGCGGTCGTCGCGGACGTAGACGACCATGTCGCCGGTCTGGATGGTGGTGCCTTCGGGGTCGGCGAGGGAGAGGACCTTGCCGCGGCGGAACAGGGCGATGACCAGCTCGGTCAGCTCGCGCGGCGAAGAGCCGACCTCGTCGCGGCGGGCGGAGCGCATCGCGAGGGCCATGCCCTGGCCGGGGGTGAGCAGGTCCTCGACGACCTCGATGAGCGGCGGGGCGGTCGTCGACAGGCCGAGCAGCCGGCCGGCGGTGGCGGAGGAGACGATGACGTGGTGGGCGCCGGACTGGCGGAGCAGCGGCGCGTTCTCCGCCTCGCGGGCGGCGGCGATGATGGAGACCTTGCCGGCGGTCAGCTGGCGGACGGTGAGCGTGACGAGGACCGACGCGTCGTCGCTGTCGGTGGCGATGATGATCGCCTTGGCATCCTCGACGCGGGCCTCCTTGAGCACCGTGGAGCGGGTCGCGGAGCCCTCGACGACCACGAGGCCGTCGGCCTGGGCCTGCCGGACGGCGGCCGGGTTGGTCTCGACGACGACCACCTGCGCCCGGTCCAGACCGTTCTCCACCAGGGTGCCGACGGCCGCTCGGCCCTTCGTGCCATAGCCGCAGACGATGACGTGGTTCTTCACGCGCTTCCTCCACCGCTGCAACCTGAGGTTGGTGCGGTACTGCTCGGTCAGGACTTCGAGGGTGGTGCCGACCAGGATGATCAGGAAGAGCACGCGGGCCGGAGTGATGATCAGGATGTTGGCGAGGCGGGCCGTCTCCGACACCGGAGTGATGTCGCCGTAGCCGGTGGTGGAGAGGGTGACGACCGCATAGTAGAAGCAGTCGAGGAGAGTGAGACCGTCCTCGTTGACGTCCCGGTAGCCGTCGCGGTCGACGAAAATGACCAGCACGATCGCGGAGACGAGCAGGACCGCGAAGCCGAGCCGGGCGCTGATCGCCCGCAGTGGCCCCCGCCGCACAGCCGGAAACTGGATCACGTGCTTCGCTCCACGGATTGCCCGAATGGTCGAAACCCACCATACGGGCCAGGTATGACAGAACCATGCCTGGGTAGCGAGCCGCCATGACGAGAGTGGGCGTGCTCGGCTCGTACGGTGGCTGCAACCTCGGCGACGAGGCCATCCTCACGAGCGTCCTCGCCGACCTGCGTGCCCGCCGCCCGGACGTCGACGTCCTGGTGTTCTCGCGGGAGCCGGGACACACGGCGGCGGCACACCCGGACGTCGAGGTCGCCCCCTGGGAGGGCGTGAGCCGGGACCGGACCGCGGCCGAGCTCCGGCGGCTCGACCTGCTGATCCTCGGTGGCGGCGGCATCCTGTACGACACGGAGGCCCGCCGCTACCTCAGGGTGGTGCGCACGGCGCAGGAGCAGCGGGTGCCGGTCTTCACGTACGCGCTGGGCGCCGGCCCGCTGACGGAGGAGATCGACTGCGCCATGGCCCGCGACGTGCTCGCGCAGGCGGTCGAGGTGACCGTCCGGGACGAGGAGTCGAAGGTCGCGCTCGAGGAGGCGGGGGTGACCTGCCGCGTCTCCGTGACCGCCGACCCGGCGCTGCTGCTGACGCCGGAGGAGTTCGACGCCGGGCTGCTCAGCGACTCGCTGCCACACGGGCGGCGGGTCGTCGGCATGAGCGTCCGCGAGCCGGGCCGCGCCGCGCAGCACCTCGACGCCGACGGGTACCACCAGCTGCTCGCCCACGTCGGCGACTTCATCGTGCACCGGCTCGACGCGTCGCTGCTGTTCGTGCCGATGGAGCGCTCCGACATCCAGCACGCCCACGCGGTGCTGGCCCGGATGACGGCGGCGGAGCAGTGCCGGGTGCTGCACGGCGACTTCCGGCCGGGCCAGATCCTCGGCCTCATGAAGCACCTGGAGCTGGCGGTCGGCATGCGGCTGCACTTCCTGATGTTCGCCGCGCTGGCGGGCGTGCCGCTGCTGGCGCTGCCGTACGCGGGGAAGGTCTTCGACTTCGCGCAGCGCATCGGCGCGCCGGTGCCCCGCGGGGTGGTCCGGGAGGCCGCCGGCCCGCTGCTCGCCCAGGTCGACCGGCTGTGGGACGAGCGGCCGCAGCGCCTGGACGAGACCGCGTCGCGGGTCGCGGCCCTCAAGCAGCGCGCCACGGAGACCGGCCGCCGTCTCGACGCCCAGCTCGAACGGACGAAAGTGGCGGCATGAGCGAGCCGGAACGCAACGAAGGAAACAACACGGCCGCGTTGGCGAAGCCGGCGGACTCGCACCGCGTACACCTGCCGCCGAGGACAGCGGAGTACGGCGGGCACACCGAGGTGCTCGTCGTCGGCGGAGGCCCGGCCGGGTTCGGCGCGGCGATGGGCGCGGCCGCCGCGGGCGCCGACGTCGTGCTGGTCGAGCGCTACGGGTTCCTCGGCGGCAACGCCACCGCGGCGCTCGTGATGCCGCTCATGAGCTTCCACAACGAGATGAAGCAGGCCGTCGGCGGCGAGGACAGCCGCCTGCTGCCGACCGACCACGGCGAGGGCGAGCCGGTCGTCGCCGGTGTGCTGTGGATGCTGCTGGACCGCCTGGTCAGAGCCGGTGGGGCGATCAGGCCGGCCCCGGACACCGGCTACACGGTGCCGTTCGATCCAGAGGTGTTCAAGCTCGTCACGTACGACATGCTCGGCGGCTCGGGCGTGAAGCTGCTGCTGCACGCGTTCGCCTCCGACCTGATCACGCTGCCGGACTCGTCGCGGGTGGTGTTCGAGACGAAGTCAGGCCCGGTCGTCATCGACGCCGACGTGGTCGTCGACTGCACGGGCGACGGCGACCTGGCCGCGTCGGCGGGCGCGCCGTTCGAGGTCGGCCGCCCCGAGGACGGTCTGACCCAGCCGATGACGCTGATGTTCCGGATCGGCGAGATGCAGCGCGACGGGTTCGCGTCGTACGTACAGGAGCATCCGGATCAATGGAAGGGCGTGCACGGCCTGTGGGACCTGATCCGGGCCGCGCGGGACGCCGGTGAGCTGGACCTGCCGCGCGAGGACATCCTCTTCTTCGCCACGCCGCACTCCGGTGAGGTGTCGGTGAACTCGACCCGCTTCGGCGGCCTCGGCATCAGCGTGTGGGACCTCACCCGGGCCGAGCTGACCATGCATCAGCAGCTCGACAGCATCTCGCGGTTCCTGCGCACGAGGGTGCCCGGCTTCGAGTCCTCCTACGTCATCCAGAGCGGCGTGCAGGTCGGCGTACGGGAGACCCGCCGCGTGCTGGGCGACTACCAGCTCACCGGCCAGGACGTCCTCGACGCGAGGAAGTTCACCGACGTGGTGGCGCGCGGCGCGTACCCGGTGGACATCCACAACCCCAACGGCCCCGGCACCATCCTGCGCCGCCTCCCGCAGGGCACCTCCTACGACATCCCGCTGCGCACGCTGCTGCCCCGTGACGTGGACCGCCTGCTCGTCGCGGGCCGCTGCATCTCCGGCGACCACGTGGCGCACAGCTCCTACCGCATCATGCCGATCTCCATGGCGACCGGCCAGGCAGCTGGCGTGTGCGCGGCCCTGGCGGCGCGGGCCGGGAAGCCACCGCGGGAGATTCCTGTCACGCAGATTCAGCGTGTACTGCGTGCGCAAGGCGCCTCGCTGAGCTGACCGTGCCGGCGGCGTCACGCTGCGTCCATTTCGGGGGAACGGGGTCGCCTGGGTCTGCGCGATACGTCAGGATCGATCCATGGTTCTGGCTGTCTCGCACCGGCCGCAGTCCACCACGCGCCGCGACCTCGCCGCGGCGCTCGCCACGCTGTGGCTCACCAGTGGCCTGTACCTGGACGGCTGGGCGCACTCGCACGTGCCGGAGCTGGAGACGTTCTTCACCCCGTGGCACGGCGTGCTCTACAGCGGCTATGCGGCACTCGCCCTCGCCATCGTGCCGTCCGTGCTGTGGCGCGGCCGCCCGGCCGGCCCGGTCCGCGACTGGGTCCCCGCGGGCTACGGACTCGGCCTGCTCGGCGCCGTCCTCTTCGCCGTCGGCGGCGTGGTCGACATGACCTGGCACACCCTGTTCGGCGTCGAGGCCAGCCTGGAGGCCCTCCTCAGCCCGCCGCACCTGCTCCTCCTCACCGCCGGCACGCTCATGATCACCACCCCGGTCCGCGCCGCCGCCGCCCGCCGCGCCGCCCCTTCCCTCGCCGGCGACCTGCCTGTCTTACTGAGTCTGCTGAGCGCGGTCGGCGTCGCGGCCTTCTTCCTCAACTACCTGTCGCCGTTCACCGACGCGCCGGCCGCCTTCAACGGCTTCCGCAACGGGCAGGCGTTCGGGCTCGCGCAGTACCTCGCCTTCACGGTGCTCGTCGTCACCGCCTGCCTGTTCACCTGGACCCGTCTCGGCC
Source organism: Dactylosporangium sp. NPDC049742 (assembly GCF_040674675.1). Classification (NCBI taxonomy): domain Bacteria; kingdom Bacillati; phylum Actinomycetota; class Actinomycetes; order Micromonosporales; family Micromonosporaceae; genus Dactylosporangium; species Dactylosporangium sp. NPDC049742. The sequence continues at coordinate 33,320 of NZ_JBFANF010000026.1, read as the reverse complement.
GCGTCCCCGCCGGCCTGGTCACGGTCGTGGTGGCGGCAGCCTCGATCCCCGACGGCGTGTTCAACGACTTCCAGCACCTCGCCGCCCAGCTCTGGCCGCTGCTCGGCGCCGTCCTCGCCGACCTCGCCGTCCAGTGGGTCGCCGCCCAGCGCCCCGACCTGGTCCCGGTCACGCTCGGCGCCCTGGTCCCGCCGCTGATCTGGTCCACGCACCTGATCGGCGTCCAGCTCTCGCTGGGGGTGGCCTGGACGGAGGAGCTGTGGTCGGGCGTCGTCGTCCTGACCGCCCTGGCCGGCGCCGCACTCGGCGGCCTCTTAACCCCATCGACCCGACCCCCTGCCACCTGAGCGCCCCCGCCCCGCGGGGCTGCTCAAGCAACGGGTCGTCGCACTCGCCGAGGCGGTGACATCGACCGGGCACCCAGGTCGACTCGACCTGCCCGACGAGCACGGCCGGTCTCTGGCCACCTCGGATCACGCCAGCGCAGGCCGCCGACACCCGCCGGCTGGAGCCATTGCTGGAGCAGGTGTCGGTCGCGGAGCCTCGCCGGTCCGGACGCCCACGCATACACCCGGACTCAGTGACCGGCGACAGAACCTACTCATCCCGGGGCCAACCAGAGCCTGCTGCGTTCACGGAGCGTGACCGCGGCATCCCAGAACCCAACGACCAGTTCGCCGGCCGAAGCGACCCGGTTGCGCCGGCGGCAGGCCACCGAACTTCCACCATGCCGCCTATCGACGCCGCAACCAGGTCGAACGCGGCTTCAACCGGCGCGGACCGGCCACCCGCTACGACTGTGAGGATATTGATGGGTCGCCTCGGAGCCGTGGTCTGACCCGCGCTACGACAGGCCGGAATGTGCGTGCCCTGAGTTTGATCTGTCGACCGAGGCTCTGGGGCGACGCTCTGCCACTGGACCGGCTGACGTGTCTCAATAGGGGCCTTGCTGCGAACAAGGCACCATCACAGTCCTTACCGCCCTGCCGGCCCGGTGACGGCCCATCCGTTCCCGAGCCATCAGGAGCCGACCGACCATGCTCAGCATGCCCGACCGCACTGCCCTCAGTCACGGCCCCCACGCGGCCGAAGTCATTCTCGGCGTGGACACCCACAAGGACGTGCACGTAGCAGCGACGCTGACCACGATGGGCGCCCTGGCCGGCACCAACACCTTCCCGACCACCACGGCTGGCTACCAGCAACTACTGCAATGGGCACGAACGTTTGGGACCGTGCGGCGCGCCGGTGTCGAGTGCACCAGCTCCTACGGCGTCGCCCTGAACCGGCACCTCCGCCAGGCCGGCGTCAAGGTCATCGAGGTCAACCAACCCGACCACAGCGAACGACGCCGGCGCGGCAAGACCGACGCCATCGACGCCGAATCCGCCGCCCGAGCCGTCCTGTCCGGCCGCGCGACCACCCTGGCCAAGTCCAGCGACGGCCCAGTGGAAATCTGCGCATGTTCCGACTGGCCAAAGACTCCGCAACCAAGTCCCGCACCCGGGCGATCAACCAGTTCAAGGCCGTCCTCATCCGCGCCGAACCGGCGCTGCGCGACGCCCTGTCCGGACTCAGCCTGCCCAAGCTCATCCGCCGATGCACCGAACTGCCGACAGATGCGCCTACCCACCCGGCGTCCGCGGCGGCATACACGCTGCAGCTGCTCTCCATACGCGTCGCCCACCTCACCGCGGAGATCGAACAGCTCACCGCCCGCATCACCGAAGCGATCGACGCCCATACGCCCACGCTGCTTCAACAGTACGGCGTCGGACCCGACACCGCCGGCGCGCTTCTCCTCGCCGTCGGCGACAACCCCGAACGCATGACCAGCGAGGCCGCGTTCGCCGCCCTCTGCGGTGTCAGCCCGATCGAAGCCTCATCCGGCAAGACCCAACGTCGCCGCCTCAATCGCGGCGGCGACCGCCGCGCCAACTCCGCCCTCTACACCATCACCATCACCAGACTCCGCTGGGACCAACGCACCCGCGCCTACGTCGAACGACGCACCAGCGAAGGCAAAACCCGCCGCGAAGCCATCCGCTGCCTCAAGCGATACATCGCCCGCGAGCTCTACCAACTCATCACCCGACGCCAACCCTCAACCCCTTGACATCCTGGGCATCAAGTTGGGCAGCCACTACCAAGCCACCCTCGACCTGGTCGAGATGCCCGCCTGGCTACGTGCCGTCGCCGACAGCCACGATCCGCGAGACAGACCTGGTCGCTTCGTCCCGTGGATCCGGCACCCGAGACCGCTTCGCCGGCAGCAGGAAGGAGCGGTGCACGGCGGACAGGGCGTGTTCCTAGGGGGCCGGGCGTGGGCAAGGGCGAACACCCCGCGGTGGGCCCAGCACCGGGCGGCAAGCGGCTGCACCACCCGCCGCCACCCGGCACCGATGCGGGCATGCAGGCGCGTCATCGCTGCCACACCGGGTCAACACCGGCGACGAGACTCTGGCCAGCGGGTTCATCCGGGTGTCCACCCCACATCCGGGGCCGGCCCACAGGATCTGCTTCGGGTCCTCCTCGATTGCCTGCCCAGATCCACCCGCCCTGGAACGGGCTTGATGCGCACCCTCGATGCCCGGCGCCGGGGTCAGGACCGGCACGACAGGGTCGTCGCTGCCGCGCCGCCCGCACCTGAGAGGTTGCCGTCGAGGTCCCGGTGTTGTGGTGTCACCTTCGAGCGGTGTGGGGTGGTCGAGCCGGCGCCTGTGGTTGGGGTGTGGGCCGTGCCGAGCATGGGTCCGGCGGCGCCCCGTCGGGGATGGTTGGTTGGCGTCGAGCTTCGTGGACCGTGGGACGCGGGTGGTGGCTGGCGGGCAGGACGAGCGCGGCGGGGAGGGGTGGTGGCGGGTAGAGTTCCGGGTCGTGCGGGACCTGTTGCCAGAGATCGTCGTCGTTGAGGTGGCTGGGGAGGACGACTGGACGGGGGTGCTGCTGCCCGACGAGGCGGCCGGGTTGTCGCCGCGGGCGGTTGACGGGCGGCGGCGGGAGTACACCGCGGGGCGGGTGTGCGCGCGGCGGGCGCTGAGCCGGGTCGGGGTGCACGGGGCGCCGGTGCTGTCGGCGCCGAGCCGGGCGCCGGTGTGGCCGGCGGGGACGACCGGGAGCATCACGCACACCAAGGGGTACTGCGCGGTCGCCGTCGGGCGGGTGCCCGAGCTGCGGGCGGTCGGGATCGACGCGGAGCGCAGGACGGTGCTGCCGGCGAACATCGTCGCGTCGATCTGCCTGCCGGAGGAGATCGCCTGGTGCGCGGAGCGGGCGGATGAGCCGTGGTGGCCGGCGGTGCACTTCAGCGCCAAGGAGACGGTGTACAAGATGTGGTCGCCGATCATGGGGACGTGGCTCGACTTCCACGACGCGAGGCTGACCATCGACCCGGTGAACGGGACGTTCGAGGCGGCGATCCTGCCGGAGAAGCTCGACCAGGAGCCGGGGGCGCCGGCGGTGTTCCGGGGGCGGTTCGCGGTGGAGCCCGACCTGATCCGCACCGCCGGCTACATCACACGATGACCCCGCTCGACCGGGCCCTGAGCGCACCCGGCACGCGCCCGTTGCCGGCGACTCTGCTGGCTGGCGGTTGCCCTTGAGATTTTGTCGTACCCGGGCGATAGCGTTCTGGGCATGACAGGCACACAGCATCGTCGGAGACCGGGAGGCCTGTGGCTCGGGCGCTGCGGCTGAGGGCATTGACAAGGCCCTGGCCCCAGAAGCTCAAGAGCAGCCAGGTAGCAGGTGCACAGATACCGCGCTCATGGCGCTTGACGACCAGTGAGCGGACCATCGACGAGGCCGAGCAACGCCTGGCACTCCACGCCTGACGAAGCCCGGCGAGTAGTCCCACTCGCAAAGGCTGTCGAACTCTCTGATGGCCATCGAAGCCGTCGACAGCGCTACGGGCGGGGCTCGTACCGGCGAGAGGGCCGCAGCAGGGCGCGCATCGACGGCAGGTCGGCGGGGATCAGGCCCAGGGCACGGGCCTGGACGAGGATGTTGCCGAGGGCGCCGGCCTCGACCGGGCCGGCCTCGACGGGCAGCTCGCAGGCGTCGGCGGTGAGCTGGCACAGCAGGGCGTTCTGCGCGCCGCCGCCGACGAGGTGGACGACGTCGACGGGGCGGCCGGTGAGGCGGCGGGCGTCGTCGATCGCGCGGCGGTACGCGAGGGCGAGGCTGTCCAGGATGCAGCGGGTCATCGCGTACGGGTCCGCGGGCACCGGCTGGTCGGTCTCCTTCAGCGTGGCGGCGATGCGGGCCGGCATGTCGCCCGGGGCCAGGAACCGCGGGTCGGTGGCGTCCACGACGCTGCGCCGGGCGGGTGCCGCGGCCGCGCCCGACAGGAGGTCGGGCAACGTGACCGCGGGGCCCCAGGCGCGCATGCACTCCTGCAGGAGCCACAGGCCCATGACGTTGCGCAGGTAGCGCACGGTGCCGTCGACGCCGGTCTCGTTGGTGAAGCCGGCCTCGTAGCTGTCGGTGGTCAGTACCGGCGACGGCAGCTCGACACCGACGAGGGACCAGGTGCCGCAGGAGATGTACGCGAACCGGTCCGTGCGCGCGGGGACGCCCACGACGGCGGAGGCGGTGTCGTGCGAGGCGACCGTCGTCACCAGGGTCTCGGGGGCGTGCAGCATGGGCCCCGCGACGGTGCCGGGGTCGCGCAGCGGCGGCAGCAGCGACGCCCGGATGCCGAGCCGCGCCACCAGCGGCAGGTCCCAGGCCCCGCCGCCGGCGGTGAGCAGGCCGGTGGTGGACGCGTTGGTGCGTTCCGCGCCGATGGTGCCGCTCAGCCAGTACGTGATGAGATCCGGGATCAGCAGCAGCGTGCGCGCGGTGTCGAGCTGTGCGGTGCGGCCGGCCGCGAGGAGCTGGAACGCGGTGTTGAACGGCTGGTTGGCGATCCCGGTCGCCGCGTAGTGCACGGCGGCAGGGACCGGCGAGACGACCGTGTCGGTGCGGGCGTCGCGGTAGTGGACGGGGTTGCCGAGGAGCCGGCCGTCGCCGTCGAGCAGCCCGTAGTCGACGGCCCACGAGTCGACGCCGACGGACTGGATCGGGCCGGCGGCGTCCAGTCCGTCGAGGATCCCCTGGTACAGGCCGAGGATGTCCCAGTGCAGGGTGCCCTGGACCTGCACCGGGGTGTTGGCGAAGCGGGCGACCTCGGTGAGGTGGACGGTGCCCGACCCGACCGAGCCCACGATCACCCGGCCGGACGAGGCGCCGAGGTCGACGGCCGCGAGGCGGTTCATCGCAGGAACGCCGCGGCCACGCCCGCGTCGACCGGGACGTGCAGGCCGGTGGTGTGCGACAGCTCGCCGCCGACCAGGGCGAACACGGCGTTCGCCACGTGCGACGGCAGGACCTCCCGTTTCAGGATCGTGCGCTGGGCGTAGAACGCGCCGAGCTCGGACTCCGGCACGCCGTAGACGGCGGCGCGTCGCGCGCCCCAGCCGGAGGCGAAGATGCCGGAGCCGCGGACGACGCCGTCGGGGTTGACGCCGTTGACCCGGATCCCGTGCTCGCCGAGCTCGGCGGCGAGCAGCCGCACCTGGTGCGCCTGGTCGGCCTTGGTCGCGCCGTACGCGACGTTGTTGGGCCCGGCGAAGACGGCGTTCTTCGAGGCGATGTAGACGATGTCGCCGCCGATGCCCTGGCCGACCATGACGCGGGCGGCCTCGCGGGCGACGAGGAACGACCCGCGGGCCATCACGTCGTGCTGCAGGTCCCAGTCGTCCACGGTGGTCTCCAGCAGTGGCTTGGAGATGGACAGGCCGGCGTTGTTGACGACGAGGTCGACGCCTCCGAACGCGAGGACCGCCTCGGCGAACGCCGCCTTGACCGCCGCCTCGGAGGTCACGTCGACGGTGACGGCCACCGCTTTGTCGGAGGTACCGATCTCGGCGGCGACCGCCGCGGCCGCATCGGTGGCCCGGTCGGCGACGACCACGCAGGCGCCCTCCGCGGCCAGCCGCAGCGCGATGGCCCGCCCGATCCCGGAGCCGCCGCCGGTCACGAACGCGACCCGCGTCGCCAGTGCCTTGGGCTTCGGGCGGCGGGCGAGCTTCGCCTCCTCCAGGGCCCAGTACTCGATCCGGAACTTCTCCGACTCGGGGATCGGCGCGTAGGTCGACACCGACTCGGCGCCGCGCATCACGTTGATCGCGTTGACGTAGAACTCCCCCGCGACCCGCGCGGTCTGCTTGTCGGCGCCGAAGGAGAACATCCCGACGCCCGGCACCAGCACGATCGCCGGGTCCGCGCCGCGCATCGCCGGCGAGTCGGGCGTGGCGTGCCGCTCGTAGTAGGCCGCGTACTCGGCGCGGTACGCGGCGAACTGCTCGGCGACGTCGTCGGCCGTCAGGACGAGCGGCCGCACCTTGGTACGCAGGAAGTGGTCCGGGCACGAGGTTCCCCGCGCGGCGAGGTCGGCCAGCGCGGCCCGCGACACGAAGTCGAGCACGACGTCCGTGTCGGTGAAGTGCCCGACCTGCGGCCGGTCGCTGGACGCCAGCCCGCGCAGCACCGGCATCAGCTCGGCCGCCCGCGAGCGGCGCTCTTGCAGCGGCAGCGGCGGGTGTACGACCGGCCCGAACGGCTCCGGGCGGCCACGGGCGGCGAGGAACTCGGTCGCGGTCCGGATGATCTCCAGGGAGTTCGCCTCGCACTCGTCCGACGTGGCGCCCCACGCCGTGATCCCGTGCCCGCCGAGGATGACGCCGATCGCCTGGGGGTTGGCCCGGTGGACGGCGGCGATGTCGAGGCCGAGCTGGAAGCCGGGCCGCCGCCACGGCACCCACAGCACCCGGTCGCCGAAGCACTCCTTCGTCAGCGCCGGCCCGTCGGCGGCGGTGGCGAGGGCGATGCCCGCGTCCGGGTGCAGGTGGTCGACGTGCGCGGCCTCCACCAGGCCGTGCATGGCGGTGTCGATCGACGGTGCGGCGCCGCCACGGCCGTGCAGGCAGTAGTCGAACGCGGCGACCATCTCGTCCTCGCGCTCCACCCCCGGGTACACGCCGGTGAGCGCGCGCAGGCGGTCCAGGCGCAGCACGGCGAGGCCCGCCTCGGTGAGCGTGCCGAGGTCGCCACCGGATCCCTTGACCCACAGCACCTCCACGTCGCCGCCGGTGACGGGGTCCGCGGCGAGGCCGACGGCCGAGGTGTTGCCGCCGGCGTAGTTGGTGTTGCGGGGGTCGGCGCCCAGGCGGCGGGAGCGGGCGATGAGGTCCTTCACGCGCCCCACCCCGCCTGCGTGCCGCCGACCCGCTCGGCACGGACCTTCTCCAGGTACCCGGACCGCTTGTACGCGCCGATCGGGTCCGGGTCGAGGCCCATGTCCTCCCGTACCGACCGCAGCAACGGCCGCACGTCGGTGTTGTACGCGTCCATGAGGACCTCGTTGGCGCCGAGGACGTCGCCGGCGTCCTGCGCGGACTTCAGGGCGGTATGGTCGACGAGCAGCGCCTTCGCGGTCGCCTCCTGCACGTTGAGCACGGACCGGATCACCGCCTGGATCTTCGGCTCCAGGTTGTGGCACTGGTCGAGCATGAACGCGATCCCCTTCTCCGTCAGCGCGTCGTCGAGCACGATCTCGTGCATGATCCGGAAGAGCTGGAACGGGTCGGCCGCGCCGACCATCAGGTCGTCGTCGGCGTAGAAGCGGGAGTTGAAGTCGAAGCCGCCGAGCTTCCCGGCCCGCAGCAGGACCGCGACGATGAACTCGATGTTGGTGCCGGGCGCGTGGTGCCCGGTGTCGATGACGACCTGCGCCCGCTCCCCCAGCGTGAGGCAGTGCGCGTAGGCGGTGCCCCAGTCGGGCACGTCGGTCATGTAGAAGGCCGGCTCGAACAGCTTGTACTCCAGCAGCATCCGCTGGTCGGGCCCGAGCCGGTCGTACGTCTCGCGCAGCGCCTCGGCCAGGCGGTCCTGCCGGGTCCGCACGTCGTCCTGGCCGGGGTAGTTGGTGCCGTCGGAGAACCACAGCTTCAGGTCCCGCGAGCCGGTGCGGTCCATCACGCCGACGCACTCCAGCAGGTGCCCGATCGCCTTGCGGCGGATGCCGGGGTCCGGGTTGGTGACGCTGCCGAGCTTGTAGTCGTTGTCCTGGAACACGTTGGTGTTGATGGTGCCGAGCGCGACGCCGAGGTCCCGGGCGTGGCGGGCGAGGTCGGTGTAGTCGTCGACGAGGTCCCACGGGATGTGCAGGGCCACGGTCGGCGCCACGCCGGTGAACCGGTGCACGGTCGCCGCGTCGGCGAGCTTCTCATACGGGTCACGGGGCACGCCCTCCTGCGGGAACACCTTGAACCGGGTGCCCGAGTTGCCGTATGCCCAGGACGCCGTCTCGATCCGCTGGCCGCGCAGCTGGGCCGCGACACGCGTGCGCGTCTCCGGGGCGAGCTCTGTCATTGCAACGCTCCAAGCTGGTGGTCGAGGTTGAACACCTCGTCGAGGACGACGAAGTGCCGACCGTTGATGAAGAACTCCGCCATCTCCGTCTGCCAGCGCCGGTCGACGTCGGTGGCGTCCATGGCGGCCTGCGCGGCGGCGAAGTCCTCGGTGAGGAGGTAGCCGACGAGCAGGCCGTCGTCGCGGAGGAAGAGCGTGTAGTCGTGCCAGCCCGCGTCCCGCAGCGCGGCGAGCATCTCGGGCCAGACGTGGGCGTGGCGGCGCCGGTACTCATCCAGCCGATCGGGTTTGACCTGGAGGGTGAAGCAGACCCGGCGCACGCCGAACCCCCTTAGAAGTTGAACTGGTCCACGTTGGAGGCGTTGAAGGTGAACGGGTCGCCGAGCAGGATCGTGCCGTCCTTGCCGACGGTGAACTCGCCGAGCTTGCCGGCCTTGAACTTGTCGCCCTCCTTGCCCTTGATGACGCCGGAGGCGAGCGACGCGCCCGCGTAGGCGGCCAGGTAGCCGAGGTCGGCCGGGTTCCACAGCGCGAACGCCTTGACGGTGCCGTCCTTGACGTAGGCCTTCATCTGGTTCGGGGTGCCGAGACCGGTGAGCTGGACCTTGCCCTTGTACGTGGAGCCGGACAGGTACCGGCCGGCGGCGGCGATACCGACGGTGGTCGGCGAGATGATGCCCTTCAGGTTGGGGTGCTTGGCGAGCAGGCCCTGCGCCTCCTGGAAGGACTTCTGGTCGTCGTCGTCGCCGTAGACGGTGTCGACGAGCTTGAGCTTGCTGTACTCCGGCTTCGCCAGCTCGGTCTTCATCATCTCGATCCAGGCGTTCTGGTTCGTGGCGTTGGCCGTCGCCGACAGGATCGCGATCTCGCCGCCGTCGGCGCCGATCGCCTCGGAGATGAGCTTGATCTGGACCTTCGCGATGCCCTCGGAGGTCGCCTGGTTGATGAAGAGGTCGCGGCACTCGGGCTTGGTGTCGGAGTCGTATGTGACGACCTTCGCGCCGGCCTTGCGGGCCTCGTTGAGGGCGCCGCAGATGGCGTCCTTGTCGTTGGCGGACACCGCGATCACGTTGGTGCCCTGCTGCGACAGCGTGTTGATGTAGCTGACCTGCGCCGACGGGCTGGCCTCGGACGGGCCGGTCTCGCTGTAGGAGCCCTTGAACTCCTCGACGGCGACCTTGCCGCCCTTGTTGTCGGAGGTGTCGAAGTACGGGTTGTTGACCTGCTTCGGCAGGAACGCGACCTTCAGGCCGCTCTTGATGGTGTCGGAGGTGGCGGTGCCGGTGTCGCCGGTGCTGCCGGAGTCGGAGTCCTCGGCGCAGGCGGTGGTGCTGAACGCGAGCGCGGCGGCTACCGCGACCGCGATGAGCTTGCCAGCTCTCATGGGATTGAATCCTTTCAGCGGGGGTCGCGCGGAAACGGGGGTGGGGGGTGTCGTTACGTGGTGCGCCGCCGGCGCAGGCGCTCGCGCGCCATGCCGACGACGTTCGGCCCGACGACCGAGGCGATGAGCAGCGAGCCGGTGATGATGGTGAGGGTGTTCGCCGGCACGTTCGCCAGTTGCAGGGCGTTGCGGAGGGTGCTGAGCAGCAGGACGGCGCCGATGACGCCGATCATGCCGCCGCGGCCGCCGAAGATGGAGACGCCGCCGAGCAGGACCGCCGCGACGACCGCGAGCTCCAGGCCGTTGCCGTTGTCGGCGCGGGCGCTGGCGAACCGGAACGTCCAGAAGACCCCGGCGAGCGACGCCATCGTGCCGGTGGCGACGAAGAGCCAGAACTTGGTGCGGGCGACCGCGATCCCGGCGAAGCGGGCCGCCTCCGTGTTGTTGCCCATCGCGTACAGGCCGCGGCCGACCGGGGTGGCGTGCAGCAGCACCCCGAACAGCACCGCGAGGACCGCGACGACGATGATCACCCACGGGATCGTGAGGCCGGGGATGGGGTTGATCGCGGCGTCGGTCCAGGCGACCGGGTAGTCGGCGACGGCCTTGTCGCCGAGGACGACGTACGCGAGCCCCCGGTACAGCGCGAGGGTGCCGATCGTGACCGCCAGCGACGGCAGCCCGAACACGGTGACGAACAGGCCGTTGACGGCGCCGAGGACCGCGCCGAGCAGCAGGCACAGCGCGATCAGCAGCGGCAGCGACGTGACCCCGTGCGCCCACAGGTCACCCATGACGGCGCAGGTGAGGCCGAGCGTGCTGGCGACGGACAGGTCGATCTCGCCGGTGATGACGACCAGGGTCATCGGCAGCGCGATGATCGCGATCGGCACGACCTCCAGGGTCACGAACCGCCAGAACCGCGGGCTGGCGACGCCGTCGATGGTCGCGGCGCCGACGACGGCGACCAGGACGAGCGCCACGAGGACCACGACGTCCCAGGAGACCACCAGGCTTCTCCTGGGCGCGGCCGGCGCGGCTTTGGCCGTGGTGCTGAGCTCGATCATTTGCCCGGGCCTCCCTGCAGGCTGCGTGCGACGCGGAGCGACAGGACCCGGTCCAGGCCGATCGCCGCGAGGATGAGCGCGCCGATCGCGGCCCGCTGCCAGAACGGGTTGATGCCGAGCACCGGCAGGGCGCTGGCGATCGTGGTGAGCAGCACGGCACCGAGCGCCGCGCCGTAGACCGAGCCGCTGCCGCCGAAGATGGCGACCCCGCCGACGACGACCGCGGCGACGACGTTGAGCTCCAGGCCGAGACCGGCGTTGGCGTCGAGGGTGCCGAAGCGGGCGACGTACAGCACCCCGGCGAGCCCGGCGAGGGCGCCGCTGGCGGTGAACGCGGCGAACACCCTCCGGCCCACCTGGATGCCCGAGAGCCGCGCCGCGGCGGGGTCGGAGCCGATCGCGTACAACTCCCGCCCGCTGCGATACGAGCGCAGGTAGAACCCGGCGCAGAGGACGACGACGACCGCGAACAGGGTCAGCACCGGCACGCCAAGGACGGTGGCGGTGCCCATGCGCAGGAACCCGTGCGGGATGTCGGCGGCGTTGATCTGCTTGCCGGTCGCCCACCGGTAGTCGATGCCGCGGAAGACGTACAGCGTGCCGAGCGTGACGACCAGCGCCGGCACCCGGGCGGCGGCGATGAGGGCGCCGTTGACCGCGCCGCACACCGCGCCGAGCGCCGTGCCGGCCAGGAGCACCACCGGGATCGGCAGCCCGGGATGGTCGAGGAACAGGGTGCCGGTCGCGAACGCCGACAGGCCGAGCACCGAGCCGACGGACAGGTCGACGTTGCGGGTGACGACCACGATCGCCTGGCCGGTCGCGAGGATCGCCAGGATCGTCGAGCCGAGCAGCAGGTCCTTGACGCTCTGCGCGTGCAGGAACCGCGGGTTGCTGATCGCGGTGCCGCCGATGAGCAGCGCCAGCGCCACGAGGATGCCGAGCTCCCGGACCAGGAACACCCGGTGGGTGAGCTTCGAGGTCCTCGCCTCGGCCCGGTCCAGCACCGCGGTCATGCCGCCACCTCCGCTGCGCTCCGGCGTCGGCCTGCCCCGAACCTGCCACACGATGACCGGCCCGAGCCGCTTCGCTGGCCGGTCATGCCGCCACCTCCGCTGCGCTCCGGCGTCGGCCTGCCCCGAACCTGCCACACGATGACCGGCCCGAGCCGCTTCGCTGGCCGGTCATGTCGCCTGTCCTGTCGCGGCCAGCATCACGGACTCCTCGTCGGCTCGGGTGCGGGGGATGTCGGCGGCGAGCCGCCCTTCGTGCATGACGAGGACCCGGTCCGCCATGCCGAGGACCTCGGGCAGCTCGCTGGAGACCATGAGCACGGCGACGCCCTGGTCCGCGAGCTCGCTGAGCAGCCGGTGCACCTCGGCCTTGGTGCCGACGTCGATGCCGCGGGTCGGCTCGTCGACGATGAGCACCCGCGGCGCCGTCGACAGCCACTTCGCCAGGACGACCTTCTGCTGGTTGCCGCCGGAGAGGGTGGCGACCGGGTCGCTCAGCCTGGCCGCCTTCACCTGCAGCCGCTCCGTCCAGGTGCGGGCGTCGCGGCGCTCCGACGGACCGAGGAGCAGCCCGAGCCGGCTCAGCGACCAGCGCCGCGGCAGGGTCGCGTTGCGCTCCACCGACAGCTCCATCACCAGGCCCTGCTGCCGGCGGTCCTCGGGCACGAGCGCGAGGCCGGCGGCGATCGCCGCGGACGCGCTGCCCTTCGCGAGGGGTCTGCCGTCGACGCGGACCTCGCCGGCGTCGTACCGGTCGACGCCGAAGACGGCGCGGATCACCTCGGAGCGGCCGGCGCCGACGAGCCCGGCCAGGGCGACGATCTCGCCGGCGCGGACGGTGAACGACACGTCCTGGAAGACGCCGGCGCGGGTGAGCCCGTCGACCTCCAGCCGGGCCTCGCGAACCTCGGCGGTGCGCTGCGGGTACATGGTGGAGACCTCGCGGCCGACCATCCGCCGCACGACCTGGTCGACGGTGAGCGCGTCGGCGGGGTCGGTGGAGACCCACTGGCCGTCGCGCATGACGGTGATCCGCTGGCAGAGGGAGAAGACCTCGTCGAAGCGGTGCGAGATGAACAGCACCGCGGCCCCGGCGTCGCGCAGCGACCGGGCGACGGCGAAGAGCCGCTCGACCTCGACCCCGGACAGCGCGGCGGTCGGCTCGTCCATGACCAGGATCCGGGCGTCGAACGACAGCGCCTTGGCGATCTCGACCAGCTGCTGGTCGGCGATCGACAGCCCGCGGGCCGGACGGTCCGGGTCGAGGTGCACGCCGAGCCTGGCGAACAGCTCGGCGGACCGGGCCCGCATCGCGGCGGTGTCGACGCGGCGCAGCGATCGCAGCGGCTGCCGGCCGATGAAGATGTTCTCCGCGACGGTCAGGTCCGGGAACAGCGTCGGCTCCTGGTAGATGACGGCGATGCCGGCGTCGCGGGCGTCGGCGGGGCCGCCGAGCCGCAGCGGCTGCCCGTCGAGCGTGATCGTGCCGGTGTCGGGGGCGTGCGCGCCGGCCAGGATCTTCACCAGCGTCGACTTGCCCGCGCCGTTCTCCCCGACGAGGGCGTGCGCCTCGCCGCCGCGCAGCTCCAGGCGCACGTCGCGCAGCGCGGCCACGGCGCCGAACGACTTGCTCACGCCCTCGAGAACCAGCACCTCGCCGTCCTCCCTTGTGAAACGTTTCATGCGATGACTACAGTGACGGTAGAAGCAGACCGTCGATGGCGTCAAGGGTTTCAATGGCGTTACCGGTTGGATACACCCTCTTCGAGTTGACACGTTTCAGAGGTACGGGAGATCGATGTCCACCACGACCGGCATCAAGGAGGTGGCCCGCCGCGCGGGCGTCTCCATCGGCACCGTCAGCAACGTGCTCAACCGACCGGAGCTGGTCGCCTCGTCGACCCGGCAACGGGTCCTCGACGCCATCGCCGAGCTGGGCTACGTGCGCAACGACTCGGCGCGGCAGCTGCGGGCCGGGCACAGCCGGCAGATCGCGCTCGTCGTGCTCGACGTGACCAACCCGTTCTTCACCGACGTGGTCCGGGGCGCGGAGGCGGCCGCCGAGGAGCACGGCGTCATGGTCGTGGTCTGCAACAGCGGCGAGGACGCCGGCCGCGAGCACCGCCACCTCGACCTCCTCGAGGAGCAGCGGGTCCGCGGTGTACTGATCACGCCCGTCGACGAGTCGCCGAACTCGCGCCTGGAGCTGCTCATCCAGCGCGGCACCCCGGTCGTGCTGGTCGACCGCGGCACCGGCCGGCACAGCCGCTGCTCGGTCGCCGTCGATGACGTGCTCGGCGGCCGGCTCGCCGGCGAGCACCTCGTGGAGCAGGGCCACCGGCGGATCACGTTCGTCGGCGGGCCGGCCTCCATCACCCAGGTCCGGGAGCGGCACGCCGGGATCTCCGCGGCCGTGGCCGGGAAGGCCGAGCTCTCGGTGGTCCCCACGCCCAACCTCACCGTCGCCGCCGGCCGGGCGGCCGCCGCCGAGATCGACGCCGCGGCCGGCTCCACCGCGGTCTTCTGCGCCAACGACCTCGTCGCGCTCGGCGTGCTGCAGGGCCTCACCCAGCGGGGCATCCGGGTGCCGCAGGACGTGGCGATCGTGGGATATGACGACATCGAGTTCGCCGCGGCGGCCGCGGTGCCGCTATCCTCCGTGCGACAGCCTCGGGAACAGCTCGGTCGCACCGCCACGGCCCTGCTGCTCGAGGAGATCGAGGACGACGGCCGCCATGAGCACCGCCACGTGGTGTTCCAGCCGGAGCTGATCGTCCGCGAGTCGAGTGGCCGGCCCCGCACCCGCCGGCCCACCACGAAAGGGCGGTGATCGATGCGTGTGGCACTGTTCGTGACTTGTCTCGCCGACGCGATGTTTCCGCAGGTCGGCCGGGCCACGGTCGAGCTGCTGGAGCGGCTCGGCCACGAGGTCGTCTTCCCCGAGGCGCAGACCTGCTGCGGCCAGATGCACATCAACACGGGGTACCAGCGCGAAGCCGTCCGCCTGGTCGAGCACCAGGTCGACACGTTCGCCGGCTACGAGGCGATCGTCGCGCCGTCGGGCTCGTGCGTCGGCTCGATCCGGCACCAGCACGCGGCCGTCGCCCGCCGGGCCGGCCGGGTCGCGCTGTCGCACCGGGCGGAGGAGCTCGGCGAGCGCACCTATGAGCTGTCGGAGTTCCTCGTCGACGTCCTCGGCGTCACCGACGTCGGCGCCCGCTTCCCGCACCGCGTCACCTACCACCCGACCTGCCACTCGCTGCGCATGCTGCGGGTCGGCGACCGGCCGCTGCGGCTGCTGCGCGAGGTCCGCGACATCGACCTCGTCGAGCTGCCCGGCGCCGACCAGTGCTGCGGCTTCGGCGGCACGTTCGCGCTGAAGAACGCCGACACGTCCGCGGCCATGCTCAGCGACAAGCTCCGCAGCGTCCTGTCCACCGGCGCCTCGGTCGTCTCGGCCGGCGACTCGTCCTGCCTGATGCACATCGGCGGCGGCCTGTCCCGCCTGTCCACTGCCGCCCGTCCGGTGCACCTCGCAGAAATTCTGGCGGCGACATGACCTCCGTGTTCCTGGGGATGCCGGTGTACGCGCCGCGGGGTGTCGGCGCGTTGCGTGGCTCCTCCCCGTTCCCGGTCGCGGCCCGCACGGCGCTCGCCGACGACCAGCTGCGGCGCAACCTGGGCCACGCCACGAGCACCATTCGCGGCAAGCGCGCCGCCGTCGTGGCCGAGGTGCCCGACTGGGAGGAGCTGCGCCTCGCCGGTGAGGCGATCAAGGGCCACGTCATGGCCAACCTCGACACGCTGCTCGTCCAGCTGGAGGAGCAGGTGACCGCCCGCGGCGGCACCGTGCACTGGGCCCGCGACGCGGTCGAGGCCAACGCGATCGTCCTCGACCTGGTCCGCGCGACCGGCGCCACGGAGGTCGTCAAGGTCAAGTCGATGGCGACGCAGGAGATCGGGCTCAACGAGGCGCTCGCCGAGGGCGGTGTCACCGCGTGGGAGACCGACCTGGCGGAGCTCATCGTGCAGCTCGGCGACGACAAGCCGTCGCACATCCTGGTCCCCGCCATCCACCGCAACCGCACCGAGATCCGCGACATCTTCCGCCGCACGATGCCTGCCGCTTCCTCGCTCTCCGACGATCCGCGCGAGCTGGCGATGGCCGCCCGCGCGTACCTGCGCGAGAAGTTCCTGACCGCGCGGGTCGCGGTGTCGGGGGCCAACTTCGCGGTCGCCTCGACCGGCACCCTCGCCGTCGTCGAGTCCGAGGGCAACGGCCGCATGTGCCTGACCCTCCCGCAGACCCTGATCACCGTCATGGGCATCGAGAAGGTCGTCCCCACGTGGACCGACCTGGAGGTGTTCCTGCAGCTGCTGCCCCGCTCGTCGACCGGCGAGCGGATGAACCCCTACACGTCCCTCTGGACCGGCGTCACCCCCGGCGACGGCCCGCAGGACTTCCACCTCGTCCTGGTCGACAACGGCCGCACCGCCGTCCTGTCGGACCCTTCGGGCCGGGCCGCCCTGCACTGCATCCGGTGCAGCGCCTGCCTCAACGTCTGCCCCGTCTACGAACGCACCGGCGGCCACGCCTACGGCTCGGTCTACCCCGGCCCGATCGGCGCCGTCCTCAGCCCCCAGCTCACCGGCGTCGAGGACAACGCCTCCCTCCCCTACGCCTCCAGCCTCTGCGGCGCCTGCTTCGACGCCTGCCCCGTCCGCATCGACATCCCCTCGATGCTCGTACACCTGCGAAACCGCCACGTGGAAGCACGCGCCGCCTCCCCGCTCCCCTCCCCCGAGGCCATCACCATGGCCGCCATGTCCTGGGTGATGTCCCGCCCCTCCCGCTTCCGCCGCGCCGAACGCCTCCTGCGCCTCGGCCGCCTCCTCGGCCGCCGCACCAACCACATCACGACCCTGCCCCCACCCCTGTCCGCGTGGACCACCTCCCGCGACCTCCCCCGCCCCCCAGCCCAGTCCTTCCGCGACTGGTGGCGCACCCGCCCCGCCCCGCCTTCTGACACCCACCCCAACTCGCCTGCCGCCCCCGTTCTCGGCCCGCCTTCTGACGCCCGGACCGGCTCGGCTTCTAACGCCCAGCCCAGCCCGCTTGCCGACCCCCACTCCGGCCCGCCATCTGACGCCCGGACCGGCTCGCTTGCCGACCCTCAGCCCAGCTCGCCTGCCGATCTCCCTCCGGGCTCGCCTGCTGACCTCCGCCCCGGGCCGGTTTCTGAGCCGCTTCCCGGTCCGCCTTCCGACCCCGGTCCCGAACCCGCTTCTGAGCTCCGTCCCGGTTCGCCAGCTGATCCCGAATCGGGGTCGCCCGCTGATGCTCGTGCTGGTGAGTCTTCTGGTCAGCGGCGTGATCTCCCCCATCTCGATGCGCAGGAGGGCCGATGACTGACGCCCGCGCCGACGTGCTGGCCCGCATCCGGGCAGCGCTCGGGCCCGACCCGGACGTGCCAGCCGTGCCACGGGACTACCGGCGCGCGGGGGCGGTGCCGGCGGGATCCCCCGAGCTGCTGTCCCTGCTCGCCGACCGCCTGACCGACTACAAGGCCACGGTCGTCCCCACCACCCCCGCCACGCTCGAGACCGACCTGCGCGCCGCCCTCGACGCCACCATGCCTCCCGGCGGCCGGCTGATCGTGCCGCCGGCCCTGCCGTTCGAGCTCCCGGGCGCCCACGTCGACGACGGCACCCTCACCGCCGCCGAGCTGGACACCTTCGCCGGCGTCGCCACCGCCTGCGCCGCCGCGTGCGCCGAGACCGGGACGATCGCCCTCGATGGCAGCCCCGACCAGGGCCGCCGCGCGATCACCCTCATCCCCGACCGCCACTTCTGCGTGGTCCGCGCCGACCAGATCGTCCACACCGTCCCCGACCTGCTCGCCCGCCTCACCCCGACCCGCCCCCTGACCTTGATCAGCGGCCCCTCCGCCACCAGCGACATCGAACTCAACCGCGTCGAAGGCGTCCACGGCCCCCGCACCCTGGTCGTCCTCCTCGTCCACTAGCACCCCCGCCGCACCCAAACGCGCCGGCGAAGCCCCGCCCGACCCGACCGAAGCTCCTCCACAAACTGGGTCGACCGGGGCGAGCTTTGGCGGAAGCGCGTCGAGCACGAGATCGATCGGGAAGAGCGCCAGCTGGACCGCGGCGACCCGCGTGCGGGCGGCTGGTCTGCGCGATCGTCGGTGAAGACACGCACCGTGCGGGACCACAACAACAGCCGGCCGGGCAGTGGGCGGAACCGCAGCAGCAGGCCGATAAGCGGGCTGGGCGGCAGTGTGTGGCCTGTGCAGCGGTGGCGGTCCGGGCGGGCGGAGGCGGGCCAGCTTCAAAGCGTGGCGGGCGGCGAGTCCGTGTGTGCGCGCCTCAGCGAACTCGGCCCTGGCCCGCCGGCGTTCCTCGCGGCGGCGGGCGTGCTGGCCGGCCACCAGATCAGATCGACACGTCTCAGACAATGGCAGAGCGAACATGCGCCGCCTCCCCCGATTGGCGCTGCCCCACCATTCTCCCTCCCGCGCAACGACGAATCCAGTCGCGTCACGCTGTGCGAGGGAGCCGGCACACGCCGGATCAGTACCGGCGAGGGGGTGTGAGCGTCAGGCGGTGCTGGATGCGGTCGAACTGGTGCGGGGACAGCTGGGCGGTCGTGGCGAACTCGGAGAGGCTGGTGAAGCCGCCGCGGCGGTGGCGTTCGGAGAGGACGTACGCGACGCGGGCGGGGTCGAAGTCGTCGAGGGTGGCGAGCTGCGTGGCGTCGGCGGTGTTGACGTCGACAGAAGCGGCGGTCTGCGTCCAGGGCGTCGGGGCAGGCCACGGGGTGGTGGAGGTCGACGGGATCGGGTCGACCGTGAACTGCTGCGACGTGAACCCGCCGGACTGGGCCGGAAAGCCGGCCGACGGCGTGGCCTGCGGACCGAACCCGGCGGGCGGCGTCGCCTGCGCGGGGAAACCGGCCGCCGGCGTCGCGTACGGATTGAACCCGGCGGGCGGGGTCGCCTGGGCAGGGAAGCCGGCCGGCGGCACGGAGTACGGCACCGCGGACGCCGGACCCACCGGCGAGCCGAACGCCGCAGGTGACCCGAACGCGGCCGGGGACCCGAACGCCGCGGGGGACCCGAACGCGGCCGGAGAGCCGAAGGCAGCGGGCGACCCGAACGCCGCCACGGCGCGGCGCTGCTCCAGCCAGCGGAGCCAGTACACGTTGAGCACGAACGAGTGCACGACGCACACCACCCACAGCACCAGCCACAGCGCCGCGAAGCCGCCGCCGCTGGAAGGATCGTCCGGCACCGTGGCCTTCTCGGACAGGACGACCATGGCGGTGCCGATGAGGAGGTACCCGACGCCGCAGCCCCACCACGCCGGCTTCCGGGCGCGCAGGCCGACGAGGACCAGGCCCGCGCCGCTGAAGCAGCCGAACCCCAGGATCGAGATGAGGACCCACCAGCTCTGCAGGAGCTTCCAGCCGAAACTCGGGCGGGCGGCGGGTGCCGGATACATCAGGTCCTCCTGTCGGGCCGGGCGGCCAACGCATCGACGCCGGTCGCCCCGCGAACACTAACAGCGGGCGGCCCAGGCCGTTGCCCACAGCACCACCCGCCAGAACGACGATCGGAACACATAGCCGACCGAGCTCAGGACGCACCCGCCCAGGCCCACGACGCCGTCCACAGCGCGAAGGCGAAGGCCGCGCCGACCAGGACAGGCCGACGAACACGGCGGCGGCCACACCGTACAAGAGCAAACACCACGACGGAGACAGCAGCGCCCGGCAGGAGGGCAAGAATCACAGCGTCCGCGGCCAACAGCGCACCGATGATCATCGCAACACACGACCCGGACCCCGATCGCCGCATGGGCCGGGCCCACTGATCATCGCCGACGAAGGCCACGGTCCCGTCGAGCTGAACCGGTGGCTCACCCACGACCGCTGACCGGGCTCAGGGCGCACCCGCCCAGACCTACGCCGGCCGGTGAAAGGCCGGGGCGGCCGGTGCCGCCAGGACACGTCGGCGAACACGGCGGTTGCGGCTGCCGCGCCGTACAAGAGCAAAACCGCGACGAAGACAGCACCGCCCGTCAGAGCAAGGATCACAGCATCCGTGGCCAGCAGCGCGCCGATGAACGTGGCTACACACGACCCGGACCCCGATCGCCGCACGGCCCGGCCTCACTGATCATCGCCGACGAGGGCCACGGCCCCGTCGATAGGCAACGGCTCCGTCGAGCTGCAACCGGTGGCTCACCCACGACCGCCGACGGGGTCAGGACGCACCCGCCCAGGACCACGACGCCGTCCACAGTGCGGTGGTGAAGGCCGCGCCGACCAGGACCAGCATCGTCCAGGCGCGTAAGCGGAGAGCGCGGCGCAGACCGGGACGCTCGGCGGGCAGCGCGAACACCCGGGTCGGCCAGTGCCGCCAGGACACGTCGGCGAACACGGCGGCGGCCGCGGCGTACAAGAGCAAAACCGCGACGAAGACGGCACTGCCCGTCAGTGTGAGGATCGCGGCGGCCGTGGCCAGCAGGGCGGTGACGATCGGGACGACCTTCCAGCGGTTGCCCTGTGCGAGCAGCGTCAGCAGCTCCTCCAGCTGGTCGTCGCCGAGCCCGGCGCGGGCCAGCTTCGGCTGGACGACCAGCAGGCTGTAGCCCATCGAGCCGCACCACATGGCGGCCAGGCCGAGATGCGCGGTGAGCAGCAACGACAACACCATGCCCGGCAGCGTAGCCGCCGGGTACGACAACTTCAGGCGGTGAACTTCCAGTGCCACGGCTCGCGGGGCGTGTTCTCGGTGAAGCCGAAACGGCCGCCGTTGGCCCGCATCCAGGCCTGCGCCTTGGCGTCGAGGTCCAGGTCGACGGCGAGGCCCCAGCCGTGGTCGCTGGTGCCGGGCTTCGCGGCCAGGCCGCCCTGGGAGTAGAGGCCCTTGCGGCGGGCGAGGTCGACCTGCTCGTCAAAGCCGCGGTACGAGTCGGTGATCCCGATCTTCACGCCGTCGCGCTGCGCCGCGCGCAGGAGGCTCTCGAGGGCGGCCGCGGCCGGGGCGGCGAGGCGGTGCCCGGTCGAGCCGACCTCGGCGAGCGCCGTGACGGGGATGCGGCCGTTCTCGTAGCGGTCCTGCAACGACGTCGCCGCCGACAACGCGGAGGCGAAGGACGACTCAGGTACGGCAGGAGGAGGCGGGGACAGGGCGGCGAGCTGCGAACGGATCTCTGCCATCCGGGTGGCGATGCCGGTGATGCCTTCCACACGCACCGCATCGGCACCCGGAGGCGCGACTTTAGTGAGGAAGGACGCCGTAGATGAGCGCGGTCGACCCGGAGCCCTTCGCGTTGATGAAGCCGCCGCACAGGATCGACCCGCCGGTCGCCGGGAACTTGGCCAGGTTCGCCAGGATCTCCAGGCTGATGCGGTGCCGCCGGTACACCAGCAGCGACGCCCTGAAGTCGGGGTCGGTGCCCAGGTCGGGGCCGAACGTGTCGATGCCGGTGCCGCCGTTGCGCCCGATCCGGCCGGTGTCGATGAACCACTGGACCGTCTCGGGTGCGAAGCCCGGCTGGTGCAGGACCCCGTCGGCGTCGAGGTTCGGGAACGCGTCGGTCCCCCACTTGTACTCCCAGCCGGTCCACATGATGATCATCGACTCGTCGGGGATGCGGCCGTGCCGGCGCTCCCACTGCTTCACGTCGTCGACCGTCAGCGCGTAGTCGGCGTTGCGGGCGCACTTGTCCCGCACGTCGATCTTGACCGCGGGCAGGAACAGGTCGTTGGGGTCGAGGTCGTCCGCCAGGGGCTCGCCGGCGTTGAAGTGCCCGGGCGCGCCCCAGTGCGTGCCGGTCGCCTCGCCCTCGCGGACGTACTGCAGGTAGTAGCCCTCGTTCTCGATGGTGGCGATGGTCTCCAGCTCGAACGCCGGGTCGCCGGGGTAGATGTTGGTCGTCGCCGGGTCGTTGACGTGCGACAGGCTGATCAGCCGGGTCTTTCCGGGCTTCAACGCTGGGCCCCCGCTCTCGGCGGCCGCCGCGGTGCCGGCCAGGCCCGCGGCGCCGGCGACCGCGCCGCTCGCCGCCGCTGTCAGAAGATGTCGTCGCTGCATGGTCGTTTAGCCCCTCGCGTCCGTGTCCAGGTGCCGACATGCCACATTGCACCGCCGCACCGGCCCGCGCAAGATCTGCCGCTGTACCCGGCGTGGCGGGAGCGTCGACCCAGTGCGACGGACGCGCGTCTGCCTAAATTCAGCCACGGAGGGAACCAACGGGCGGGTCCGTTACGACTAATAAGCAGACGAGTGGGGGGTTGCGCGTGTCGAAGCGCCAGCGGGACTCGCGCGAATACGCGCGACGGATGCGACTGATCCAGGAGCGGGCGACCGCCAGGCGGGGCAGGATGCGCAAGGCGACGGCCGCGATCACCGCCGTCCTGGTCGTGTTCGCGGTCATGATCGTGGCCAAGCTCGGCGGCGCCGGCGGGCCCGAGACCAAGCCCACGCCGGCCTTCCCCACCGGCGAGGCGGCCGCCGCGATCGTCGCGGCGTTGACGTCGGTGCCGCCCGCGGTCCTCGACCAGGTCGGCGTCGGATCCGCCGAGATCCTGCCGAAGCCGGTCACCGGCCAGCCGGTGCTCACCGAGGGCGGCAAGCCCCTGGTGCTGTATGTCGGCGCCGAGTACTGCCCGTTCTGCGCCGCGCAGCGCTGGCCGGTGGTCGTGGCGCTGTCCCGGTTCGGGACGTTCAGCGGCCTGACGATCACCGCTTCGGCGTCCGACGACGTGTACCCCGACACGCCGACGGTGTCGTTCCACGGCAGCACGTACACCAGCGACGTGCTCACCTTCCAGGGTGTCGAGACCAGCGGCAGGACCCGCAAGGGCGGCTCGTACACGCCGCTGGACCAGCTGACCCCCCAGCAGGCGCAGCTGGTGCAGAAGTTCAACGCCCCGCCGTACGTGGACGCGAAGTCCGCCGGATCGATCCCGTTCGTCGACTACGCCAACCAGGCGATCACCTCCGGCTCGACGTTCAGCCCGGACCTGCTCGCCGGCATGACCGCCGAGCAGGTGACCAAGGCGCTGTCCGACCCCAACAGCGAGATCGCGAAGGCGGTCAACGGCAACGCCAACGCGATCACCGCCGTGCTGTGCAAGGTGACCGGCGGCAAACCGGCGAACGTCTGCACCTCCCAGGCCGTGACCGCCTTCCAGGGAAAGGTCTGAGCATGACCGAGACCACCACCGACCCGCTGGTGCAGCGGTGGGTGCCGCCCGTTTCGCTGGTGCTGTCCGTGCTCGGCCTGGCCGTGTCCGCGTATCTGACGTATGAGCACTTCACGTCGTCGACGACCCTCGCCTGCCCGGACACGGGAGCGCTCAACTGTCTGAAGGTCACCACCAGCGAGCAGTCCGCGGTGCTCGGCATCCCCGTGGCGGTGCTGGGTCTGCTGTACTTCGTTGCCATGCTGGCCCTGTCGGCCCTGTGGCGGACACCCCGGCGGGACGTGCGGCTCGCCCGCCTCGTCTGTACCGGCGTCGGCGTGCTGTTCGTCGTCTGGCTCGTCTACGCGGAACTCTTCACCCTCGACGCGATCTGCCTGTGGTGCACGGCGGTGCACGTCCTGGCGATCGGCCTCTTCGCCGTCACGGCGCTCGGCACGGCGTACGCCGACCCGGCGGATTTAGCGTAGAACCGCGGGGAACTTTCCGGTGGTCCGGGGCGACTACCCGGTTGACCTTGTCGTTCCTGCCCGAGAGGACAGCCCGCATCATGCGCCTGACCCACGTGGTCCGCGCGGGTGTCGCCGTCGCCGCGGCCGCCGCCGCTGCACTCGCCTTCCCCGCCGCCGCCTCCGCTCACGTCACCGTCAACCCCAACACCGCCACGCAGGGCGGCTACACCAAGGTGACGTTCCGGGTGCCGAACGAGCGCGACGACGCCTCCACCACCAAACTCGAGATCGCGCTGCCCACCGACAAGCCGATCGCATCGGTGTCACTCAAACCGATCCAGGGCTGGACCGCCGTCGCCGAGACCAGCAAACTCGCCACACCGATCAAGACCGACGACGGCGAGCTCACCGACGCCGTCTCCAAAATCACCTGGACCGCATCAGCCGGCGCGGAGATCAAGCCACACCAGTTCCAGGAGTTCGACGTCTCACTCGGCCCCCTGCCCACCACCGACCAGATCGTCTTCAAGGCCCTCCAGACCTACTCCACCGGCGAAATCGTCCGCTGGATCGACGAACCCGCCGCCGGCGCCGAGGCCGAACACCCCGCCCCCGTCCTCAAGCTCACCAAGAAGACCGACGCCACCGCATCCGCCGCACCTGCCGCTTCGGTCGCCGCAAAGGACGATGACGGCGACAGCGGCAGCGAGGGTACGGCCATCGGCCTGGGCATCGCTGGCCTCGTCTTCGGCCTGGCCGGCCTGGTCGTCGCCATCCTGTCCCTCCGCCGCTCCCGAACCTCCTGACAACACCACCCCCGCTTGATCGAACAGCGGATCCGGTCACCACCACGACCGGATCCGCTTTTTGATCAACCCACCAGCCGGCGGGTAGCGGCCAGCCCACCGCCCCGACGCGACCGCGGCGATCGAGGTGGCGATGCAGGTCGCGCCGACGGCGCCCAGCTGCACGCATACATCGTCGTGTCGCTGCCGACCGGAGCGCGGACGGGGAAACTGCGGGCGCTCACGTGGTCGCACGTCGACCTCGACGGCCAGCCCGACGCCGACCCGCCGCTGCCACCGTCCATACAGGTGTGACGGTCGAGAACGGCAGGAGAAGGCACGCGCCAAGGTCGGTCGGGAGTTGGAGGAGAGTGATCTCGTCTTCGCTACGGCCAGCAGCGCCACGCTTGACGCCGCGAACATCCGCCGAGGCTCCCGGACCGCGGCAAGGACTGCCGGGCTGGACGCAGAGAACGTCCCATGCTGCTCGACGGGGCGACGGCGATGGATCGGATCTTCGCCGATACGTAGCAAACGGAACCTACGTCGGGCTACCTCCAGGAGTGCCGTCCAGTGCATGCGTCTGGACAGCACCGCTTATGCCAATTGGTCTACTGAAGGTGTGCCACCAGCCGGCGGGATGACAAGCTTCACCTCTGCCGGATCAATCCCGTCGGCGTTCGTCAGGGCGGGCAAATCCGCGCCGGTCAGACCGTTGAATTCCATCTGGACCTTGGCCATGAGGTAGGCACTATTGACGGATTGACCGTCTGCGACCGCCGTATAGAACCGCGTAGCAAAAGTCATCGCATCGCCGTCCTTAACGCTGCTGCTCATGCCGATAGCGATCGGCACGGCATCGAGGAGCCCAGCGAGTTGGGCCTCCGACTTGCAGGAATTGAGAACGACAAGCGTTGGCGGTAGGTCGACTGCGCTCATCGCCCGAGCAAAGGCCTGGGCAGTGATGTGCTGACCGGGGTTGGGTGCGTCGCTCCCCGTGTCGAAGACCAACACCGTCTCGTTCGAGTGACCCGAGAAGTGAACAACGTGTGGTCTGAAACGGGACAAGCCGTCCAACAAGTCTGATGGGGTAGCTGCGGGCAGATGCTCAATCTGCACCAGGTCCCGGTGGGTTGCTGCCTGCACACCTGCCTTGACGCGGCGAATCTCCTCATCAACACGGAGGTCTCCCCGCGAGGCTGCTGTCAGGTACAGGATGCGAAGTGGTTCCACCTGCGGGGGCCGAAGCCTGCTTATCTCCGCCGACATTCTGCCCTCACTAGCTGAGATCATGGCTGCCGTCTTGTTGCGTTCCGCGCGCAATTGCTGTTCATAGCGCCTCTTCAGCGCGTCCGCCTCACGCTGACGGTTCTGCTTTTCGGCCGCCTCCCTACGCTTTCGGTCCCGCTCGGCTGCCGCAGCCTCGCGCGTCAGTGCAGCGTTCAAATCATTGTTGAGCGCGGCCTCTTTCTTGGAGCACTCCGCGACACGCTTGCTCTCGTCGGCCACCTTCTTGCCCTCGGCAAGAGCGGCATTTTCAGCCGAGTCCGCTTGCCGCAGATACGAATTATGCGAGGAAGCAGACGAACTCTTTGCCGCTCGCTGCCGGTATCCGGCAGCCTCGTCGGTCTTCTTTGCCTGCCTGGCGCGGGCTTCAGCGAGCTTCTTCGGGTGTCAACCTAACCAGTTTTCGCGTTGCCGCCACCCCCACGGGTGATCTATGTCGACGCAACGTGGGCTATGTCACCCACTTGGTCATCCGCCAAGCAAAAGAGGCCACGTCGATCGCTCGACATGGCCTCTGAGCTGGTGGGCGATAGTGGATTTGAACCAGTTGCCCCTTCCGAGTCAACAAAGTCAACATGCCCGGCCTGCCTGCGTTTGGATCGGCGGGAGGGCCCGGAGATCCTGGGCCGCCGAGGCTCCAGTGCGGGCAGCCCTGGACGCCGGAGGTAACGCTTGCGCGGTCCGGCCTGCGGGTTGGGAGTGGGCGGCGATACATGGCGCAGAGGGCTACTGGTCCGGGTTCGTGAGCCGGAGGATGTTGCTGGTGGAGGCGCCTCGCGACGATCAGCCGGCGGTTGTGACGTGGGTGCTGGTCTCGGTGGGTGTCGTGGTGGCGATGTTGTGCTGTTTGGGCGGCTGTGTCCTGCTCCTCATTGCTCCTGATCAGGTGGCGGCGCTCAGTCCGTTCAACTGGTGGTGACGGCCGGCACCGCCGGAGTACGTCGGTGGCAGGTGGTTGAACCCGCAACCGTTTGGTGGTGTACACCTCTCAAGGACGCGCGCGGACGAGGGGGAGCCGGTTGACCAGGGACGAGGAGCTGATGACCGCGCTGTACACCGAGCATTACGGTGTGCTGCTCGGCTTCGTGTCACGGTACGAGCGGGACCGCCATCGTGCCGAGGACCTCGTCCAGGAGACGCTCCTGCGGGCGTGGAAGCACATCGGGAGGATCGATGTCAGCCGGGACACCACGCGTGCGTACCTGCTGACGATCGCCCGCAACGTGGTCAGCAACGCGTGGCGGGCCGACCAGCGGCGGCCCCGGCTCGTCGACGACCCTGACGCGATCGCCGCGGTCGCCGACGCCGACAACGTCGACGAGCTCGTCGAGGGCTGGCTCGTCCGCGCCGCGCTCGACCGGCTGTCCGTGGAGCACCGGCAGGTGGTGGAGTCGGTCTACTACGACGGGCGGACCGTCGCCGACACCGCCCGCCACCTGTCCGTGCCCGAGGGGACCGTCAAGTCGCGCGCCTACTATGCGGTCCGGGCGCTGCGCGCGGTGTTCGAGGAGATGGGGGTGCTGCGATGAGCGACGAGCACGACGCGGTGCGTCCGTTGCTCGGTGGGTACGTCCTCGGCGGGCTCGACGACGCCGACCAGGCACTCGTCGACGCGCACCTGAGCGGCTGCGCCGGCTGCCGCGCCGAGGTCGACCGGCTCGCCCCCGTGCCCGAGCTGCTGCAACGGCTGCCGGCCGGACCAGTGCCGGCGCCGTTGGAGGCCCCGACCCGCGACGGCCTCGACGCGTTCCTGCGCCGGGCCGCGCTGCCGGAGCGCCGTCGGAGGGCGCGGCTGGTCGCGGGGGTCGCCACGGCCGCCGTCGTGCTGGCAGCCGTCGCGTTCGCCGTTTGGCCGGAGTCGTCGCCGGTACCGACGGCGACACCACGGACGGTCCCGCAGTCGGTGACCCAGCTGTCGACGCAGCCGTCCTCGTCACCGTCGCCCGCCGCCGGGACGGTGGTCCAGTTCGTCGCGGCCGCGGGCAGCGCCATGTCGGGCCGGGCGACGCTGACACCGCGGCAGTGGGGCGTGTCGGTGGCCCTGGAGCTGACCGGCCTGCCCGGCGAGGGACCGTTCGTGCTGCGGGTCGTGGGCCGCGGCGGCCAGGAGGAGCAGGCCGCGTGCTGGGGCCGCACCACGTCGGCCTCGGCCCGCGTGACGGGCGCCAGCTCGATCCAGCTGCCCAACGTCGACAAGGTCACCGTCTCCGACCACGACGGCCACCTGCTGGGCACCGCCGCCAAGGACTGAGCCGGCCCGACCGCGAAGACCACGACGGCCACCTGCTGGGCACCGCCGCCAAGGACTGAGCCGGCCCGACCGCGAAGACCACGACGGCCGCCTGCTGGGCACGGCCGCCAAGGACTGAGCCGGCGCCGACCACGACGGCCACCTGCTGAGAGGACCGAGCCGGGTTCAGGGCCGTCGCAGGACGCAGTCGCCGCAGGTGCCGCCGCCGGGGATGCGGTAGTACAGGCAGCAGTTGCGCCGGCGCAGCGCGCGGCCGTGCAGGTCGGCGGTGCCGGCAAGCGGGCCGGCGGTCAGCAGCTCGGCGACCATCGCCCAGACCGCGGGGTCGTCGAGCTGGCCGGCGGCGCCGGCGAGGGCCGAGCTGACGTTGCCCCACAGGACCTTCGGCGACAGCCGGAACTCGGCCCGGAACACCTCCAGCAACGGCGCGACCAGCCCCAGCAGGATCCGCTCGCGGAAGGCGTCGCGCGTCAGCGGCCCGTCGGCCGGGGCGGCGGTGCACGCGATCGGCCATGGCCCGGCGGGCACGGGCTTCCAGAACAGCTGCCCCGGATCCGGATAGCGGGGGGCGAGCAGCGGCGGGGCGAGCAGCCGCGACGCGACACCGAGGAACGTCACCGACGCGACGACCCGCACCGGCACCACCGCCGGGTCGAGCCCGAACATCGTCAGGAGCGTCTCGCGCGCCACCCCGACCCGCTCCGCCGCGACGGCCGGGGCGAGCAGGTCGGTGAACGGCCGCCAGTCGTCCCCGGCGCGGTCCTCCCAGACGAAATACGGGTTCACGAGGCGCAGCGTAATCCAGTGACACGGACCGATGGCGCGTTCACCGCACGATGACCGGATCGCGCCGTGGCGCAGGCGATACCATGGGCTGATGTCCGTGACCGCAGACACCGGCGAGCGTTCGCGGATCATCGAGGCCGCGCACCGCTGCCTGGTCGACGCCGGCGGCGAAGGCCTCTCCGTCACCGGTGTCCTCACCGCCGCAGGCCTGTCCACCAGGGCGTTCTACCGGCACTTCGGCTCCAAGGACGCGCTGCTGCTGGCGATGTTCCGCCGCGACAGCGACCGGGTCCACGCGGAGCTGACCGCGGCCGCGGACTCCGCCGCCACGCCGCCGGACGCGTTGCGGGCGTGGATCTGCGGGTTCCTGTCGCTGACCGCCGACAGCCGGCGCCGGCGAGGCGTCCTCGTCATGTCGTGCGGCGAGCTGATGGGCACCGCCGGCTATGCGGCGGAGCGGGCGCGCCAGCTCGGCGCGCACCGGTGCGCGATCGCCGCGATCCTGGAGCGGGGGCGCGTGGACGGGTCGCTGCCGTGGGCCGACCCCGAGGCGGACGCCCGGACGATCACGGCGGCGCTGTCCGCGGCGTTCCAGGAGCGGATGGCCGCCAGCCCGTCGCCCGAGGCCGCCGAAGCCGCCGCCGGCCAGGTCACCGACTTCGCGCTGCGCGCCCTCGGTGCCGCCGCGAACTGACGCCTCCCCAACGTGCCCTGGGCGCCGCCGCGAACTGACGCCTCCCCAACGTGCCCTGGGTGCCGCCGCGAACTGACGCGTCCCCGACGTGCCCTGGTGCCGTCGCGAACTGACGCTTCCCCCACCTGTGGCCTAGTGGCTACAGTCAGCGCATGCCGCCACGGTACGAGCTGGTCGCCGACGCACTCCGGGCCCAGATCATGGCCGGGACGCTGCGCCCGGGGTCGCTGATCCCGAGTGCCGGTGCGCTCGCCCACGAGCACGGCGTCGGCCGGGACACGGCGTTGAAGGGCATCGCCGTCCTCCGGCGGGAGGGGCTGCTGTTCCTGGCCCCGGACAAGTCGATCCGGGTCGGTCCGGTCGCGGGCCGGGCCACGCGCGGGCCGCTGGGCATCCCCGACGACGTGCTCGACGTGCCGCCCGGCGGGGTCGTGTCGGCCCGGATGCCGACGCGGCGCGAGCGGGAGCGCTTCGACCTGCCGGAAGGGGTGCCGGTGCTGGTCGTGCGCACCGGCGCCGCGGAGGAGGTCCATCCCGCCGACCGGTACGGGCTGCGGCTGCCGTGAGCCCTCGCGGTCAGTCGGACCAGGCGGCGACGCCGTCCAGGCGGGTGGCGATGGCGTGCCAGGTGGAGCGGACCGTGTCGGCGTCGATGGTGGCGAGCCGCCGCCGGCTGGAGCGGGCGGCGAAGGGCTGGTCGGCGGCGCGGAGCAGGTC
Organism: Dactylosporangium sp. NPDC049742; assembly: GCF_040674675.1. Classification (NCBI taxonomy): domain Bacteria; kingdom Bacillati; phylum Actinomycetota; class Actinomycetes; order Micromonosporales; family Micromonosporaceae; genus Dactylosporangium; species Dactylosporangium sp. NPDC049742. Next base: position 3,236 of record NZ_JBFANF010000026.1, on the reverse strand, counting down.
GTCGACGGTGTCGAGGAGCGTGCCGGGGGCAAGGAGGGCGCTGACGTCGTGCAGGTCGAACTCCTCGGCCAGCTCGACGGCCAGGTCCCGGGCGCCGATCAGCAGGTCGGGCAGCCACTGCTGCGGCGGGTGGCTGAGGTTGTACTGCACCAGGTCCAGGTCGATCAGGTCCTCGTCGCCGGGGTAGCTGACGAGCGTCACGAACCGCTCGCGGGCGGCGTCCCAGCCCGGGACGGCGGCGAGCTCGTGGGTGTCGTCGTCCAGCAGGTACTCCGTGAGCCCTTCGACGCTGCGGAACAGCAGCGGGCCGCCGGCCCGGGCGAGGAACACGGTCCGCTCGGGTTCGGTGAAGCGGGCGCGGATCGTCCAGCCGCTCCCGGAGGGCAGGCCGACGTGCAGCGGGTGGAACGGCGCGTCCCGCCACACGTCGCCGGGCACCGGCGTCCGGGAGGCCGGCAGCCAGCTCCACAGGTGCGCGCCGTCGCCGTCCGGCCGTCTCGGCGCCGGCTGCGCGGCGGCGGGGGCGGCCGCCTGCCGGGGGAACCCGCTCAGGACCGCCAGGCTGCCCTCGGCCGCGGCGAGCTTCGGGTGCTCGGCGGCGACCGGCTCGATGCCGGTGACGCGGTGGAGCAGGGTCGCGACCAGCGGCAGCAGGGTGGCGCCGCCGGCCAGGTACACGCCTTCGACCGACGTCTCGTCGACGCCGGCGGCCCGCATGGTGCGCAGGGTCAGCTCGGCGGTGGGGCGCAGCAGGGGCGTCGCGATCCGCTCCAGGTCGGCCGGGGTCAGGGTCACGTCGACCCCGGCGGCGACGCGGACGGTGACGGGCACGCCCGTGGCCAGGATCTCCTTCGCGCGCCGCGCCTGCTCCAGGAGCCCACGCCAGGCGCCGGAGCCGCCGCCCGGGGCCGCCGCGCGCAGGTGGGCGGCGATCGCCGCGTCGAGGTCCAGGCCGCCGGCGCCCGCCAGGCCCGCGGAGGCGACGATCCGTGGGCCGTCGGCGGAGGGTTGGACGACGGCGGTCTCGAAGGTGGCGGCGCCCAGCTCGTACGTGACGAAACTCCGCCCTGACGTGACCGGCACCCGCGCGGCGAGGGTGCCGGCGAGCGCGACCGGTGACGGCACGAGCCTGACGGCCGGCAACCCCGCCATGGACGCGGCGGTCAGCAGCGCGCCGCGGGCGTGGGCGCCCCAGGACGCGGGGTGGGTGAGGGCGACCTCCTGCAGCGCGGCCCCGCCGGTGACCCGCAGCGCCTCGGCGTGCACGGCCCACAGGATCGCGGCGAACAGGTGCACGACCGGGACGTCCACCCCGCCGAGCGGCACGCTCTCCGCGTCGGCGTGCGACTTCGGATGCGGCTCGAACCGCTCAGGATCCCCGGCCCCGCCCCGGAGCGCGGCGGCGCCGACCGCCAGCACCCCGTCGGCCACGTCGAGGTGCACCGCCGACGGCAGCAGCGGCGACCCGTCGAACAGCAGCGGCGTCACCCGCCCGGCGGCGTCCTTGAGGACGGCGACCGTGCTGCCGGTGCCGACATCGATGCCGAGATGCATCGCCCGATGGTGCCAGGCCGCCCGCCGCGGCGGACGGTCAGGGGCGCGTGGGGATGCCGAGCGGGTCGGTGTCCAGGCCGAGATAGGTGATGAGGCCCGGGTCGGTGTCCTCGTCCTCGGGGGCGGCGTGGGCGCCACGGGTGCGCGGGCCGGCGTCCGGACCGGTCGCGAGGTGGTCCACGACGACGACGGTGACGTTGTCGCGGCCGCCGGCGAGGACGGCCCGGTGCACGAGGAGGTCGGCGGCGTCCTGGGCGACCGGTTCGGCCCGCAGGGCGGCGGCGATCTCGTCGTCGGTCAGCTCCAGGGACAGGCCGTCGGAGCAGACGACGAAGCGCTCGCCCGGCACCGGCGACAGGACCCACAGGTCGGCGGGGGGTGCGGGTCTGGTGCCGAGCGCCCGCGTGATCACGCCGCGGCGGCGGGTGACGCTCTGGGGTGCGGTGTGGTCGACGGTGAGCTGGGTGAGGACCTCGCCGTCGAAGCGGTACACGCGGGAGTCGCCGACGTTGAACACCGCCCAGCGCTCGGTGTCGCCGTCGAGCACGAGGCTGAGGCCGGTGACCGTGGTGCCCATGCCGGTGCGGACGGGGTGCTCGACGGCGGAGGCGAGGATGTCGGCGTTGGCGCGGGCGATCTCGTCGTGCACGTCCTGCGGGGTGCGGTCCGGCAGGTCCGCGAGCCGCCGCAGCGCCACGACGGCGAGCTCGCTGGCGATGTCGCCGGCGGCGTGCCCGCCCATGCCGTCGGCGACGGCATACACCCCGTCGACGACCAGGGCGCTGTCCTCGTTGCGCTGGCGCACCCGGCCGACGTCACTGGCGGCGCCGGCCCGAACTGTCGTCACAAGACACCGCCCCGCACCGTGATGCCGCCGAACCGCGACACCAGCGCGGCGACGACGTCGTCCCGCCCGACCGGTGAGAGCGGCCCCGAGCCGTCGTCCGCCGACAGCATCCAGGTCCCGTCGGCGTCGCGGGCGATCGCGACTCCCGCGCCGTCCGACGCGATCGCGACGGCCGCCTCGCCCTCGCCGGCCGTGCACCGGTCGACGAACCTGGCCAGCGGCGACGCGAGGGGCTCGGCCGGGTCGAGGACCTCGATCCCGAAGAGTCCGAACGGCCCCGGGTAGGTTGCGACGCGGCCGGCGGTGCCGCTGAACACGTGCATCGCGATGGTCTTGTCGCCGGTCGATCCGGCCGCCTCCGTCGTCGTGTGCAGCGTCGACAGGGCCGCGACCGCGCCCAGGACCAACGGGCCCGGCACTACATCGCCGCCCTCGTCGGTGCACAGGCCGCGGGCCAGCAGCGACGCGACCCCGGCAGCGGTGACGATGTCGGTGGCCGCCTCAGGCTGCAGGGCGAGCCGGCGCCGGACGCCGTCCATCGCGGCGGTGCGCTCACCGTGTGGGCCGGCGGCGGAGCGGAGGAGAAACTCCAGTTCCGCGAACGTGCACAAGGTCGTGTCCGCCATGCTCCTCCTTCACGTTTGCACCGCGAGAAGCCAGGAAAGCCGAAGGAGAACGGCCCGATGAGCCTATCAGGAGCCGCGGCGCCGCAGTCAGCCGTGGGTGGGGCCACCCGGGTCGTCGGGCGTGCTCCACCGTACGACGGCCTCGGTGCGGCTGCGGACGTGGAGTTTGGCGAAGACGTGGTTCAGGTGGTTCTTCACGGTTTTCTCGG
>NZ_JBFANF010000025.1:0-160408 GCF_040674675.1 Dactylosporangium sp. NPDC049742 | reverse complement strand
CAATGCGAACGCTCAACGTCGGCGTGTCCGGTCGGCGGCGGCGAGGACGGCGGGCCGGTGCGCGACGACGAGCACGGCGCAGCCACGGGCGGCGAGGGCGTGCAGTTCGGCGAGGGCCCGACGTTCGGCGGCGGCGTCGAGGTGGGCGGTCGGCTCGTCCAGCAGCACGACGGCGGGCGCGGCGGCGGCCTGGCGCAGCAGCCGGGCCAGGGCGAGCCGCTGCCGCTGCCCGGAGGAGAGGCCCTGACCGCGTTCGCCGAGGGGCGTGTCGAGGCCGCCGGGCAGGGCCAGGATCTCCGTGTCGAGGCCGACGGTCCGCAGCGCGCCGAGCACGACCGCGTCGGCCGGGCGGGTCTCGCCGTCGAGGGCGACCGCCTCGGCGACCGTGCGGGCGTGCGGCAGCGTCGGGTCCTGCGGCAGGTACAGCGGCCGCCCCCCACCCACGGCGACCGACCCGGCCGACACGGGTTGCAGCCCGGCCAGCACCCGCAGCGTCGTGGTCTTCCCGGCGCCGGACGGCCCGCGCAGCGCCACGAGCTCTCCACTGTGGACGGCCAGGGCGGGCAGCCGCAGCGCGTCGACGGCGGCACCGGGGTGCCGGACGCGGACACCGGCCGCCACCACGCCGGGCGCTTCACCGGTCGTGGTGGACCCCCGCGAGGGGGCGGCGTCGGTCAGGATCTGGTCGACGTCGGCGATGACGGCGGCCGCGTCGGCGCTGGCGTGGAAGCGGGCGGCGACCTCGCGCAGCGGCCGGTACGCCTCGGGGGCGAGCAGGATCACCAGGAGCGCGGGGCCGAGGTCGAGGTGGCCGGCGGCGACGCGGAGCCCGGCCTCGACCGCGACGAGCCCGACGGACAGCGTGCCGACCAGGTCCAGGGCGGTCGAGGAGAGGAACGCGACCCGCAGCACCCGCACGGTCGCGGCGCGGTGGGCGTCGGTCATGCGGGCGACGGCGGCGGTCTGGCGTTCGGCGCGGCCGTACAGGCGCAGCGTCGCGATGCCGCGGACGGCGTCGAGGAAGTGTCCGGCGAGCCGGGCGCTGGCCTGCCAGCGTTCCTGGGCGCGCCGCTGGGTGGCCCAGCCGATGAGCGCGCCGAGCAGCGGCACGAGCGGGAGGGTGGCGAGGACGACGACGGCGGAGGCGGGGTCGGCGAAGAACATCGCGGCGACGACGAGCGGCGGCAGGGCCACGCCGAGGACGAGCGACGGCAGGTATCCGCTGAACCACGGCCGGAGCGTGTCGATGCCGCCGCCGAGGACCGCGACGAGCCGCCCGCTGCCGTGCCCGGCGACCCAGGCGGGCCCGCGCCGCAGCGCCGCGGCCAGCACGGACCGGCGCAGCTCGTCGGTGACGCGGGCGGCGGTGCGGCGGCCGGCGACCTGCTCCGCCCACGTCAGGGCGGCCCGGGCGGCGTACACCCCGGCGAGCGCGGCGAGGGCCCCGGCGCCGACGGGCTCCGCCGCGGCGAGGCGCACGACGATGCCGGTGACCACCACGGCGAGCGCGACGGTCGCGGCGGCCTGCGCGGCCCCGATGGCGGCGAGCAGCGCGATCCCCGCCCGGCTGCTGCGCGCGTGCCGCAGCAGCCTCGGGTCGACGGGCCCCCGGCTGCGACGCCCGCCCTCCGCGACGGCCGTCCCCGCGACGCTGGTCACGAGGCGACCCGCTCGCTGGCGACGCGCTGCCGGAAGACGCGGTACGACCACGCCTGGTAGACGAGGACGCCGGGGAGCACGACGACGGCGGCGGCGCTGATCAGGCGCAGCGCGGGGCCGGTCGCGGCGGCCTCGGACATCGTCAGCGACCACGCGCCCGACAGGGTGCTCGGCAGCACCACGTCGCCGTTGGCGGTCAGCGTGGCCACGACGGCGCCGGCGACCGCGATCGCGACCAGGGCGAACGAGCCGGCCTCCCACCGCGTCCCGGCCCGGCGGGTCAGGACGGCGACCCCGGCGAGGGGCACGGCGACGGCCGACGCGACCAGTACCGTGGCGGCGGCCCCGGCCAGTGCGGCACCGGCGGCGACGACGAGCGCCGCGACGGCGGCCGCGAGGGCGACCCGGCGGGCCAGCAGCCCGGCCCGCCGGCGGACGGGGCCGGTGGTGCGCAGGGCCAGGAAGGTGGCGCCGAGCAGGACGGCGGCGGTGAGGGCGAGCAGCGCGCCGAGGCCGGCCGCCGGGGTGAGGACCGGCGTGAGGGTGCGGGCCAGGCCGCCGCCGGTGACCTCGCCGCCGGCGTCGAGGGCGAGCCCGCGGACGAAGACGGTGAGCACGGCGCCCCACAGCAGCACGACGCCGGCCGAGCAGGCGGCGAGGACCAGGTCGCACCGGCGGCGCCAGCGCGGCGAGTCGTGCTTGCCGCGGAACTCCAGGGCCACGCCGCGGCCGGCGAGCAGCAGCAGGATCGCCACCATCGGCAGGTACAGGCCGGACAGCAGCGCCGCGTACCAGGACGGGAACGCGGCGAACGTGACGCCGATCGCGGCGACCAGCCACACCTCGTTGCCGTCCCAGAACGGGCCGATGGTGCGCACGGCGGCGGCGCGTTCGTGCTCGTCGCGGCCGAGCAGCGGGGTGAGCAGCCCGACGCCGAAGTCGAACCCCTCCAGGACGAAGAACAGGACCCAGCAGAGGACGATCAGCGCGTACCAGATGACGACGAGGCTCATCGGGGTCTCCTCAGTAGCTCAGGGCGGGTTCGGGGTCGGCGGCCACCGGTACGGGTGCCGACAACGGCTTGCGGGCGAGGTGCCGCACGAGGCGCAGCCAGACGACCGCGAGGACGCCGTAGACGGCGGTGAACGCGAGCAGCGACGCGAGGACCTCGCCGGCGGTGAGCCCCGGGGAGATGCCGTCGGCGACCTTCGACAGGCCGAACGCGATCCACGGCTGCCGGGCGGTCTCGGTGAAGATCCAGCCGAGGCTGTTGGCGGCGGCGGGCAGCAGCGGCAGCAGGATCGCCACCCGGAGCATCCACGCCGCGGGCCGGCGGCCGCGCCGGGTGCGCCACAGGTACAGCAGCGCGAACCCCATCGCGAGCATGCCGGCGCCGATCATGAGGCGGAAGGTCCAGAACGCCACCGGGATCATCGGCACGTAGCTGCCGGGACCGTACGCGGCGCTGTACTGCGCCTGGAGGTCGTCCATGCCGGCGACGGTCGCGTCGGGGCTGCCGTACGCGAGGATCGACAGCAGCCGGGGCACCTCGATGCTGAAGCCGGGGACCGCGAAGATGGAGAACGGCGCGCCGGTCGTGGTGGCGTAGAGCGCTTCCGCGGCGGCCATCTTCATCGGCTGCACCTGCGTGATGACCTTGCCGAGGTGGTCGCCGGTGAGCGCGGTGAGCGCGCCGCCGGCGGCGGTCATCCAGGCGCCGACCCGGGCCAGGGTGGCGAACGCGGCGCCGTCGGCGGCATCCCTCAGGCGCCAGGCGCCGACGGCGAGCAGGAGCGCGCCGCCGACCATGACCGCCCCGGCCATGGTGTGCGGGAACGCGGCGAGGTTGACCTTGTTGAGCAGCAGCTCGCTGAAGCTGGTGAGGCGGGCGCGGCCGGTGGCGGGGTCGAGCTCGTATGCGACCGGGTGCTGCATGAACGAGTTCGCGGCGAGGATGATGAACGCCGACAGCAGGGTGCCGACCGCAACAACGACGATGGTCGCCAGGTGGACCCGGCGCGACAGCCGGTCCCAGCCGAAGTACCACAGCGCGAGGAACGTGGCCTCGAGGAAGAACGCGAGCATGCCCTCGATGGCGAGGGTGGGCCCGAAGACGTCGCCGTAGAAGCGGGCGAACTCGCTCCAGGCGAGCCCGAACTGGAACTCCTGCACCAGGCCGGTGACGACGCCGACGGCGAAGGTGACGATGAGCAGCTTGCCGACGAGCATCGTGAGCTGCCGGTACTTGTCGTCGCCGGTGCGCATCCAGGCGATCTGCAGGCCGGCGGTCGCCGCGGACAGGCTGATCGACAGCGGCACGAACAGGTAGTGGTAGAGCGTGACGACCGCGAACTGCAGCCGGGTCAGGTCGAGCACGTCCATGAGTCCCCCTCTACGACATCTCGTAGTAGATACTACGGGTTGTAGTACGACGCGCACCGTAATCCCGGTTACACTGGCTGCATGGCCGGACTTGGGGACCTCGAGCGCGAGGTCATGGCGCAGCTGTGGGACGCCGGGGAGCCGCTGACGGTCCGGCAGGTGCACGAGCGGCTCGACCCTTCGCGCGGCCTCGCGTACACGACCGTGATGACGGTGCTGGACCGGCTGGCCAAGAAGGGCGTGGTCACGCAGCAGAAGGCGGACCGCGCCTACCGCTATGCCGCCGCCCAGACGCGCGAGGAGATGACCGCGGCCCTCATGCTCGACGCCCTCAGCGGCGCACCGGACGGCGCCGCCCGCGACGCGGCCCTCGCGCACTTCGTCGGGCGGATCGGCCCTGACGCGCTCGCCGCGGCGATCAAGGCCGCCAGAGACCGGTGACCGCGCTCCTGCTGGGTGCGCTCGGCCTGACCCTGTCGCTCGTCGTCCCCGGCCCCCTCGCCAGGGCGCGCTGGACGGCCCGGGCCCCCGGCGCCGCCGTCGCGCTGTGGCAGGCGATCACCCTCGCCGCCGTCCTGTGCGCGCTGGGCGTGGTGCTCGCCGGCCCCGAGGAGCTGGTCCGGGCCCGCGGCACCACGCTCGCCGTCGCCGCCCTCGTCGCGGCCCTGGCCGTCGCCGCCGTCATCGTCGTGCGGCTGCTCGTGTCGCTGTTCCTGGTGGCGTACCGGTCGCGGGTGCGCCGTGCCCGCCACCGCCTGCTCGCCGACCTGCTCTCCCGGGCCACGATCGACGGCGACGTGCCGCTGCGGGTCCTGGAGGGCGGGCTGCCGTTCGCGTACTGCGTGCCGGGCCGCTCCCCCAGGATCGTGCTCAGCGAGGGCACCCTGCGCCTGCTCAGCGAGCCGCAGGTGGCCGCGGTCCTCACCCACGAGCGGGCCCACCTGCGCGCCCGCCACGACGTGGTGATGGAGTCGTTCACCGCCTTCTACCGCGCGGTCCCGGCCCCGCTGCGCAGCCGCGCTCCCCTGGACGCCGTCCACCTGCTCCTGGAGGCCCTGGCCGACGACGCCGCCCGCCGCGTCCACGGCGACGAGCCGGTGCACGCGGCCCTCCGGTCACTCAGCGGCCCCGCCGGCGACCTCGAGCTGGAGCCGCACGACACCGACCGCGAGCGCCGGTGGCGCCTCGACCGCCTGGCTCCGGGCGCCGCCCCCACCGACCGCCGCCTCGCCGCCGCCGTCTACACCCTGGCCGCCGCGATCCTCGTCCTGCCGACGGTCCTGCTGGTCGTCCCCTGGCTGGACACCGCCGTGCGGCACTGGCCGCTCTAGGTCTCGACCTGGCCCGAGCGCCCTGCCGAGCCACTGCAGTGTGGGGGGCCGGTTGCGCGGCTACGGGCGGACAGCCGATGCGTCGCCGGCCGCCGCCCGTCCGGGTCACCCGGCGGCACGGATAGGAGCGGACGACCCGGGGTATCCGCAGGGGCCGTGACAACCGACGCCCAGGTTTCGCTCAGGCCGGCCAGGCGCGACGACGTTCCGCCCGCACGCCCCAGGCGCCTGGCTCGACCGCGTACTGCCGGCCCGACCCGGGCGGTGCTGACGGTCGCCGTGCTCCTGGCCGCGCTCTTGACGCCGGGCCGGGCGCACGCCGCCGAGCCGCACATCGGCATCCAGGTTCGTGACGGCCGGCTCGTCGAGGCGAACGGCAGCGACCTCGTGCTGCGCGGCGTCAACCACGACTTCATGTGGTACCCGGACCACAACAGCTCCTTCGCGGCCATCAAGGCGGCGGGCGCCAACGCGGTGCGGGTCACCCTCGGCATCGGCCACCAGTTTCGGCGGGCCCCGGCACGGGAGGTGGCAACCGTCGTCGAGCTGTGCCAGCAGAACCGGTTGATCTGTATCTTCGACGCCCACGACACCGCCGGCTTCGGCCAGGACAAGAAGGCGGCACCGATGTCGGAAGCGGTGCAGTTCTGGCTCAGCCTGCGCGACACGCTGGCCGGCCACGAGGACAACGTCCTCGTCAACATCGCCGACGAACCGTTCGCAAACGGCACCACGTGGCCCTGGGTGCAGCAGACCTCCGACGCGATCCGCCGGCTGCGCGCCGCCGGCTTCAAGCACACGCTGCTGGTCGACGGCCCCGGCTGGGGCCAGGACGAGTCGTTCATCATGCGCGACAACGCCGAGCGGGTGCTCGCCGCCGACCCCACCGGCAACACCGCGTTCGACATCCACATGTACGGCATGTTCAACACCGCGCCGAAGGTCAGCGGCTACCTCACCTCGTTCACCGAGCGCCACCTGCCGATCCTCATCGGCGAGTTCTCCAGCCAGCACGAGTGGGGCAAGCCGGACGAGGACGCCATCATGGCCACCGCGCAGGCACAGCACCTCGGCTACCTCGGCTGGTCCTGGAGCGGCAACGACAAGCAGTTCAGCTACCTGGACCTGGTGAACAACTTCGACGGCAACAGCCGCACGGCGTGGGGACGGCGGTTCATCGACGGCCCCAACGGCCTTGATTCGGACACGCGCGAGGCGACGGTGTTCCGCAACACCGCGGCCGCGGTCGGCGTCGACCCCAAGAGCCGCGCCCCGCGGGGGTTGACCGTGACGGACGTGACCCCGAGCAGCGTCCGACTTACCTGGCAGCGCCGCCCGGACAGGTTCGGCGGCACGACGTACCTGGTGGTCGCCGTCAACGGCGCGGCCGAGACACGGGTCGTGACGACCAACCGCGCCGACGTGACGCTCAAGGGCCTGAAGGGCTCGACGGAGTACACCTACGCCGTGTATGCCCGGAGCCTGCTCGGCAAGCGCTCACCGCGCTCGGCCATGGTCGCCGCGGTCACGCCCCCGGCCCGCTAGGCGGCGACGGTGAGGCGGAGGGTGACGGTGTCGCCGAGGTCGATGGTCTCGGCCCTGCGGACGCGGTCCTTCAGCGGGACCACGTAGCCGCCGTCCTTCGGGAAGAGCGACGTCGTCCAGGTGGTGCCGCCGATGCGGGCGGTGACCGGGATCATGCCCCAGCCGTAGGTGACGAGGGCGGCCGCGGAACGCAGGGCCGCGCACTCGTCCTCCGGCACCGTCACGAAGTGGAACGGGGACGGGCCGCGCCAGTGCCACACCTCGCCGCTGAACTCCAGGTCCACGCGGACCAGCCTAGAAGACGCCGGTCAGCGGCGGCGGCCCCGCTGGGCGCGGCGGGCGAGCGGGGCGTTGTCGAGGATGACGACGCACTTGTGCTCCAGGCGGACCCAGCCGCGGGCGGCGTACTCGGCGAGGACCTTGTTCACCGACTCCCGTGAGGCGCCGACGAACTGGGCGAGCTCCGTCTGCGTGAGGTCGTGCACGACGCGGGTGGCGCCGTCCTCGGCGACCCCGAAGCGCTGGGCGAGCTGGACGAGCCGTCCGGCGACCCGGCCGGGCACGTCACTGAACAGGCGGTCGTCGACGGCGGCGCGGTGGCCGCGGATGCCCCGGGCGATGACCCGCAGCAGCTGCTCCGCCACGTGCGGGTGGTGCGCGATCCACCGGTCCAGGACCGTCTTGGGCAGCACGGCGAGGCGGGCGTCGGAGACGACGGTCGCGGCCGCGACCCGGGGGCCGCCGTCGAGCAGCTCGAAGTCGCCGAAGTGGTCGGTCGGGCCGAGCAGCGCCATGAGGCCCTCGCGGCCGTCGCGGGAGCGGCGGCTCAGCTTCACCTTGCCCGACAGCACGATGAAGAGCCGGTCGCCGGGGTCGCCCTCGGTGAACAGGACCGTGCCCCGGTCCGCGTCGACCCGCTCGAACTCCTGGGCCAGCGCGGCGGCGGAGTCGGGGTCGACGCTGCGGAACAGGTCCGTGGAACGCAGTACCGGGTCGTAGGCCAGCGCGCGGGCCGTAGCGGCGCTGGAACCGAACGTCAGGACCATGTGTCCTCCCCAGATCGATGCGGTACTGCGTACCATTAGGACGGTACTGGATACCGGGACCGGAAAGCAACAGGTCAGAGCGATGCGGGAGGATGGGGACTGTGACCGCGATTCCCGTACGTGACCGGCTCGTCGACGCCGCCCTCGCGCTGTTCGACGAACGCGGCTACGAGCAGACGACCGCCGACGACATCGCCGACCGGGCGGGCGTCGGCCGCACCACCCTGTTCCGCCACTACCGGTCGAAGGAGGACGTGATCTTCCCCGATCACGACCGCCTCCTCGCGACCGTGAAGGAGCGCCTCGCGACGTCGACGGCGGACACGGCGATCGTGGCGGTCACCGAAGCGGTGCGCCTCGTCCTGCTGCGGTACCTGGAGGAGGGGGACCGGGCCCGCCTGCGCTATGCGCTCACCAGCCGGATCGCGACCCTGCGGGACCGGGAGATCGCCAGCGTCGCGCGGTACCAGCGACTCTTCCGCGAGTTCATCGCCGAGTCGTGGGGTTCCGCTCCCGGCGCGGCGCTGCGGGCCGAGCTGATGGCGGCCGCCGTCGTCTCCGCCCACAACCACGTGCTCCGGCGGTGGCTGCGGCGCGACACCGCCGAGCCCGTCGCGGAGCTCGACGCCGCCATGGCGCAGGTGGTGTCGCTGTTCGCGACCACCGAAGCGAACCCCGGAGCGGGCCTTGGAGCGGTGTCTGGAGCGGGCCCTGAGACGGGCGCGGGAGCCGCCGGCGCCACGAGCAAGGGCAACGGGACCGCCGTCATCGTCGTGCATGACCAGCGCGACCCCGAGCACGTCGCCGCCGCCATCCGCCGGGCGCTCCAGCAGGTCTGAAGCGCCCGGCGGCGGAGGACCTCAGGCGGCGGCGCAGCCGGTGGCGGCGAGACCCGACACCGGCCCGGTGCCCTGGAAGCCGAACTCGGTCGACGCCCCGGCGCCGAGCGATCCGTTCCAGGTCGCGTTGGCCACCGATGTACCGGTGAGCCTGCCGTTCCACACGTTGGTGATCGCGCTGCCGGCGGGCAGGGCGAGCCGGACCGTCCACCCCGAGATCGGCGCGCCCCCGGCGGTCACGCGCCCGGCGGCGACGAACCCGCCGTCCCAGACGTTCTGCACCGTCACCACCGCCGTGCACCCCTGCCCCGCGGACTGCGAGGCCGGCGGCGACGGGGACCGCGACACCGACGGCGACACGGACGGCGACACGGAGACCGACGCGGACGGCGACGGCGACTGCGACTGCGGGGGCCCGTCGCTCAGCACCGGGGTCTGCCAGTCGGACCAGTCGGACAGCCGCCCCGCCGCCCGGCTGGAGATGCGGAACGTGCCCGCGCTGCTGCCGGTGTGCAGCAGGAACCGCTGGATGTGCTGCTGCAACGGGGTCCGCCACTCGGGCCGGTTCGCGCAGTGCGTGCCGTCCTGCACGTCCGACCAGTACGTGATCGCGTCGCCCGCGCCGAGCGCCTTGTACACCTCGGCGCCGCCCAGCGCCGCGACGCTCGCCGAGCGCGGCCCGAGGTTCGCGATGTGCGGGTTGTCCATGATGAACAGCCCGCGCGGCGCGACCATCGCGACCATCTCGTGCGTGTCCACGGGCAGCCGCGCGGGGTTGCCCGTGAAGCTGCCAAAGGCGTCGCCGAGCCACGGCTGCTCGCCGTAGGCGCTGCTCAGGCTCTGCGCGCCCTCGCCGGGGATGCCGCGGAAGATGGGCACGCCGGCGCTGCCGGACTCGATCGGCATCGTCAGCGCGATCCGCTGGTCGAACGCGCCGACCACGAACGCGCCCTTGCCGAAGCGGGAGCATCCGGTGACGCCCATCGCGTCGGCCCTGAGGATCCGGCCGTCGGACTGGGCGACGACGTCGATGATCCGGCTGACGCCCCACGCCCACGCCATCAGCAGCCCGGTGCCGCTCTGCGCGCCGTAGACGCTGTAGAACGCGCCCTGCTTGTTGGTGCGGGGCGTGCCCTCCTTGCCGACGGCGTACGGGTCGTAGCTGATCACGGCGGCGCCGGCGGCCTTGATGGCGGCGGTGTCGGCGCCGAACCCGCCGAGCACCACCACGGCCGGGAACGGGCCGGTGCCGCCGGGCAGCTCCACCCGGGCGGAGAACGAGGCGCTCTTCCCGTTGTGGGTGACGTTGACGGTGACGCCGGTGCTGGACACGGTGCCGGTGACGCTCTGCGGCCGCGTGGGCTTCTCGCCGTAGACGAACTTCTCCGCCAGCTTCTTCACCTCCTCGCGCCGGCACCGCCAGTCGGACTTCGCGGTGATCCTGGTGCCGTCGAGGCGTTTGAACGGGTCGGGTAGCTTCGCGTTGGTGGGCAGCGCGCCGGCGTCGGGCAGCGCCGGCACCGGGCAGTCGGCGCCCTCGTCCTCCACTGTGGATGCCGCTGCGGACACGGTGACGGCCGCGCCGGCGGACGCGATGGTGACGCCGGCCGCGACCGTCATCGCCACGGCCAGCGCGACGGCGATCAGGCGGGGTCTGGTCATCGGTGCTCCCTTCGGGTCAGGGGATCCGGCGTCCGTGGGCGTCACGGACGCCGGACTTGCGGTAGAAGTACGCGTTGATCTGGTCGCGCCACTCGGCGGCGCTGCGCACCTGCTCGTCGAGCAGCGCCGACACCCGCGCGGCGAACGCCGGGCCGACCGATGCCGCGGGCAGCCGCGCCCAGCGGTCCCGCATCGCCACGACCGCGCCGGCGCCGGCGAAGTGGGTGTCGTAGATGTGCTGGATGACGGTGCCGCCGTCGTGCAGGATGTGCCCGTACGGCACGTGGTGGAAGAACAGCAGCAGCTCGTCGGGGCAGTCGTAGACCGACTCGTACACGCGGGCCAGCGCCGGCGGGTACTGCCCGGCGAAGCCGGTCCCGGTCGCGCACGTGCGGTCCACGCCGACGCCGTCGCGGTCGGCGAAGTGGTAGGTCCCCCACGGGGTGTACTCGTAACCGTCGACGTCCGGGCCGTAGTGGTGCCCGGGGCGGACCATGAACCCGACGCCGAGCGGCGCGGTGTAGGCCTCGTAGGTGCGCCACGAGTCGTCCATGACCGCGTGCAGCGTCTCCCGCAGCTCGTCGGGGGCGCCCGGGAACGTCAGGCCGATCCACTCGTCGAGGATCGCGACGGGGTCCAGGTCCGGCGCCCACGCGAGCCGGCCGAACGCGTACAGGTTGGCCTGCGCGAGCGGGTGCCCGGTCCAGAACGGGTCGTCGCCGGCGTTGGAGACGCCGGCGAGACCGTCCAGCGCCGCCATCCCGCGGGCGCACCGGAGCACCTCGCTCCACATCGGCGCGAGGTAGCACACGTGGCGCTGCTGGCCGGTGTATTCCTGGGTCACCTGCAGCTCGACGGCGACGTTCGTGGCGGGCACGGCGGCGATCAGCGGCGACACCGGCTCGCGCGGCTGGAAGTCGATCGGGCCGTGCTTCACCTGCAGCACCACGTTGTCGAGGAACCGGCCGTCGAGCGGCACGAAGTGGTCGTGCGCGGCGCGGGCCCGGTCGGTGCGCCGGTCGCGCCAGTCCTGCCGGTGGTCGTAGACGAAGGCCCGCCAGTGCACGACGCCGCCGTGCGGGGCGAGCGCCGCGGCGAGGACGTTCGCGCCGTCGGCGTGGGTCCGTCCGTACGCGAACGGTCCCGGCTGCCCCTCGGAGTCGGCCTTCACGACGTACCCGCCGAAGTCGGGGATCGCCGCGTAGACGGCGTCGGTCGCGAGGGCCCACCAGGCCCGCACCCGCGGGTCGAGGGGGTCGGCGGTGCCCAGGTCGTCGCGCGGCGCGGCGAAGTTCACCGACAGGTGGACGCGGATTCCGTACGGGCGGAAGACGCCGGCGAGGGTGGCGACGTCGCCGAGCCGGTCGGTGAGCAGCCGCGCCTCCGTCGCGTGGACGTTGACGTTGTTCACGGTCACGGCGTTGATGCCGCACGCCGCGAGCAGCCGCGCGTAGCCGGTGACCCGGCCGAGGTCCTCGCGCAGGGCGCCGTCGTGCCAGAACAGCGAGCCGCCCGAGTAGCCGCGCTCGACCTGGCCCATGACGGGGTGCACGGCGACGTTGTCCCAGTGGTCCAGCATGCGGCGGGCGTACCCGGGCCGGTGCACCTCCGGCGGGAACGGGTCGCCGAACGCGGCCTCGCCGAGCCGCGCGAGGTGGAACAGCCCGTACAGCAGCCCGGCAGGGTCGGCGGCGGCGATGGTGGTGACCCCGCCGTCGCGGGACACCGCGAACCCCTCCGGGCCGCAGGCCGGCGTGGACACCGTGAGCACCAGGTCGGCGCCGTCGGACACGACCGCGCCGCCGTAACGCCCGCACGCCTGCGCGACCTCGGCGATCACGGTGCGCACGAGCAGGCCGTCGCCGCGGACGGACACGCGGCGGGAGCCGATCGCCCGCAGCGCCGCCGGGGGCAGCCAGGCCGGGTGGACATCCGTCATGGGACCTCGACGACGGCCACGCCGAGCGGCTCCAGGGTCACCGCGCCCTCCAGGATCCGGCCGGTGAGCAGGTCGGTGCCGTCCGCCGGCACCGTGACCGCCTCGGCCGTCGAGTGGTTGAGCAGGAACAGGAACCGGCCGCGCCGGGTCGCCTCCACATGGGACGGTGCGCCCGCGACGACCGGCTGGACGCCCGCGGCGGCGACCGCGCCGAGGATCACGTCCCGCAGCGCCTCGGGTTCGAGCCGCGTGCCGATGTACGTGACCCGGCCGTCGGCGATGATCGCGGGCCACCCGGCGAGGTCACCGTCCACGTAGGAGGCGACGACGGACGCGGTCGAGGGGTGGATGCGCTCCTGCCACCAGTCGGCCCGGACGGTGCGCCCGCCGGTGAACCGCACGCCGAACGAGGACCCGGCCGGGAGGTACTCGTCGATCCAGGCGCCGATGAGCCGCCCGAACGCGCCCGGATAGGCGGGCTGCCGCACCTGGTTGGCCTCGTCGACGACGCCGGAGAAGAACGAGCACACCACGGTCCCGCCGGCGGCGGCGAAGTCCTCGAGGGCCGCCGCGCAGCGGTCGTCGACGAGGTACGCGTTCGGCACGACCACCACCCGGTACCGGCCCAGTTCGGAGCCGAACGACACCAGGTCGACCGCGTGGTGCGCCTCCAGCAGCGGCCGGTAGTGCGCGGTCACGGTCGCCGGGTAGTCGAAGTCGTTGCGCGGCAGCCCGTGCGTGACCTCCAGCCCCCACCAGGCGTTCCAGTCGAACAGGACCGCCACCTCGGCGCGCGAGCCGGTGCCGGCGACGGACGCGATCCGCGGCAGCTCGGCGCCGAGCGCCGAGACCTCCCGCCAGGTCCGGGCCCGCGGGCCGGAGTGCGGCAGCATCGCGGAGTGGAAGCGTTCGTGGCCGCCGCGGCCCGCCCGCCACTGGAAGAACAGGACGCTGTCGGCGCCGTGCGCGACCGCCTGGTAGGAGCCGAGCCGCATCAGCCCGGGGCGCTTCGCGTGGTTGACCCGCCACTGCGAGACGGCGCCGGCGGCCTGCTCCATGAGCAGCCACGGCTCGCCGCGCAGCGACCGCATCAGGTCGAAGTTGAGCGCGGCGGCGACGTGCGCGTCCGGCTGCCCCGGGTCCGGGTAGATGTCGAGGGCCGCGGCGTCGACGTGCGGCGCCCACCGCCACAGGTCGGCGCCGCGGTGGAAGCGCATGAAGTTGGTGACGACCGGCAGGTCGTCGCGGTGCGCGCGGACGATGTCGCGCTCCATGACGAAGCACTCCAGCAGCGCGTCGGAGGCGAACCGGTGGAAGTCGAGGCGGCGGGCCGGGTTGGACCACGACCGCGGCACCTCCGGCGGGTTCACCTGCTCCCAGGCGGTGTAGCGCTGGCTCCAGAACGTCGTGTACCAGGCGGCGTTGAGCGCGTCGAGGTCGCCGTACCGGCGGCGCAGCCACTCCCGGAACGCGGCCGCCGCGGACGGCGTGTACGCGACCGGGCCGTACTCGTTGCCGATGTGCCACATCGCGAGGGCCGGGTGGTGGGAGTACCGCTCGGCGAGCGCGGTCGTGATCCGGGCGGCGTGCTCGCGGTACCGCGGCGAGGTCGGGTCATAGTGCATCCGGTTGCCGAACCCGAACACCTCGCCGTCCTCCATGACGGGCAGCACCTCGGGGTGCCCGTGGGACAGCCACACCGGCGGCGCCGCGGTCGGGGTGGCGAGGTCGACGCTGATCCCGTTGCCGTGCAACAGGTCCATGACCTCGTCGAGCCATTCGAAGGTGAAGCGGCCGGGCGACGGCTCCAGGGCCGCCCACGCGAACACGCCGACGGTGACGAGGTTGACGCCGGCCTCGCGCATGAGGGTGACGTCCTCGTCCCACACGGCGCGGTCCCACTGCTCGGGGTTGTAGTCACCGCCGAACGCGATCCCGCCGAGCCGGGCCCGCAGCGCGTCCGATCTGAAACTCATGCCCGTGCTCATGCCAGGAACCGTTCGGTGATGCCGGCGATCATCGGCCGGCAGACGACCAGCAGCGCGGCGGCGAACCCGGCGGCGAGGAGCAGCAGCACCGCCTCGGACAGCAGCACCGTGACGCCGAGCGCCGCCAGCAGCAGGCCCGCAGTGCCGAGGGTCACGGCCGGCCGGGCGGCGAGGAAGTGGGCGGCGAGCCGCAGGACGTCGGCGGGCCGGAACACGAACAGCGACGCGATGACGAGCGCGGTGACGGCGACCAGTGCGGCCGCCGCGGCGAGGAGCACGAGCAGGCCCGACCACCACACCGGTACACCCGCCGCATCCCGGTGCAGGAGACTGACGGCCACCACGGTCAGCACCGCCACCAGCGGCGCCCAGATCCGCAGCGCCGCGGCGGCGTTGAGCCGGTAGCCGCGCCAGAACGCGGCGGCGGGGTGCAGGTCGGCGAGATCGGCCGGCTGCCGGTGCAGCGCGTAGAGCGCGGCGGACAGCGCCGGCCCGACCGGCAGGACGCCCACGGCCACGAGCACGCCCCGGTCGAGCAGGACCAGCAGCGCCAGGCCCGGCACCGTGGTCGCGACCAGCAGGAGCTCCACCACCAGCAGCGTGTAGACCCGCGCCGCGAACCGCCCGAGCTTCATGCCGGGCCGCCCAGGAGCCGCGTGTCGTCCCACCACGGCGGCGTCTCGTCGCGCACCGCGGTCACCTCGACCAGGGTCACCTCGTGCGTGGCGAGGGTCAGGTCGAGCTCCGCCAGGCCGTTCACGACCGGCGCGCTCCAGTGGCGGCGGGCCGGCTCGGACGCCTCCCGCAGCGCGTCGAGCTGCCGCACACCGGGCGATCGCGGGCTCCCCATCTCCCGCCACGCCGCCCAGGCGTTGCCCGCCTCCTCCGACACCGACGAGCGGGCCACGTACGCGGTGACGGCCGGGGATCCGACGGGCACCGACAGCCGGACGCGGTGTCCTTGCCCGGCGGCCCACGCCAGGACGGTGACCCGGCCGGTGCCGTCGCGGGTGACGAGGTGGTCGCCGCCGCGCGCGAGGACCTCGCCGCCCATCCGGGCGAGGAACGCGTACAGGTGGAAGGTGGGCTTGCGGATCTGCCGGTGGGTGAGCAGCCCGAACCCGCCGTGGAACAGCGCCGCCGGGACCCCGGCCTCCTCGAACACGTCGCAGAACGTCCAGTAGGAGAACGAGTCCACGAGGTCGCCCGCCGCCGCGACGACCGGCGCCAGGTACGCGGCGTGGAACGCGGTGTCGTGGACGGGGTTGTCGGGGCGGTAGGAGGAGTTGAACTCGGTGATGTGCACCGGCAGCCCCTCCAGGGCCGTGCCGGCGAGCTGCCGGCCCGGCGCGGCGAACTGCTCCAGGAGCGTCGCCGCCGGCGCGAGCGTCTGGTGCACGCCGAAGGGCACGTGCTGGGCGGCGCCGGAGGTGTACGCGTGGCGGCTCACGAAGTCGATCGGGACGCCGCGCGCGGACACGAACTCGGCGAACCGCGGCAGCCAGCCGTCGTCCGCGCCCGGCGACAGGGCCGGCCCGCCCACCTGGAGCCCGGCGTCGACGTCCTTCACGGCGTGCGCGGTGACCTCGTACAGGTCGTGGTAGGCGTCCTGGTCGGCGTGCTGCCAGAAGTCCTTCAGGTCCGGCTCGTTCCACACCTCGATCGGCCAGCCGCGCACCTCGTCGAGGCCGTACCGGTCGACGAGGTGCGCGACCGTGCCGCGGACCAGCGCCGCCCACTCGGCCCGGTCGCTCGGCGGCGTCACGTTGCCCCGCCACCAGAACACCGTCTGGTCCCCGGACGCGAGGCCCGGCGGCATGAAGCCCAGCTCGACGAACGGCCGGATCCCGAGCTCCAGGTACATGTCGACGACCTGGTCGACGTAGGTGAAGGAGTGCAGGACCCGCCGCTCGCCGCCGTACTCGTACGGCCGGTGCACGCCCGCCCCGGCGCTGAACAGCCCGTGCTGGCGGATGTGCCGGAACCCGATCTCCCGCTGGAGCAGCGCCAGGGAGTCCTGGTAGTCGCGGCGCAGCGCGAGCTCGAACCGCCCGGCCCCGATGCAGTGCCGCCACGCGTCGCCGAGCTGCCCTGTCATCCGTGGGCTTTCTTGTACCGGTTGTACGCGGCGTTGACGACCTCGATGTAGCGGGTCATGTTCTTGCCCTTGAGCTCGCTCACGTAGGCGTCCCACTCGCTCAGCGGGCGCTGCCCGAGGATGAACTTCAGCGTCTGCTGGTTGACGTGGTCCTTGAGCGTCGTCTCCCACAGCGTCGCCTGCTCGCGCTCGTCGGCGTTGAGCGGGTGCGGCGGTGCGAGGGGCTGGTTCTTCCGGGCGTTCATCACGTCCTGGAACGCCTGCTCCTCCTTGGGGAACTGGGAGTTGAGCAGCTTCGTGGTGCCGCCGTAGACGAAGACGCCGTTGAGGAAGCCGTACTCGACCTGGAGGTTCTTCGTGCCGGCGGGGTTGAGGCCGCCCCAGTTGACGTCGGGCGCGAGCTTCAGCGTGCCGTCGTCGACGCTGCCGGTGTACGTGGTGCCCTCCACGCCCCACTTGGCGAAGAGCTTGCCCTGCGGCGAGTAGTACAGCCAGTCCATGAACTGCATGAGCGCGACGAAGTTCTTGCTGTCGCGGGCCTTCGCCGAGATCATGACGCCGCCCTCGAGGCGGCTGCCGGCCTTCGTGTCGCCCATCGGGCCGGTCGGCGTGGGGATCTTCAGGACGGTCGCCCCGGGGATCTTCGCGATGCTGGGGCGCAGCTCGTTGACGAGGGTCTGGGCGTTGCAGCTCATCACGAACGACCGGCCGTTGGCGAACTTCTGCTTGGCGATGTCGTCGGACTGGGTGAAGCTCTCCGGGTCGACGAGCTTCTCGGCGACGAGCGAGTTGAGGTACTCGACCATCTGCTTGTACTGCGGGGTCGTGCCGGTGTAGACGAACGCCTTCGCCGCGTCGTCCCAGCTGGCGTGCTGGTAGCTCCAGCCGGCCAGGGTGCCGTACGCGGTGCCGGCGATCGACAGCAGGTTGTTGCCGCCGGGGTTCGGCGGGCTGCTCCAGCGGTCCGACAGCGGGTACACGTCGGGGTGCGCGGCCTTCATCGCCCGCAGCACCGTCCGCAGGTCCTCCCAGGTCTTCGGGATCTGCAGGCCGAGCTGCTGCAGCACGTCGGTGCGCACCGCGAGGGAGTAGTCGGCCCAGACGTCCTCGTGCAGGCCGGGCAGCAGGTAGAACTTGCCGTCCTCCTGCCGGAACTGGTCGAGGTCGGCCTGCAGGTTCCACTTGGCGACCTGGTCGCGGAAGTTGGGCATGAGGTCGAGGTGGTCGCTGACCGGCAGGATCGCCCCGCTGGCGATGTATGCCTCCTCGTCGGGGTGGTACGTCTTCGGGATGATCATCGGTGCGTCGCCGGCCGCGACGACGACGCTGCGCTTCTGGTTGTAGTCGCTGCCGGGCACGACCGTGGCCTGCAGCGTCACGTTGGTGCGCTTCGCGAGCTCCTTGAAGAACAGCCAGTCGGCCTTGTACGGGTAGCCGGCGTTGCTCAGCATCATGATGGAGAACGTCAGCGGCTGGGCGGCGGTGAACTGCTTGCCCATGGCGTAGCCGTCCATGGCGCCGTCGCGGTGCCCGGTGTAGTCCTGGCCTTTCGCCTGGTCGTCGTCGTCACCGCAGCCGGCGAGCGAGACGAGCGCGGCGGCGCCGGCCGCGCCGAGCAGGGTGCGCCGTTTCAAGTGCGACATGGGGAGCTCCTTGAAGGGGTGCTGCGACTGATGAAGGGCGGCGCGTCATCCCTTGACCGCGCCGAGGGTGATCCCGGAGACGAAGTACCGCTGGACGAAGGGGTAGACGAGCATGATCGGCAGCGCGGTGAGCACGATCGTCACCGCCTGGATGTTGGCGGCGATCTGCAGCGCCGTGTCCGACGGCGTGGAGATGTCGGACCCGCCGGTCGAGCCGGCGATGAGGTTGCGCAGGTAGATGGTGACGGGGAACAGGTCGGCGTCGTCGAGGTACAGGAACGCCGGGAACCACGAGTTCCAGAAGGCCACCGCGTAGAACAGGACCATCGTGGCGATGACGGCCTTCGACAGCGGCAGCACGATCCGCCAGAGGATGCCGTAGGTGCCGAGGCCGTCGACGGCGGCGGCCTCCTCCAGTTCGACCGGCAGCCCTTCGAAGAACGACTTCATGACGAGGAGGTTGAAGACGCTGATGGCGTTGGGCAGCACGACCGCCCACATGGTGTTGCGCAGCCCGAGCCCGCTGACGAGCACATAGTTGGGGATCAGGCCACCGTTGAAGAACATGGTGAACACGGCGACGCCGACGAGCAGCGCCCGGCCCTTCAGGTGCCGCTTCGACAGCACGTACGCGTAGCAGGTGGTCAGCAGCATCGAGATGGCGGTCGCGACGACCGTGTAGACGACGGTGTTGCGGTAGTTGGTCCAGAACACGGGGTCGGACATGACCACCTGGTAGGTGGTCGTGTTGAAGCCGCGCGGCAGCAGGTTGACCTCGCCGGCCTGGATCGCCTGCTCCTCGCTGAACGAGCGGGCGATGACGTTGCAGAACGGGTACAGCGTCAGCACCACGACGGAGGTGAGGACCAGCCCGATGACGGCGCGCTTCACCACAGCCCCGCTCCGACCGTCCGCTTCGACACGAAGTTCGCCGTGAGGACGAGGGTCAGGCCGATCACCGACTCGAAGAGGCCGATCGCGGCGGCGTAGCTGAAGCTGCCGGAGACCACGCCGACCCGGTACAGGTAGGTGGAGATGACGTCGGCGGTCGGGAACGTGAGCGGGTTGTACAGCAGCAGGACCTTCTCGAACCCGACCGACAGGAACGTGCCGACGTTGAGGATCAGCAGGGTCACCATCGTCGGGCGGATGCCGGGCAGCGTCACGTGCCACGTCTGCCGCCACCGGCTGGCGCCGTCGATCCGGGCCGCCTCGTAGAGCTCGTGGTCGATGGTGGTGAGCGCGGCGAGGTACAGGATCGTGCCCCAGCCGACGGTCTGCCACACCTCGGAGGAGATGTAGATGGTGCGGAACCAGCCGGGCCGCTGCAGGAACGGCACGGCGTCGGCGCCGACGGCCCGCAGGCCCGCGTTGACCGCGCCGTCCAGGGCGAGCAGCTGGAAGACGATGCCGGCCACGACGACGATCGACAGGAAGTGCGGCAGGTAGGAGACGGTCTGCACGAAGCGCTTGAGCCAGCGGGTGCGCACCTCGTTGAGCAGCAGCGCGAGCACGATCGGCAGCGGGAAGACGAACAGCAGGGTCAGGCCGCCGAGGACCAGCGTGTTGGTGAAGACGTGCCAGAACGTCGGGTCCTGCCAGAACATCCTGAAGTAGCGCAGGCCGACCCAGGTGTCGCCGAAGAGGTCGCCGCCGGGGCGGAACCGCCGGAACGCGATGACGTTGCCGGCCATCGGCAGGTACCGGAAGACGACGAAGAACAGCAGCGGCAGCACGGCGAGGGAGTACAGCTGCCAGTCGCGGCGCAGCGCGGACCGCCAGGTGCGACGTCTCATGCCCCTCCCTCCACGGTCGAAAGTTTCGGCAAACATTCGGAAGGCATCGGGTAATGTAGATTCATCACTACGCCCTGTCAAGGACTCGATCTAGGCGGCATGACCTGCGCACACTGTTCCTGGTCAATGGATGGACCGCCCTGGAAACTTTCGGTCGAGGAGACCCATGCCGCAGTTCGACCTCCCACTGCCCGAGCTGCTGCGGTACGCCCCCGCGGTGGCCGAACCCGCGGACTTCGACGCGTTCTGGGCCGCGACGCTCGGCGACGCGCGGGCCGTGCCGCCGGTCCTCGCCGCCGACCGGGTGGCCACCGGGCTGCGGCTCGCCGACACCTGGGACGTGACCTTCGCCGGCTTCGGCGGCGACCCGGTCCGTGCCTGGTTCAGCCGGCCCGCAGACGTGTCCGCGGGGCTGCCCGCCGTGGTGGAGTTCGCCGGCTACGGGCGCGGCCGGGGCCTGCCGCACGAGCGCCTCACCTGGGTCACGGCCGGCTACGCGCACCTGCTGATGGACAACCGCGGGCAGGGCGACCTGTACGGCAACGGCGGCGCCACCCCCGACCCGCACGCCGGCGGGTACCGGCCCGTCACCGAGGGGATCCTGGCGCCGCACGACTACTACTACCGGCGGCTCGTCACCGACGCCGTCCGGGCCGTCGACACGGTCCGGGCGCTGCCGGGCGTCGACCCGGCGCGGGTCGCGGTCGCCGGCAACAGCCAGGGCGGCGGGCTCGCCCTCGCCGTCGCGGGGCTCGTCCCCGACGTCGCGGCGCTGCTGGCGACCGCGCCGTTCCTGTGCCACTTCCAGCGGGCGGTCGCGCTGACCGACGCCTCGCCGTACGGGGAGATCGCCCAGCACCTTGCCGTGCACCGCGGCATCGAGGACCAGGTATGGCGCACGCTGTCCTACGTGGACGGTGTCAGCTTCGCCCGGCGCGCGAGGGCACCCGGCCACTTCGGCGCCGGCCTGCGCGACACCGTGTGCCCGCCGAGCACGGTGTTCGCCGCGTACAACGCGTACGGGTGCGCCGACCGCGTGATGCACGCCTACCCGTACAACGGCCACGAGGGCGGCGACGCGGTCCACGTGCGGCGCCAGCTGGACTGGCTGCCATCGAAACTTTCGGCGTAGACTCGCGGGCTATGCCTACTCCGAGGCCGACCCCCAGGCCGCCGCACAGCAGGGCCACCATGTCGGAGATCGCGGCCGAGGCCGGGGTGTCCGTCCCCACCGTGTCGAAGGTGCTCAACGGCCGGCGCGACGTCGCCCCGGCGACCCGGGAGCGGGTCGAGGCGCTGCTGCGCGCCCGCAGCTACCTGCCCCGCCGCACGCCGCCGGCCCGCACCGCCGGCCTCATCGACGTCGTCTTCGTCGACCTCGGCAGCCCGTGGGCGATGCAGATCCTCGCCGGCGTCGAGGAGGTCGCGCACCGCGCCGGCACCGGCGTCGTGGTCTCCGCCGTGCACGGGCGCACCCGCACCGCGCCCGACCGCCGCTGGCTGGAGCACCTCGCCGCGCGCCGCTCCGACGGGGTCCTGCTCGTGCTGTCCGAACTCGCCGCCGACCAGCGCGAGCGCCTCGCCGACCTCGGCATCCCCGTCGTCGTCGTCGACCCGGCGGGGCAGCCCGACCCGAGCGTCCCGTCGGTCGGCGCCACCAACTGGACCGGCGCGCTCACGGCCACCGAGCACCTGATCGGCCTCGGCCACCGGCGGATCGCCGTCATCGGCGGCCCCGGCGACGTGCTGTGCGCCCGCGCCCGCGTCGACGGCTACCGGGCGGCGATGCACGCCGCCGGCCTCGACGTCCCCGCCGGCTACGAGCGCACCGGCGACTTCACCAGCCCGACCGGCCACCGGGAGACCCTCGCCCTGCTGGACCTCCCGGAGCCGCCGACCGCGATCTTCGCGTGCGCCGACGAGATGGCCCGCGGCGCCTACGAGGCCCTGTACGAGCGCGGCCTGCGCGTCCCGGACGACCTGAGCGTCGTCGGGTTCGACGACCTGGAGCAGGCCCGCTGGTCGATCCCGCCGCTGACCACCGTGCGGCAGCCGCTGACCGAGATGGCCGGCCTGGCGACCCGGATGCTGCTGTCCCTCGCCGCCGGCGAGACCCTGGACTCGACCCGCCTGGAGCTGGCCACCCCGCTCGTCGTGCGCTCCAGCACCTCGCCGCCTGGAAATGTTTCCATGTCCTTCGAACGACGGCGGCCATAGACTGGCGTCGTGGACTCCGCGAGCGCGCCAGCCCCCGGCGGCCGCCGGCGCCGCGGCGAGGTCACCGTGGCGACCATCGCCCGGCTCGCCGGGGTGTCGCCGCCGACGGTTTCGAAAGTTCTGAACGGTCGGTCCGGCATCGCCGTGGAGACCCGCGACCGGGTCGAGGCGCTGCTGCGCGAGCACGGCTACCGGCGCGGCGAGCAGCACGGCGGCGCGGCCGCGACGCCGAGCGTCGAGGTCGCGTTCTACGGCCTGGAGAGCCACCTGGCGATGGAGATCCTGCGCGGCGTCGAGCAGGTCGTCCGCGACCGGGGCCTCGCCGTCGGGTTCACCGACCTGCAGGGCCCCGCGCCCGGCGGGCGCCGCACCGCCGACCGGCTCCTCGCCCGCCGCCCCACTGGCGTCATCGCGGTCAACTCGGCGTTCCGGGCCCGCCAGTACGAGCAGCTCGCCGCCGGCGGCGTGCCGATGGTGGTGCTCGACCCGACCGGCGAGCCGATGCACCCGATCCCGTCGGTCGGCGCGACGAACTGGAGCGGCGGCATCGCCGCGACCCGGCACCTGCTCGACCTCGGCCACCGGCGGGTCGGCGTGATCACCGGCCCGATGGAGTACCTGTGCGCCCGGGCCCGCCTCGAGGCCTGCCGCGGCGCCCTCGACGCCGCCGGCGCCCCGCTCGACCCGGCCCTGGTCCGGCACGGCCGGTTCGACTTCGACGACGGCGTCCTGCTCGGCCGGCAGCTGCTGTCGCTGCGGCACCCGCCGACCGCGATCCTGTGCGGCGACGACCTGCAGGCCCTCGGCGTCTACGAGGCCGCCCGCCTGCTCGGCGTCCGCATCCCCGACGACGTCAGCGTCGTCGGCTTCGACGACATCGAGGTGACCCGCTGGTGCGGGCCGCCGATGACGACCGTGCGGCAGCCGTTCGCGGAGATGGGCGCGACCGCCGCCCGCATGGTGCTGCAGCTGGCGGTCGGCGAGCCGGTCGAGCCCACCCGCGTGGAGCTCGCCACCAAGCTCGTCGTCCGCGCCAGCACCGCACCCCCGCCGTCGTGAGCGGCCCCACTTCGGACCGGCCGGCGAAGGCCGTCATCTCCGAGCTGCTCGCCCGCGACGTCGTCCCCGTGCTCAAACGGCACGGGTTCGCCGGGCGGGGCCGCAACTTCCGCCGTACGCGGGAAGGCCGGCAGGAGCTCGTCACCGTCGAGCCGCACCGGTGGAACGACCGGCACGGCGGCGCGTTCGCGATCGACCTCGGCGTCTTCATCGACGCCCTCGACGCCGCCGAGTCCCTGGTGCCGCCGGCCGAGCCGCCGGCGCAGCACGAGTGCCACCTCCAGGTCGGCAGCGGCTTCCGGTGGACGTTCGACGCGGCCACCGACCTGCGCGCCCTGGGCGCTTCGGCCGGCGAGTGGGTGCGGCGGGAGGCGCTGCCGCGCTTCGACCGGCTCGCCACCGGCGCCGGCGTCCTGGACTGGCTGCGGGACCGGACCGACCCGCCGGGGCTGCGGCAGGTGTACCTGGCGGCCACCGCGGGCGCGCCGGAGCCGGCCCAGGCGTGGCTGGACCGGGTCGTCGCCGAGGCCGCGCCGTGGCCGCTGCCCGTGCGCCGCGAGGCGGCCAGGTTCGCGGCGCTGCTCGGGCTGCGCTGCCCGCCGCCGGTCGACTCCCCCACCCTGACGGTGACGTTCCGGCTCCCCCACGACGCCCAGCCGCGGCAGCGCGAGGAGGCGCTGCGGCAACTCTCGTACAAGCTGAACCAACACCTCACCGAGCTGCGTGCGGGCCGCCCGTCCGCGGAGGCCGGCGCCCTCTACCACTCGCTGAGCAGCGACGGACCCGTGTGCACCGCCGACTTCTACGGCGCGCCCGCCGAGGACCTCCTGCGCCCGCTGCGGCGCGCGTTCGCGAAGCTTGCCCCGCACTTCGCGGAGATCCGTGAAAGTTCCACACCGTGCGGCGCGTCACCGGCCCCGCCGCCACCACCTGATTGACACACCGCACCGGGGTGCACACGCTCTGCGCGTGGAGACAGTGACGAGCCACGCCGTCGCGTTCCAGGGCGACGGAGCGGGCGTCGAGGAGCTGACCTGGGGCCAGCGCGACGTGTGGGACCTCATGCGGCGCACCGGCCGGACGATGAACATCGGCGGCGCCGTCCGCGCCGGCGACGGCGAGACCGTCGAGGGGGTCGCGGCCGTGCTGCGCTTCCTCGTCGGGCGGCACCAGGCCCTCCGCACCCGGCTGTCCCCAGTGGACGGTGGCCCGCCGCGGCAGGTGGTGTCCGCCTCCGGCGAGATCGCCCTCGAGGTCGTGGACGTCGTGGACGACGAGCCGGACCTGGTCGCCGAGCGGCTGCGGGTGCGGTACCAGACGACGCCGTTCGACCCGTTCGCGGAGTGGCCGGTGCGGATGGCGGTGGTGCGCTCCGGCGGGACGCTCACGCACGTGGTCGTCATGTACTACCACGTGGTCGTCGACGGGTTCGGCATCAATGCGATCGTCCGCGACCTCGCCCGCCTCGACCCGGCGACCGGTCTCGCGACCGAGCCCGCCGAGGGCACGCAGCCGCTCGACCTCGCCCGCCAGCAACGGGCGCCGGAGGCGCTGCGGCAGAGCGGGAAGTCGCTGCGGTACTGGCAGCGCCAGCTGCTGCGGGTCCCGCCCGCGCCGGCGCCGGCCACGCCCCCGGACGGCCCGCGCTTCCGGGAGATCGTGTGCGTGTCGCCGGCGCTGGCCCTTGCGGTCCGGCGGCTCTCCGCGTGGACCAGGGTGGCGTCCGGGCCGATCCTCCTCGCCGCGTACGCCGTCGCCACCGCCCGCCTCACCGGCGCGGACACCGCCGTCGTGCAGGTCGTCGTCAGCAACCGGTTCCGGCCCGGGTTCGCCGACGCGGTCGGCAGCCTGCGGCAGTTCGGGCTGTGCGTCATCGACGTCGGCGGCCCGTTCGAGGAGGTGGTCGCGCGGGCGTGGAGCGCGGCGATCGGCGCCTACAAGCACGGCTACTACGACACCGCGGCGCACCAGTCGCTCGTCGCCGGCCGCGAGTCCGACCTGTCGTGCTACCTCAACGACCGCCGCATGGAGACCCGCGCCGACGACGCGGCCGTGGACCCGCCGGACGGCGACGTCGAGGCCGCGCTGCCGCTCACGAAGCTGGACTGGGGCGTGCACGAGGAGACCTACGACGGCTCGCTCTACCTGCACGTCGAGGACACCGCGGACGCGGTGGACGCCGTCATGTTCACGCTGTGGGGCGACACCCGCCGGTACCCGCCGGAGGCGCTGCTGCGGTGCGCCCGCGACATCGAGGCGGTGGTCGTCGACCCGTTCAGAAGTCGCGAACCTCGTCGAACCAGCGGGCCGCCGCCTCGGTGAGGTCCCCGCACGGGGTGGTGGCGGTCAACCGGTGGACGGCCTCGCCGGCGTCCTCGCGCTCCGTCGTCTCGATGCCGGGCAGCGCGTTCACCGCGCCGACGAACCCGCGCACGGCCGCCTCCACGTCCTGTCGCGTCGTGGCCGCCCCGATCGCCTGCTCCGCCGCGCGGTACGCCGCCGTCGCCGCCTTCCCGGTGCGCGACGGCCAGCCCGCGAACGGCAGGCCGTGCCCGGCGGCGAACCACTCGGGCCTGCGCAGCCTGGTGACGGTGCCGTGCCCGCGCAGCCGCTTCCCCACCACGGCGTCCACATCGGACGCGAACAGCCGGGTCAGGTCCGGCCAGGCGTCCACCGCGGGCAGGCCGGTGAGGTCGGGGCACAGCTGCAGGTGCAGCGCGGTCAGCCGGCGCAGCCCGCCGAGCGCGTCCACATTGGCCAGTCCCCCGCTGAGCGTCAGGGTGCGCAGCTCCGGGAACTGCAGCAGGCTCGCGCAGTCGAACGGCTGCCGCAGCGGCGGCACGGTGACCCTGACCGAGTGCGCGCCGGCGAGCGCGGGCAGGTCCGGCAGCCGCAGCGGCGGCCTGCCCGGCCCCGGCCGGGTGTCGGGGGCGAACGACAGCCCGGGGCAGGCGGCACCCGGGGCGAGGTCAGGGACCAGCAGGTGCGGGTCACCGGTGACCATGACGTGCCCGCGCGCCGCCGGCAGCGTCAGCCGCAGCGGCGCGTCGCGCAGGGTGATGCCGAGCGTGCCGATGTCCGCCGCGGCGGCGTCGACGGCGTGCGCCGCGCGCGGCCGCCAGTCGAAGGTCTCGATCGGCCGGCGCCCGGCCCAGCGGAAGAAGCCGGTGTCGTCGCCGTCGTAGACGATCCGGCGCGGCCACGGGTACCCGGCCGGAACGGTGAACGGGTCGAACACCGACCAGTCGATCGCGTCGCCGGGCGCGACGACCAGGTCCGGGCGTGGGGTGCCGCCCTCGGGCCCGATGACGACGACGCCGACGCCGGGCCGGCGCTCCAGCCGGTGACTGTCCGGCCCGGTCAGGGAGATCTTCACCGGGCCTCGACGAACGCCTCTTCGTCGTTCAGCGCGCGGTACTCCTCCATGCCCAGCAGCGCGACGGCCGGCGCCACCTGGGTGTGCATGGCGAGCAGCGCCGCGATCTTGCGGTCGAGCTCCGCTCCCGTCAGGTGTACGCGCAGCGCCAGCTCCTCCGCCGCGACGCCGACCGGCCGCTCGTCGGTCATGAAGACCTGCCACTGCTCGTACCGCTCGCTCCAGGCGGCCAGATGCTCCTGGGTCATGGCGGCGTGCAGGAGCCGCCCGGGCCGGCCGGCCCGCTCCCAGGCGGCGCCGACCCACGCGGAGATCGTCTGATGGTCGGGGTGGAACGTGCCGCCGTCCGGCCCGAACGTCAGCACCGTGTCGGGGGCGACATCGGCCAGCAGCGCCGCGATCCGCTCGACCGGCTCGGCCGGGTCCATGCCCGCCAGCCCGCCGTCGGGGTAGCCGAGGAACCGGTGGTCGGTGACGCCGAGCACGGCCATCGCGGCGGCGGCCTCCCAGCGGCGGGTGCGGCCGAGCCGCTCCGGCGGCCACCCGACCGGGTCGTCGGTGCCGAGCTCGCCGGCGGTGGCGCTGACGCACACGACCCGCTGCCCGTTGGCGACGGCGGCCGCCATGATGCCCCCGGCACCGTACGTCTCGTCGTCGGGGTGCGCCCAGATGGACACGATCGTGCCGAGCTTCTCCGCCTGCTCCGTGACCCGCTGCTCCACGCGTCCATCTTGCCGGTTCCGCTCGACCGCCGGGCGCCCGCCGCGGTGTGACGGAGCTCCCGCAACGCTCCGTCACGCGCGGTGAGCGACAATACTGCGGTGAGCCGGATCCTCATCGTCGACGACGACGAGCCGCTGCTGCGCGCGCTGCGGATCAACCTCACCGCCCGCGGCTACCAGGTCGACACCGCCGGGACCGCCACCGCCGGCCTCATCTCGGCCGGCAACCACCGCCCCGACCTCGTCATCGTCGATCTAGGCCTGCCCGACCTCGACGGCATCGAGGTGGTGAAGGGCCTGCGGGCCTGGAGCGACGTGCCCATCGTCGTCCTGTCGGCCCGCCACTCCGAGCCCGCCAAGGTGGCCGCCCTCGACGCCGGCGCCGACGACTACGTCACCAAACCCTTCGGCGTCGACGAGTTCCTCGCCCGCATCCGGGCCGCCCTCCGCCGCGGCGCACCCCCGGCGGCGACGGCCACGGCGACGGTCGTGAGGACCGACGCCTTCGTCCTCGACCTGACCGCCAAGCGCGCCACCCTCCCCACCGGCGACGTCCACCTCACCCCGACCGAGTGGCACCTCCTGGAGGTCCTCGCCCGCACGCCCGGCACCCTCGTCGAGCACCGCCGCCTGCTCCGCGAGGTCTGGGGCCCCCGGTACGAGACGGAGACGAACTACCTGCGGGTCCACTTCGCCAACCTCCGCCGCAAGCTCGAGCCCGACCCCGCCAACCCCCGCCACCTCCTCACCCATCCGGGCCTCGGCTACCGGCTGGAGCTCTGACCGCCGCGGCGTCACGGCGACGAGAACCTGTCCGCCAGCGCCGGGTCGTCGAAGAGCGTGATCGCGGTGATGCCCGCCTCGGTGACCGTGAGGACGGCCAGGCCGAACAGTTCGCCGCGGCACCAGGCCAGGGCGGCGGGTTGCGTGTTGGACTCGGTCGGGGTCATCCGCCAGTCGCCGGGGGCGCCCATGGCCGGGGAGGCGAAGGCCAGGCAGGCGTCGCGGCCGGACGACGACGTACGCGCGCCGACGGGTTCGATGACGGCGTCGGCGCGCAGAACGGCGCGGAAGGCGGCGGCGTCGGAGGACTCCCAGGCGGCCATGTAGCCGGCGAGCAGCTCCTGGGCGCGGGGTGACGCCGCCTCCAGGACGTCGTCGCGGTCCGGGGCGGCCTCGGCGAGGCGGGCGCGGGCGCGCTGCAGGGCGCTCTTCACGGCCGGCACCGACATGTCCAGGACCTCGGCGGTCTCGGTCGCGGAGAAGGACAGCACCTCCCGCAGCAGCAGGACGGCGCGCTGGCGCGGGGCTGCTCGAAGGAGGACCACCCGCGCAGCGCCCGCACGTAGGTGTCCTGGACGGCGTCCTCGGCCTCGTGGAAGGCGCCGAGCATCCGGTACGCGTGCGCGAACAACCCACGGCGCTCCGATTCGAAAGCCTCGGTCAGGGGCCGGGTCGCTGGCGCGCTCATCGGGCCGTCCTCCTGGTCGCCTCGCCGGGCGGCCATCGTTCTGATCGTGTCCATACCGTACTGACCGCCGGCACCGCCGGAAGGAATCGGTCCGGCGCGACCGGAAGGCTGGTAGACAGGAGAACCGAGGCTTCGCTTCGTGAAGGCGGTGACCGTGACGCGTGGGCTGCTGCGGGTGTACCTCGGCGCCGCGCCCGGCGTCGGGAAGACGTTCCGGATGCTGGAGGAGGCGCACCGCCGCCGGGACCGCGGCACCGACGTCGTCGTCGGCGTCGCCGAGACCCACGGCCGGCCGCGCACCGCCGGCCTGCTCGACGGCCTCGAGGTGCTGCCGCGCCGGGAGGTGCGGCACCGCGGCGCCGGGTTCACCGAGCTGGACCTCGACGCGGTCCTGGCCCGCCGGCCCGAGGTGGTCGTCGTCGACGAGCTCGCCCACACCAACGTCCCCGGCTCCCGCAACGCCAAGCGGTGGCAGGACGTGCAGGAGCTCCTCGACGCCGGCATCACCGTGCTCACCACCGTCAACATCCAGCACCTCGAGTCGCTCAACGACGTCGTCCAGCAGATCACCGGCGTGCCGCAGCGCGAGACCGTCCCCGACGCCGTCGTGCGCCGCGCCGGGCAGATCGAGCTCGTCGACATGGACCCGGAGGCGCTGCGCCGCCGCATGGCACACGGCAACGTGTACGGCGCCGAGCAGGTCGACGCGGCGCTCGGCGACTACTTCCGGGTCGGCAACCTCACCGCGCTGCGCGAGCTGGCCCTGCTGTGGCTCGCCGGGAAGGTCGACGGGCAGCTCGACCGGCACCTGGCGGGGCCGGCCGTCGAGGCGACGTCGGAGGCCCGGGAACGCGTCGTCGTCGCCCTCGCCGGCGGACCCGAGGGTGAGACGGTGCTGCGCCGGGCGGCCCGGATCGCGGCCCGCACCAAGGGTGCCGACCTCCTCGCCGTCCACGTCGTGCGCGGCGACGGTCTCGCCGGCGCCGACCCGGCCCGGCTGGCCCGCCAGCAGGTGCTCACGGAGCGGCTCGGCGGCACGTACCACCAGGTCGTGGGCACCTCCGTGCCCACCGCGCTGCTCGACTTCGCCCGGGGCGTCGACGCCACCCAGCTCGTCCTCGGCACCAGCCGCCGGCACCGGCTCGCGCGGCTGCTGTCGCCGGGCGTCGGCGTCACCACCGCCGCGGCGGCCGGCCCGATCGACGTGCACCTCGTCCCGCACCTCGTCACGCACGAGGGGACCCGGCGCGGCCGCTCGCGGCCCGTGCCGCCGCTGGTCGCCGGCGGGCTCACCCCGCGCCGGCGGCTCGCCGGGTTCCTGCTCGCCGGGCTGGGCCTGCCGCTGCTCACCGCGGGCCTGTCCGCCACCCGCGGCGAGGTGTCGCTGTCCCTGGACATCCTGGCGTACCTGCTGCTGACGGTCGCCGTCGCGCTCACCGGCGGGCTGTACCCGGCGCTGCTGGCCGCGGTCGGCGGATTCCTGCTGCTCAACTACGTGTTCACGCCGCCGGTGCACGGGTTCGCCGTCGCCGACCCGGAGAACCTCCTGGCGCTGCTCGGGTTCATCGTCGTCGCCGTGGCCGTGTCCACGGTGGTCGACCTGGCGGCCCGCCGTACCAGGGAAGCCACCGCCGCCCGGGCGGAGGCCCAGACCATGTCCACGCTCGCCGCCGCCGTCCTGCACGGTGACCGGCCGCTGCCGGCGCTGCTGGCGCAGGTCCGGGAGGCGTTCGCCCTCACCGCCGTCACCCTCCTCGCCCGGTCGGAGACCACGGGCTGGGAGGTCGCGGCGGCCGTGGGCGACCGGCCCTCGACGCCGCCCGCCGTGAGCGACCCGCCTTCGACGACCCCCTTCTTGAGCGATTTTCCCGCGACGGCGCCCGCCGGGGACGACCTTCCCGCGACGACGCCCGCCGGGGACGACCTTCCCTCGACGACGCCCGCCGGCGGTGAGATCGAGGTGCCGATCGACGACGACCTCCGTCTGGTCCTGCGCGGCCGTACGCTCGCCGCCGCCGACCGCCGGCTCGTCGAGGCGTTCGCCGTGCACGCCGCGATCGCCCTGCGCCAGCAGGACCTCGC
Organism: Dactylosporangium sp. NPDC049742; assembly: GCF_040674675.1. NCBI lineage: Bacteria > Bacillati > Actinomycetota > Actinomycetes > Micromonosporales > Micromonosporaceae > Dactylosporangium > Dactylosporangium sp. NPDC049742. Next base: position 129,553 of record NZ_JBFANF010000025.1, on the reverse strand, counting down.
CGCCCAGGCCGCGGCCGCGGAGACCCTCGCCGAGGTCGACCGCCTGCGCACCGCCCTGCTCGCCGCCGTCAGCCACGACCTGCGCACCCCGCTCGCCGCGGCCAAGGCCGCCGTCGGCACCCTGCGCAGCGACGACGTGCCGCTGTCCGCATCCGACCGCGCGGAGCTGCTGGCCGCCGCCGAGGAGTCCCTGGACCGCCTCAACCGCCTCGTCGAGAACCTCCTGGACATGAGCCGCCTGCAGGCCGGCGCCCTGGGCCTGCAGATGCGCCCGGTGTCCGTCGCCGCGGCGGTCCGTGACACCGCGGTGCCCGTCCACGTTCCGGACGACCTTCCCCCGGTGCTCGCCGACCCGGCGCTGCTGGAGCGGATCCTCGACAACCTGCTGTCCAACGCGCTGCGGTACAGCCCTCCTTCGCGCCCGCCGACGATCACCGCCGGCACCCACGCCGGGCGCGTCGAGATCCGCGTCGTCGACCACGGCCCCGGCATCCCCGCCGAGGACCACGACCGCGTCTTCCAGCCCTTCCAGCGCCTCGGCGACCGCGACAACACCGCCGGCGTCGGCCTGGGCCTCGCGCTGTCCCGCGGCCTGGCCTCGGCGATGGGCGGCACCCTGACCCCGGAGCCCACCCCCGGGGGCGGCCTCACCATGGTCCTGAGCTTCCCCTTGATCTCAACCTAGGTTGAGGTCCTACGGTCCACGGGTGTCATCGAGCGCGCAACCGAAGGACCTGCTGACCGTCGGTGAGGTCACCGCCCGGACCGGGGTGGCCGCGTCCGCCCTGCGGTTCTACGAGGCCGAGGGCCTCATCACGGCCGAGCGCAACCGTGGCAACCAGCGGCTGTACCGGCGGCACATGCTGCGCCGGATCTCGCTCATCCTCGCGGCCCGGCGGCTCGGCATCCCGCTCGCCGACGTCGCGCAGATCTTCACCACCCTGCCCGCCGACGAGGCGCCGAGCCACCGGGACTGGGTGCGGGTGTCCCGGGTGTGGAAACGCGAGCTCGAGGACCGCCGCCGGTACATCGTCAATCTCGAACGCCAGCTCACCGCCTGCATCGGCTGCGGCTGCCTCTCCATGCGGTCGTGCGACCTGCTCAACCCGGACGACCGGCTCGGCACGCGCGGCCAGGGCCCGGTCCGCCTCGACGATCCGGCCTGACTACGCCAGGGCCTCGTCGTGGACCTGCGGGGGCAGGGCCGCCACGAACGCGTGGTCGCCCGGGATGCGGTCCACCCGCGAGGCCCCGCCCGGCGAGCCGACCCCGGCGAAGAACCCGGCGTTGACGGCGGTGAACTGGCTCCACTCGGCGGGCAGGTCGTCCTCGTAGAAGATGGCCTCGACCGGGCAGACCGGCTCGCACGCGCCGCAGTCGATGCACTCGTCCGGCTGCACGTACAGCATCCGGTCGCCCTCGTAGATGCACTCGACCGGGCACTCGTCCAGGCACGCCTTGTCCATCAGGTCCACACACGGCAACGCGATCACGTAGGTCATGCCGCGGAGACTATGAGCTCAACCGCACTTGAGCTCAAGTACCGATAGGGTGGTGCGATGACGTCGGTCAAACAGTTCCAGGTCACCTTCGACTGCGCGGACCCGCAGCGCGTCGCCCTCTTCTGGTCCCAGGTGCTGGGCTACGTCCTGCCCCCCGACCAGAAGGACCCGGCGTGGGCGTCGTGCTCCGACCCCACCGGCGTCGGCCCCCGCCTGTTCTTCCAGCGCGTCCCCGAAGGCAAGGTCGTCAAGAACCGCGTCCACCTGGACGTGCGCGTCGGCACCGGCCTCGTCGGCGAGGCACGCCTGGCCGCCCTCGAAGCCGAATGCGCCCGCCTCCTCCCCCTCGGCGCCGTCCGCGGCAACCTCCTGCTCGCCGACGGCGTGAACGAGTCCTGCCTCGTCATGCAAGACATCGAAGGCAACGAGTTCTGCCTCGACTGACACCCCGTCAGCCGTAGAACTCAACCCACTCACGGACGCTCGCCCGCTCCCGCCCACCCACGAAGCCGAGGGGTTCCCGTTCGGCGATGACGGGGAGGTCGCCGATGTCGTAGTGGACGGTCGGGTCAGGCTCGTCACGGGCGATGAGGGCCCTCCAGACGCCCTGATTCTCCGCACCGATGTCGACCCGGCCGTCCTCACCGACCCTCAGCCGTGGCTGCGCGCCTACAAGGAAGTCCGCCGCCCGGTCGACCCCGCCGTCCTCGACCGCGTCGCCGGCTGGCTGGCCGACCAAGGTGCGGCATCGCGGACTCAAGCGGGTCGATGAGCGGCGGTTCCGGGCGGGTGCTCCGGCCGGGTTCTGCTCAACCTTGTCCGGCTCGCGCACCTCGGGCAGTTGGGCGCCGGGGTCGACTACAGCCGGGAGACGGTCGAGGAACGCCGGGCGTTGATGAACCAGATGCGGGCCGACCTGGGCCGGCCGGCCGTGCTCCGGCGCTGGTCCGCCGGGGCGGTGGGGGACGCGGAGGATGTGCCTGAGAGCCCTTACGACGACGAACGCCAGGGCAGCGGGTCGTAGCGGAGCGGCGGTGGTTGCCGGGCGTCGAGGTGGGTTGGGACCATCGTGAGGTGACGGTCGGGGATGCGCGGGACGCGGCTGGGCTGGTTGCCCGGGGCGTCTGTGATGCGGTCGGGGAATCCGTGAAGTCGGTGCTGCTGCACGGGTCGCTTGCGGCCGGTGGGTTCCGGCCGGGGTGGAGCGACATCGACCTGCTCGTGGTTGTCGACAGGCAACTCACCGACGCGGAGGCGGAGGGCGTCGAGCGGGTGGTCAGGGACGCCGGCGTGGGCAGTGCGGCGGGGATCGACCTGCACGTGGTGACGGCGGCGGTGGCTGCGGCGCCGGGGCGGGAGCCTGCGCTGGAGCTGCACGTCGGGAGGTACGGGCAGGGGGAGGTCGAGGTCGAACGGGCGGTCGGCGCGTACCCGGACCTGCTCGCGGAGCTGTCCATGGCGCGGGACGATGGGCGGGCGCTCGCCGGGGCCGCGCCGCGGGACGTGCTCGCACCTGTGCCGGCCGAGTGGGTGGTCGATCGGGGGCGGCACTGGTTGGCGGTGTGGCGGTCGCTCACGGACGACACCGAGCACGCCGCCTTCATGGTGCTCACCGCGTGCCGGATCTGGCAGTTCGCGGTGGAGCACGAGCACCGCTCCAAGGCGCAGGCGGCGCGGTGGGTGCTCGACCGTCGGCCCGCGCTCACCGCGGTACACCAGGCGCTCCTGCAACACGAGCAGGGGACGGCGACCGTGATCGACGAGCGGGGCATCGCGGAGCTGCTCGACCTGGTGCTGCGGGAGACGGGGTGAGGGTTCAGTTCCAGTTCGAGGCGGCGGACGTCGTCAGGTGGCAGGTTTCGCAGATGTACAGGCTGCGGAAGCCGTCGCCGTCGCCGCGGAGGTGGTTGGTCACCGTGGCGACGTGGAACATGAGCCGGTGGCAGGAGCGGCACGACGGGTTCGAATAGACGCCGATGGGTGGGCCGCCGACGGTGCCGAACACGTCCGGTGTCGACATGATGTGGCCGTTGCAGTAGGTCAGGGTGTCGTCGTACGGGCGGAGGACGACCATGGCGCGGCCGTCCGGCCCGTCGTTGTCGCGGTCGTCCTCGTCGTCCGGCGTGCCCGCGGCCTCCACGGACTCGTCGTGCCAGCGGCCGTCCTCGCCGACGGCGCCGGTGACGCCCCAGCTGAGGTTCGTGTCGACCAGGTGCAGGTGCTCGGCCGGCCACGCCGGCACGCCGGGGAGGGCGGCGGCGCGCAGGGACAGGTAGTGCCAGTTGACCGGGGTGGTCTCCGGGTCCCGGACGACCCGGTCCAGCGGCAGGCCGACCGGGTGCTCCGCGGCGAGCAGCTCGGCCAGGTCGGCCACCGGCCGGCGCTCCACGGCCAGCTGGTGCGACGAGAACCGTTGCTGGAGCGGGCCCGTCGGCGGGGTCCAGAAGCCGATGTCCTCCAGGCGGCTCGCGCTGCCCTGGCCGCGGACGAGGTCGGCCGCCACGGTGAGTGCCGCTTCGGTGCCGATGGCCGCGAGCACCTCGAGCACATACGGTGACGGGCGGGCGGCCAGGTGCTCCACGCAGTGTTCCGGGGCGCCGTGGAGCAGCACGCACATCGCGCCGAACGGGACCGACAAGCCGCTGAGCAGCTCCAGGATGACCCGCTCCTGATGCGGGCGGAACCACTCAGGATGCGCACCCGCCACATAGTCGAAGTGGTCGTAGAGGGTGCTGCGGAGCTCCCTGTCGGTGGCGGCCGGGACGAGCAGCTCGACCAACGCCGTGACGTCGGCCGGGCTGTCGACCGGGAACACCGGGCGACGGTGGGTCTTGAACGGCATGCGCCGGACCGTACCGCGCCCTCCTTGCAATTCACGTGCAGCTAAGGCCGAGGGCCGCGGGCCACGAGGATCCCGACGACGGCGAAGATCGCGCCGGCCACGAGGCTGCCACCGGCCTGGGACAGGATGATCGAGGTGAGCCACACCACGGCGAGGCCGGCGGCGAGGGTACGCGGCAGCGTCCCGGCGCGCCAGGTGGCGACCGCGAGCAGCACCGAGCCCGCCAGCCAGGCCAGGTTCGCGGGGGCGGCCACGACCGGGAACCAGGAGTAGTCCTCCCCGTGCAGGTTCGTCGACGTCATGCCTGCGGCCAGGATCGCGGCGCCGGCGACGGCGAGGTAGCCGCCGACGAGGCCGAGCCGGCTCGACGTCCGGCCGAGGCGCACGTACGCCGGCAGCCACAGCAGCAGCGACAGCGCGACGAGCGTGAGGACGACGTGTTCGGACAGGCCGACCTTCGGGTTGCCGTCGTCGACGCGGACGACCTGGATGGCGCCGGCGACGGCGGAGGTGATCGCCCCGAGGACGGCGGCGTAGCCGGCGAGGCGGGCGGATGAGGTATCGGTGGTGACTGTGGTTGTCGTGGTCATGGCGCCGACGGTACGGACGGCGCGGGCCCCGGCACGTCGGCCGCGAGGTGCCGACCCGACCGGTCCGGCGTCGCGACCCCGGTACGTCTGAAGGCTGACGCGCGTGCGACCGCGGGATGACGCGGGCACACCGTGGCGGGGCCTAGGCTCGTCGGTGTGGACGCGCTCACCACACTCGCGCGGGTGCCCCGCCGGCCGACGCGCGCCGACGTCACCCTCACCGCCGTGCTGTTCGCATGGGCGTTGCTGGAGGCGGCGACCGCGGCCGGGCCGGGCGCGTGGTGGCAGCGGGCGCTGTTCGCCGCCGGGGTGACGCTGCCGCTGCTCGTGCGCCGCCGCGCGCCGACGGCGGTCGTGGTGGCGCTCGTCGCGGTGCTCATGGTGCGGGTGTTCGCGGTGCCGGGGGTGGAGGAGAGCACGTTCCCGTTCCCGAGCATGCTCGTCGCGGTGTTCTCCGCGGCCCTGCACGCGCGCCGGCCGGTCGTCGCCGTCGCGGGTGGCGTCGTCACGCTGGCGGCGATGCTGTCGCTGTACCCGCTCGGCTACTACGAGACCGACACCCCGGGGCAGCTGTTCATCCTCGCGTTCTTCATCGCCGGCGCGTGGACCGGCGGCTGGCTCGTCCGCCTCCGCGCCGCCCAGGCCGCCACCGCGCACCGGGAAGCCAGGGCCCGGGCCGAGGACGCCGACACCGCCCGCCGGGAGGCCAAGGCCCAGGCCGAGGACGCCGACACCGCCCGCCGGGAAGCCAGGGCCCGGGCCGAGGACGCCGAGACCGCCCGCCGCGAGGCGGAAGCGCGTGCCGCGGAGGCGGAGGCCGCCCGGAGGGAGGCCAGGATCCGGGCCGCCGAGGCCGTCGCCGCCGAGCGGGAGCGGATCGCCCGCGAGCTGCACGACGTCGTCGCCCACTCCCTGTCGATCGTGGCGGTGCAGGCGGGCGCCGCCGAGGAGCTGATGGCCATCGACCCCGACCTGGCGCGCCGCCACGTGGCCGCCGCCCGCAGGACCGCACGGGAGGCGCTGACGGAGATGCGGCACGTCCTCGACGTCCAGCGCGTCGACGCCGTCGACGCCGCGTCGGCGCTGGCGCCGCAGCCCACCCTCGAGCGGGTCGCCGACCTCGTGGACGAGGTCCGCGCCGCCGGCCTGCCGGTCACGCTGGCGGTCGGCGGCGCGCGCGGCGACGTCGCGCCGGGCCTCGACCTGGCCGGGTTCCGGATCGTGCAGGAGGCGCTCACCAACGTCCGGCGGCACGCCGGGCCCGCCGCCACCACCGTCCACATCGGCTACACCGCCCGCTGGATCGACGTGGCGGTCCGCAACGCCGCCCCGGCACCGGGCCACCATCACCACCAGGGTCCGCCGGGCAGCGGAAGGGGACTGATCGGCATGCAGGAGCGCGCCCGGCTGTACGGGGGGACGGTCACCGCCGGCCCCGACGGCGAGGGGTTCGCGGTCGAGGCACGCTTGCCGAGGGGGTCCGCGTGAACACAGTGCTCGGCACGGACGGCGTCATGGTCGAGGCGCGGCTGCCGAGGGGGTCGGCGTGATCACGGTGCTCGTCGCGGACGACCACGCCCTGATCCGGTCCGGGCTGTCGGCGATGCTCGGCGCGCAGCCGGACCTGACGGTCGTCGGTGAGGCGACCGACGGCGCGGAGGCGGTCCGGCTCGCCGGTTCCCTCGCCCCCGACGTGGTCATGATGGACATCCGCATGCCGGTGATGGACGGCATCGAGGCGACCCGCCGCATCCGTCACCGGCAGGACGGGCCGCGGGTGCTGGTGCTCACCACGTTCGACCTCGACGGCTACGTGTACGAGGCGCTGCGCGCGGGTGCGGCCGGCTTCCTGCTCAAGGACGCGCCGCCGGGCCAGCTGGCGGAGGCGGTCCGGACCGTCGCGGCCGGCGACGCGCTGCTCGCCCCGGCCGTCACCCGGCGGCTCATCGACCGGTTCCTGCGCGTCCCGCCGGCCGGCACGGCCGCCGCCCTCGCCGCCGACCGGCTCACCGAGCGGGAGCTGGAGGTGCTGCAGCTGGTCGCGCGGGGGCTGAGCAACGCCGAGATCGCCGCCGCGCTGCACCTGTCGGAGGCGACCGTCAAGACGCACGTGAGCCGGGTGCTGACGAAGCTCGACCTGCGCGACCGCGTGCAGGCGGTCGTCCACGCCTACGAGCACGGGCTCGTCACCCCGGGCGGCCCCTGACCGCCGCGACCAGCACCCGACCCGGGAAACGTCCACGCGCTCTGGCAGGATCGGCCGGATGATGAGGCTGTGGCCGGTGCTGGTCGTCCTCGCGCTCGCCGGTTGCGGCGGGGCGGCGGCCGAGGAGAAGACCGAGCAGTTCACGCAGGGCGGGGTCAGCATGGAGCCGGCGGTCAAGGCCGGCCAGGTGATCACCGTGCGGAAGGTCGCGAAGGAGTACACGCCGAAGCGCGGCGACGTCGTGCTGTTCCGCGGCGACCAGGCCGGCTGGGTCAACACCACGACGCCGCTGCTGAAGCGGGTCGTGGCCGTCGGCGGCGAGACGGTCGCCTGCTGCGACGTGGCCGGCAAGGTGACGGTCGACGGGCAGCCGCTGGACGAGCCGTACGTGGTCGAGAACGCGCCGCTCGACGTGCCGCCGGAGCCGCAGTCGTGCGAGCCGCGCCGGTTCGGGCCGGTGAAGGTGCCCGCGGACGCTCTGTTCCTCATGGGCGACAACCGCACGCGGTCCAACGACTCGCGCTGCGCCGGCCCGGTCCCCGTCACCGCGGTGTACGCGGTGATGACGACGAGCTAGGCGGCATCGACGTCGAAGATGCGCACCGCCGACCACAGCGCGCCGCACCCGGTGCGGAACGCGTCGTGCACCGGGTCGGCCTGGTAGGCGTCGTGCGCCGCCTCGTCGGCGAAGGTGAGCACGAGGCCGTACGAGTAGGCGCGGTCGATGACCGGGCGGTCGGTGCCGGCGGGCCGGCCGAGGTGGCCGCCGAGGACCGCGCCGATGGTCAGGAGACTACGGGCGCCGGCGAGGAACGTGTCGTGCTCGGCCTGCGTGAGGTCGGGCCGCAGCGTGAAGTACACGGAGTGGATGAACACGCGCGCACGCTACCGCAGCGGCGCCCGGCCGGGGCGCAGGGCCCCGGCCGGGCGGACCGCGTCAGACGAAGCTGATGCTGTCGATGGTGATGGTGGAGCTGCCGCCGTACCAGAAGCCCATCGTCAGCTGCGACGGCGAGTTCCGGCTGATCCCGTTGGCCACCAGCGGGATCCGGATGTCCTGGTAGGACGTGGTGAGGGCGGGGTGGGCGCCGCCGTCGAGGGTGTAGTCGGCGAACACCTTCGTGGTGCCGCCGAGGCCCAGGTTGAAGTGGGTCTGCTCGCCACCGGCCGCGCCCTTGACCCGGATCACCAGGTAGGTGCGGTTGCTGAGGTCGACGCCGACGTCGGAGCCGAACCAGCCGCAGTTGTCGTACCGCAGGCTCAGCGCCCCGCCGGTGACGACACCGGAGCCGCCGCCGTCGAGGAAGCAGTTGCCGCCGGTCCACCTGCCCAGGTCGTTCTGCGCCGCCGACGGGTACGCCGGGCTGCCGTCGAAGTCGTCCAGCAGCAGGCCGGCCGGGGCGGCCGGGGTCGTCACCGTCACCGCGCCGGAGGCCGGCGAGCGGTTGCCGGCCGCGTCGCGGGCCTTCACGGTGTACGTGTACACAGTGGACGGAGTCAGGCCGGTGTCGGTGAACGAGGTGCCGGTCGGTGTGCCGACCAAGGTGGACCCCCGGAGCACCTCGTACCCGGTGACGCCGACGTTGTCGGTCGACGGGGACCAGGACAGCGAGACGCCGGTGCCCCCGGCGGACGCGGTCAGGCCCGTCGGAGCGGTCGGCGCCGTGCAGTCCCCCGCGCAGCCGGTCGTCGTCGCGCTGACGGCGGCGGACGGGCCGGACACGTTGCCGGCGGCGTCGACGGCGCGCACCGTGTACTGCGACGTCTGCCCGGGCGGGCGGCCGGTGTCGGTGAACGTCGTCCCGGTCGCGGTGCCGACCTGGGTGCCGTCGCGGAGCACCTGGTAGCCGGTGACGCCCACGTTGTCCGTCGACGGCGACCAGGACAGTCCCACGCTCGACGAGGTCACGCCCGTGACCGCCAGCCCCGCCGGTACCGACGGCGCCACACAGTCACCGGTGCAGGTGCCGGACGTCGAGACGGCGCCGAGGTTCACCCACCCGTCGGTGCCCTGGTTGGCGTTGGCGAAGGACAGCGGCAGCGTGGGCCGCCACTGGTCGATGACCCAGTCGGTGAGGCGGCTGGCGGCGGGCCGGGCCCGCAGCACGGCCGGCGTGACCGTCTCCAGCGGGTTGCGGACCTTCAGCACCAGGCTGTACGACCCGGCGGGTACCCCGGCGGTGCTGAGCGTGGTGGAGAAGTTCACCGGGCGGCCGTAGTCGAGGTAGCCGGCGCCGGCGTTCCAGTCCGGGAACGCCCGGATCTTCAGCGGCTGCACCTGCCGCAGGTCCCAGCTCGTGTCCCAGGTCTTCACGATGGTGCCGGCGGCGTCGCGCAGCCCGATGACGGTCGTCCACGGGTAGTAGAACGGCGCGACGCCGGTGTTCTGCATCGTGACGCCGACCTTGAACGTGCCGGCCGCGGTGGCGTTGAAGTTGGCCTGCGGGATGTGCAGGTTGTAGCCCATCTTGCGGACACCCGCGGCGACCTTCGGGTCGCTGGTGCTGTACCCGCCGGCGCCGGTCTGGTTGATCATCCAGGTGATGTGGGTGAGCTCGGTCGCGGCGAGGACGTCGTCGACCTGGTTGGACCCGTTGGGCCAGTCGGTGTAGAGGCTGCCCTGGATCTCGGGCCGGGCCTCGCCGCCGATCGACTGGGTGGTCCACCGGTTCTCGGTGCCGGTGTTGAGCTGCAGCTGCAGGAACGCGTCGTCCCAGCCGTTCATCGACATCGGCAGGGTCATGCCCTTGAGCTGCCCGCCGCGCCATTCCTTGTACGGCCACGAGTCGTCGTGGAAGCCGATGTTCGCGGTCTCCGTGCCGGCGAGGGGGTAGCGGACCTCCAGCTGGATGTTGCTGAAGGCCGCGTCGTACGCGCCGATGATGGTGCGGATCGTGGCGTCGGTCGGCATCAGGTCCGGGTAGCCGTCGGCGGCGTCCCGGTCGTAGGGCCAGGTGTGCCACTCGCCCCACAGCCCGACGAGGCCGAGCGACATGAACCCGATGCGCGGGTCGGCGGTGCCGCCCGGCCCGGCCCGGTCGTAGCGCTGGGCGAACGCGTTGATGAAGCTGGTGAGCGCGGCGATGACGTCGGGGTCGTCGTAGTCGGGGCTGACGGTGCCCCAGAAGCCGTTGGTGCGCAGGGCCATCTTGCCGTTCAGGCACGGCGGGATGCCGTTGCCCGGATGAGTGCCGCTGCCGCCGGGGTATTCGAGGTAGAAGCGGAACGCGACCTGGCGGCCCCAGACGGCGGCCTCGTCGAGGGCCTTCTCGAACACGCTCCAGTCGAACACGGCGCAGCTGGCCGGGTCCTTCATGACCTCGTTGAGGGCGAAGTAGCTCCAGACGAGGCCGCCGGGGTACTTCGTGGACAGGTTGTCGCCGGGGAACAGGTAGGGGGCGAAGCCTTTCAGCGGCTGCCCGAGCGGGGCGTCGGCGTAGGTGTACGCGTGGGTGGTGAGGCTGGTGTCGGGCCCGGGTCCGGCGGCGGGCCGGGGTGGCGGCCCGGCCGGGGCCGCGGTCGCGGCGGACGCGGGTAGCAGGGACAGGACCAGGGTCGCCGCGGCGGCCAGGATGCGCAGGGATCGCATGGGCGGTGCTCCCTTTCAGCGGTCAGAGGGTGCCGAGCGTGAGCCAGCCGGTGCTGGTGTTCTGGGTGGTGTTGGCGAACCGCAGCGGGATCCCGTTGCGGAGCGGGTTGTCCACCCGCATCACGACGGTGTGGCGGCCGGGGCGCAGGCCGCGGGTGTCGATGCGCGCGGACAGCGTCGTCGCGTCCTGACCCGGCTGGATGCCGGCCATGCTCCATCCGGTGTGCCAGCGCCGTTCGACGCGGCCGCGACTGTCCACAATGGCCAGCTCGGCCCGCCAGTCGGCGTAGAACGGCGCGACGCCGCGGTTCTCGACGCGGACGGTGACGCGGTCGCGGCCCACCGCCGCCCCGGTGACGGTCAGCTCGTAGCCGAGGGACCGCGCGCCGGCGAGGGCCCGCTGGTACTTGTCGCCGGTGAACCCGCCGCCGGTGAACGCCGCGTGGTTGATCAGCCACGAGGCATGGGTCTGCGCGACGGACTCGGCGTAGCTCTCGTACTGCGGGCAGGAGACGGGCTCGTCCCACAGGCAGGACTGGATCTCCGGGCGAAGCTCGCCGCCGACGGGCTGGGTGCGCCACTTGTCGGTGACGCCGTTGTCGATGAGGCGCTGCACGAAGTGCCACGACGTGGGCGGCAGCGTCTCGAACGCGAACGAGTCGTCGTGGTAGCCGACGTTCAGCGGCTTGTTCTCCGGGCTGGGGTAGCGGGCCAGCAGGAACGTCTTGTCGAACGCCGCCTCGTACCGGCCGAGGATGCGGGTCAGCACGTCGGTGCCCGGCATCCAGTTCTCGGGCTGGGTCCAGCCGTCGTAGGGCCAGGTGTGCCACTCGCCCCAGAAACCGATGAGGCCCAGGGTGATGTACCCGATGCGGGGGTCGCCGTCGTACCGGCGGCCGAGCGCGGTGATGAAGTTCTCCAGCGCCGTGACGAGCCGCGGGTCGCTGTAGTCGGGCGCGACGCTGACGCCGTTGTTGCCGAAGTCCTGGTACGGGCGGGTGACGAGCCCGGCGTCGAGCAGGTACTGCGGGATGCCGGTCGGCTTGCCCGGGTAGTCGAGGTAGAACCGGAACACGGCCTGGTGGCCCCGGCCGGCGACGGCGTCGAGCTGCCGCTCGAAGGCGCCCCAGCGGAACTGCTCCGGTCCGGTCATGACGTCGCGCAACGGCAGGTAGAACCACTCCATGCTGTGCGGGAACGTCTCGTAGTCGCCGGCGAACGGCATGAACCCCTTGAGCGGGTTGTCGGCAGGTGCGGCCGTGTAGGCGAGGGACTTCCACTGCGGTGTGGCGGAATGAGCGGCGGCGGGGGTGGCCGCCGTGGCGAGCGTGAGCGCGGTGAGCAGGGCGACGGTGAAGCTTCGTCTCATGGGATTCCTCAGCTCGGAGGGGGTGTCGGTGCCGGCCTTGCGGGCGCACGGGCGCACGGCGTCATCGCCGCGGCCCGGGCGGTGGGGCGGCGGCACGACACCGACAATACGCAGAGATGTAGGCGAACTTCCGAAGGACTACATCATTATTGGAGGACGGGCCGACTGGCAAGAGGCCATTTGTCGTCGGTGTCCGGCCCGCCGGTCAGGCGTCGGCGCGCGGTGACTCCGCCGCCCGGGCGAGGTGCAGGGCACCCTCGGCCACGACGGTCTCCGGCTGCTCCAGCACGATCGGGCGCAGGCCGGTGTCGCGCAGCAGCAGGGTCGCGACGAGCGGCACCCGGGTCGAGCCGCCGACGAGGAAGATGCCGGCCGTGCCGTCGGGCGGGACCTGCGCGGCGCGCAGCACGGCCGCGGCGGCGCGGACCGTCCGGATGATCAGCGGCTGCGCCGCCACCTCGAACTGCTCGCGGGTGACGTGCGTGTCGGCGCCGAGGCTCGGCAGCGACAGCCCGACCGACGACTGCCGCGACAGCGACTCCTTCGCCGCCCGGGCGTCGTCCCACAGCAGCCGGGCGAACCGGCGGTCGGCGGTGTCGCGCGGGTCCCGCAGCCGCCGCCACTCCTCCCGGTCCTCGAAGGTGGCGCCGACCAGGTCGACGACGAGCGCGTCCAGGTCGAGGCCGCCCAGGTCGTCCAGCCCGTCGGCGGCCAGGATGTCCAGGCCCGTGGACGACCGCCGGACGACGGTGGCGTCGAACGTGCCGGCACCCAGGTCGTAGACGAGGACGCTCTGGCCCTCGGCGAGCCCGTGCCCGAGGACGGTGACGAAGTAGGTGGCCGCCGCCACCGGCTCCGGGACCAGGACGGCGCCCGGGAGCCCGGCCCGCTCGGCGGCGTCGAGGAGGACGGACCGGCGGATGGCGCCCCACGCGGCGGGATGGGTCAGCACCGTGCCGGCCGGTGCCGCCGAGCCGGACACCCGCCGCATCTCGTCGACGACCCGGCGCAGCGTCGCCGCGATCAGGTCGGCCACCTCGTGCTCGCGGTCGCCGAGCAGCACGGTGCCCTCGTCGATGCGGCGCTTCGGGTTCTGCTCGTGCCGGCTCGGGTCGAGCCGTCCCGCGTTGACCGCGTCACGACCGGTGGCGAGCTGGTCGCCGAGGTCCTGCACGGCGGACGGCAGCAGCGGCGACGAGTCGAACAGCAGCGGCCGGACCCGCCCGTCGGGCCAGCGCAGCATCGCGACGGTGTTCGAGGTGCCGTAGTCGACGGCGAGCAGCGGCGCCTCGCCGGCGGCCGCCGGTTCCGGCGCCGCGGGGCGCCCGACGGCCGCCACCGGCACCGCCCTCACGGAAGCGGCGACGACCGGATCCGCCTCGTCCGGATCCGCCGTGACGGCCGGGGCCGCGTCGACCGGAGCCGTTTCGACGGGATCCGGGCCGAATCCGGACGGCACCGGGTCCGGCTCGCGCGCCGCCTCCACGCCGGTCCGGCGCCTGCGGATCAGCCAGAGCCCGCCACCGGCGAGGGCGACCACGACGACCGCGAGCCCGGCCCAGACCCCTGTCGGCAACCCGCCGTCCGCCGGGACGACCGTCAGCACCGGCGCGTACAACGGTTCGTTCCCAGGGGTGCCCGCGGGGTCGGTCACCCACAGCGACCTTTGACCGTCGCCGTACCCCTGCGTGATCCGCACGACGAACCGGCCGCCCGCGGCGGGCACCGTCTTCAGGTGGACCTGGATCCGCACCTCGCCCGGCTGTTACGCGCCCGAGAACCGCACCCCGTCAGGGCCGTAATGGTCGAACTTCCAGCCCGACGGAGCGCTCACGTACGCCACGTCGTCCGCGCGCGCGAGCGCCTGCGGCAGCACGAGGATCACCTCGTTCGTGCCGCTGGAGTTCTCCGAGTCGTCCACGACCACCGTCAGCAGCGCCTGCTGGGTGCCCCCGGTGAGCTGCGCCGGCTCATCCGCGGCTCGGCCCGTGCCGTCCCCGGCCAGCCGAGCACGGTCGCGGCGGCCACGGCGACGGCGACGGCACGACGGCCCAGGATGCCCATGGCAAGCACTCTAAGGAGATCGTCAAGAACAGCCAGGTGGCGTCCGGGCGGCCTCGATGAACGCGCGGACGTGGGGGGTCTCGGCGGCGGTGCGCCACACGAGCGCCCAGCGGATCGGCGCGGCGTCCTCGACCGGCACGTAGGTGATGTTCGGCCAGGGGTAGAACTGCGCCGATTCGGCCGCGACGATCGTGACGGCCTGGCCGGCGGCGACGACCGAGAGCTCCTCGTGCCAGCTGGAGACCTTGGGGCCGCGTGGGATGGGGCGACCCGACGGGGTGTGGAACTGGCTGACGCGGGCCGTCGTAGCCGGAGCCGGTCGGCGGTACGGCCGAAGTGCAGCTCCTCCGCCAGGGTCAGGAAGATCTCGATGTCGCGCAGCTCCACCGCCCGATTATCAACCTTCGCTAAACAGTGCGTTGCCGAAGCCGTCGCTGATCACGAGCGCGCGGCGGCGGACGCTGTGCGGGCCCGTCAGGCCGCGTCAGTGCGCTGTTGGTGCGCTGTCAGCGGCGGCGGCCATGGTTCTGGCGTCACAGCAGGAAGCGCACAAGGAGACCACGATGCAGCAGTTCGCCACCCCCGCCCCGATCTCCACGCTCCTCGACATCCCCGCGGGGCGCGTGCGGCTCATCGCCGCCGACCGGGCCGACACCACCGTGGAGGTCCTGCCCGCCGACCCCGGCAAGCGCCGCGACGTCGAGGTCGCCGGGCAGACCACCGTCGCCTACGCCGACGGCGTCCTGCGGATCCAGGCCCCCGCCGGCAACCAGCTCTTCGGCCCCTCGGGCGCCCTGGAGGTGACCGTCCAGCTGCCCGCCGGCTCGCGGGTCGAGGCGACGACCGCCGGCTCCGAGCTGCACGGCGTCGGGCGCCTCGGCGACGTCGCCTTCGACGGCGCGTACCGGCAGATCAGGATCGACGAGGCCGCGAGCGTCCACCTCACCGCCGTCGACGGCGACGTCGAGATCGGACGGCTCAACGGCTCCGCCGAGATCAGCACCGCACGGGGTGACATCCGCGTCGGCGAGGCCGCGGGCGGCACGGTCGTGCTGCGCACCGAGTCCGGTGACATCTCGATCGCCGCGGCCGGCGGCGTCTCGGCCGCCCTGGACGCCGGCACCGGCCACGGCCGGATCAGCAACGCCCTCACCAACCACGGGACCGTCGAGCTCGACATCCGCGCCACCACGTCCCGCGGCGACATCACCGCCCGCAGCCTCTGAGCACACCGATCCCGAAGGAGCACGATCATGGAACACGGCACGAGCGGATTCACCAAGGCGGGGCTGGGCAGGCTGCGCGACGTGCTGGCGCGGCACGTCGACTCCGGGAAGATCCCCGGCCTCGTGGCCCTGGTCGCGCGGGGCGACGAGACGCACGTCGAGGCGCTGGGCACGATGTGCCACGACGGCGGCCCGCCGATGCGCCGGGACACGATCTTCCGGATGGCCTCGACGTCGAAGCCGGTCTCGGTGGCGGCGGCCATGGTGCTGCTCGACGAGTGCCGGCTGCGGCTGGACGACCCGGTGGAGCCGTGGCTGCCCGAGCTCGCCGACCGGCAGGTGCTCAAGCGGCTCGACGGCCCGCTGGACGACACCGTGCCGGCGCGCCGGCCGATCATCGTGCGGGACGTGCTGACCTCGACATTCGGGCTCGGCATGGATCTGACGGCGCTGGGCACCCCGATCATGGGCGCGGTGTTCGAGCAGGGGCTCACGCCCGACCTGCCGACGCCGATGCCCGAGCCGGACGAGTGGCTGCGCCGCCTCGGCACGCTGCCGCTGATGCACCAGCCCGGCGAGCGCTGGCAGTACCACATCAGCAGCGACCTGCTCGGTGTGCTCGTGGCCAGGGTGACCGGCCAGTCGTTCGAGACCTTCCTGCGGGAGCGCGTCTTCGAGCCGCTGGGCATGAAGGACACCGGCTTCCACGTCCCCGCCGGCGATCTCGACCGGCTGCCTCCGCTGTACGCCCCGGACCCGCAGACCGGCGAGTTCCACGTCTGGGACCCCGCCGACGGCGGGCGCCACAGCCGGCCGCCGGCGTTCCCGGGCGGCGGCGGGGGCCTCAACTCCACCGTCGACGATTACCACGCGTACTTCCGGATGCTGCTCAACCACGGCACGCACCGCGGCGAGCGGATCCTGTCCCGGCCCGCCGTCGACCTGATGACGACGAACCGGCTGACCCCCGCGCAGCAGGCCGCCCGGCACACCATGGCCACCGACAACGTCCACCTGTCGTTCGGCCAGGGGCAGCACGGCGGCTGGGGCTTCGGGATGGCGGTGCGGACCCACCGCGGCGACTACGCGCCCGTCGGCCAGTTCGGCTGGGACGGCGGCAGCGGCACCTCGACCTACGCCGACCCGCAGCACCAGGTCGTCGGCATCCTGCTCACCCAGGTCGGCATGTCCGTCCCGGACGCGGCCCGCCTCATCCACGACTTCTGGACCACGACCTACCAGGCGATCGACGAATAGGACCGGAGGGCGGGGGCAACGTATTGACAGAAATCTGTTAGTCAGGTTACCTGTCCGTTGTCCCCGCCCCGCCTGACGACGTCTGGAGCCCGCCATGCGCAGACCGATCCTGGCGCTCGCGTCCGTCGCGCTGTCCCTGGTCGCGACCGCCGCCTACGCCCTCACCACCCAGTCCGCGGCGCTCGCCGCCGGACCCACCGCCGACCAGCTGCTCGCCAAGACCTCCACCTGCAACCAGGTCTCCAACGGCCGCTACGCGACCGACGACGGCGGCGCGGAGACCGTCGCGATCTGCAAGAACGGCTCGGCGTACTTCTGGACCGCCGACATGGACATCGACTGCGACGGCATCTCCACCGCCCGCTGCAACGCCTCGACCGACCCGTGGTACCAGGCGCAGACCTCGTTCACCACGTCCACCGGCGCGTACTTCACCTCGGACGTGACCCGCTACTTCGTCGTGCCGCTGCCCAGCAGCCGCTTCACGTACTCCGCCAACGGCATCCGCGCCGGCAGCGTCGCCGCGGTCGTCTACAACGGCAGGGTCGCCTACGCCGTCTTCGCCGACGAGGGCCCCAGCAACATCATCGGCGAGGGCTCCTACGCCCTGGCGGTCGCGCTCGGCATCGACCCGAACCCCGCCAGCGGCGGCACCGCCGGCCCGGTCACGTTCATCGTCTTCCCGAGCAGCGTGCCGAGCCCCGTGGAGAGCAACACCGCCATCGACGCCACCGGCTCCGCGGCCGCCACCGCCTGGGTCGGGAGCACCACCCCGCCGCCCACCACGACCCCGCCGGGCTCCGTCGGCCCGATCCACGGCTACGGCGGCAAGTGCGTCGACGTCGCCGGCGCGAGCAGCGCCAACGGCACCGCGGTCCAGCTGTACGACTGCAACGGCACCGCCGCCCAGAGCTGGGCCCGCCTGGCGGACGGCACCGTGCGCGCCCTCGGCAAGTGCATGGACGTGACCGCCGCCGGCACCGCCAACGGCACCAAGGTCCAGCTGTACGACTGCAACGGCACCGCGGCGCAGCGCTGGACCCGCACCGGGTCGACCCTGGTCAACGCGGGCTCCGGCAAGTGCCTCGACGCGGCCGGACCCAGCTCCGCCAACGGCACCCGCCTGCAGATCTGGACCTGCACCGGCGCGGCCAACCAGGTCTGGACCTACTGAACCCGCATCATCACACGGCCGGAGGGCGCCGCCCCGCCGGCCGTGTGATGATGCGGCGGTGCAGCCACCGCCACCGCCACGACCGTCCAGGGTCTTCCGCGCCAACGACATCGCCACCGGCCGCGCCGTCCTGGACGGCTACCCCTTCCGGTACATCGTGATCGGCCCCTCCATGTCGTTCTCGACCGCGCTCGGCGCCGCCGTCAACCCCAGCGCCGGCCAGAACGCCATGCTCGACGAGGTCCTGACCGCCGTGGAGTACCTGGAGACCCGTGGCTGGGAGCTGGTCAGCATGGACCAGGGCTTCGTCGCGTGCCTCCGCCGCGTCGCCCGCTGAGCCCCGGCCCACGGCGCGCGGCTCAGGTGCGGGCGGGCAGGTCGAGCTGGGGCCGGGACTGCCACAGCGCCCAGTCGGAGCTGATCGCGCCGGCCGCCCGCTGCAGGTGTGGCAGGTGCCGGTCCAGCAGCGTCTTGGTGGTGGTCTCCGCGGAGTTGACCGTCACGTTCATCGCCGCGCGGACCTCGCCGCGGCCGTCGCGGATCGGCACGGCGACGGAGCGGATGCCGGGGGCGAGCTCGTTGTCGGCCACGGCGAAGCCGCGCGCGTTGACCTCGCGCAGCATGGCGTCGAGGGTGGCGCGGCTGTGCCGCACCCACGGCTCGATGCCCGACCGGCTGGGCGTGGCGAGGACCTCGTCGAGCCGCGCCGGGGGCAGCGCGGCGAGCAGGACCTTGCCCTGTGAGGTGACCGCCGCCGGGAAGCGGGTGCCGATCTGCACCCGCAGGGCGATGATCTTCGGTACGGCCACCCGGGCCAGATACACGATGTCGGAGCCGTCCAGCTGGGTGATCGAGGAGGACTCGCCGGTGGCGGCCACGAGCCGCTCCATGTGCGGGCGGGCCATGTCCCACAGCGAGAGCGCACCCACATACGCCATGCCGAGCTCCAGGACCCGCGGGGTCAGCTCGTGGCCGCCGGCCGTGGCCCGCACGTAGCCGAGCTCCTCCAGGGTCAGCAGGATGCGGCGGGCGGTGGGGCGGGCCAGACCGGTGGCGGCGGCGACCTCGGCGAGCGTCATCCTGGGGTGGTCGGCGTGAAACGCGCGGATCACGTCCAGCCCGCGGGCCAGGGCCTCGATGAAGTCCGGTCCTTCTCCGCGCTGTGCCATCGCCGCCTCAAGGTGTTGTGATTGATACGCAGAGCGAGACTAACCCGAGCCCGCACCGGTCACGGGACGACCACCAGGCGCCGGGGCGCCTGCCCGGCCGCCTGGGCGGCCCACGCGGGGCCGATCTCGGCGAGGGGAACCGCGTCGTGCTCGACGACGAGCCGGCCGGCGGCCGCGTGGTCCGCGAGGTACCGCATCGTGGTGGCCTTCTCCGCCGCGCTCAGCTCCGTGTTGGTGTAGCCGAGGATCCGCAGCGACCCGCCGCGCAGCGTCGCGGAGTCCAGCGGCGCCACCTCGCCCGCGGCGCTGCCGAGGTTGACCAGGCGGCCGCCGCGGCGCAGGGTGCGCAGCGCGGCCGCGGCCGGGGTCCCGAACAGCGGGTCGAGCACGAGGTCGACCGGGCCGTCGGTCACGTCCTGGAGGCGGCGGGCGAGGGTCGCCACGTCGTCGGCGTCGCGGATGGCGACCACTGCGTCGGCGCCGAGGCGGTGCGCGCGGTCCCGGGCGGCCGCGGACCGGCAGGCGGCGATGACCCGGCGCGCGCCCGCGAGCCGGGCGAGCTGGATCGCGGCCTGCCCGACGACCCCGCCGCCGCCGAGGACGAGGACCTGCTCGCCGGGGTGCAGCGCGCCCCGCCACGTGAGGGCCTGCCAGGCGGCGACCGCCGACAGCCCGAGCGCGGCGATGAGCCGGTGGTCGGCGCCCGCGGGCAGCGGCACCACGTCGGCCGACGGCACCGCGACGACCGAGGCCATGCTGCCGTCGCCGGGGCGCATGCCCGCGTCGGTCGGGAACCACACGGCGGTGCCGTCGTCGAGGGTGCCGACGCCCTGCACCCCCGGCACGTACGGCACGGCGGGCGCACCGAAGTACGAGGTGCCGGAGGCGCACAGCACGTCGAGGGGCGTGATGGGCGCCGCGGTCACCGTGACGGTCACGAGGCCGGCCGAAGGCACCGGAAGCGGTCGCTCGACGACGAGCGGCGGCGAACCGCAGCGGACGATGGTGGCGGCGCGCATCAGGTGGCGATGTCCGGGTAGGGCAGGTCGAAGTGGGCGAGCCGGGCCGCGTACTGCTTCTGGAAGGCGAGCGGCTCGTCGTGGTCACGTTCGAACATCGCGATGAACAGCGTCAGCGTCAGGAACGGGTGGGCGCCGAGGGAGAACAGCGCCACGTAGTCGTGCCCGGTCAGCGCGGCCCGCTCCTCGTCGGTGAGCCGCTGCCAGGTGCTCGCCTCGCCGGTGTGGCCGTTGAGCAGCGCGTTGGCGACGTTCGCCTCCCACCAGGCAACCGTCCCCTGTGCATCGTCGCGGTAGCGTTCGACCAGGGAAGGATCTCTGTCCACTGTGTACAGGAACTTGTTCAGGAGGTATTTCGTCACGACAGAGCTCCTTCCGGGTACCAGGTGAAGTAGGCCTCCATCGTGTGGAAGAGGTCGTAGGTGTCGACGTAGTCGGCCTTCGCGCCGTCGCCGGCGACGCCCATCATGAGCATGAAGTCCATGAACCCGTGGGTGGCATTGCCCGGCGCGTGCAGGCTGTCGAGGGTCACCTCCGACAGGCAGCCGTCGAGGTCGCCGTTGGCGATCCACTCCACGGCCCGCCGGTCGAACTCGGGGTCGGGGCCGTGCGGGCCGAACTGCCTGGGCCCGCCGAGCTCGAGGGAGAGGTGCCCGGTGCCGATGACGGCGACCCGCAGGTCGCTGGGCCACGACTCGACGAGCTCCCGGATGGTCCGGCCGAGCTGCACGAACCGCTGGGGGCGCGGCAGCGGCGGGGCGAAGATGTTGGTGTAGATCGGCACGATGGGCAGGTCCGCCTCGGGCCGCAGGGTGATGATCGGGCACGTGATGCTGTGGTCGATCCGCAGCTCGTTGCTGAAGGCCAGGTCGAAGCCGGCGTCGAGGCCCTCGCGCAGCACGTGCGCCGAGAGGTCCTCCTGGCCGCGCAGCGTCATCCGCGGCAGGCCGAACTCGCGCTCCTCGTTGTACCAGTTGGCGTCGTAGAACGGTGCCTTGCCGACGAGGAACTGCGGCATGTTGTCCAGCCACAGCTGGTGGAAGTGGTCGGAGCCGACCATGACGAGGACGTCGGGCCGGGCACGGGTCAGGGTCTCGCGGAACGCGGTGACCTTGCGGACCCACTCGTCGGCGAACGGCGGGCGGTCCTCGCCGGCGGAGGTGCTGGCCTTGTAGTAGAACGGATGATGGGTCGAGGCGATGACCGCGACTACCTGGGCCATGGCGCCGGTCCTTTCATTCGGGGGTGACGTAGCGGGCGTTGCGGTCGACGGTGCGGTAGATCGACAGGCCCAGGCCCGTGCGCTGCTCCTCGGCGAGGTGCCCGAGCAGCCCGGCGGCCCGCGCGAGGAGCGCGAAGCCGCGTAGCAGCGTCACCGGCAGGCCGAGGTCGGCGAGGGCCGCGCCGCAGACCCCGGCGCCGTTGAGCGGCAGGGTGCGGCCGAGGACCGCCGGGTGCGCCCGGCCGATGGCCTCGAACAGGCGCAGGTGCGGACCCCGTACACCCTCCTCGGCGGCGATCCGGATCAACACCGGCGTGCGCGGGTCCTGGACCTTGTGCACGGGATGGCCGAGGCCGGGCACGAGCTTCCCGGCGGCGCGCTGGGCGGCGATCGCGCCGGCGGCGACGGCGTCCCAGCCGGCGTCGTCGCCGGGATGCGTGTCCAGCCCGGACAGGACGGCGTGGAGGAACACGCCGCAGTCCTCGGTGACGCCGAGGAAGCGGGAGCCGCCGCCGAGCAGCCCCGCGGCGAGGGCGCCCTGCAGCGCCTCGGGTGCGCTGGCGTAGGTGACCCGCGCGGCGATGGCGGTGGGCGTGAACCCGTGGTCGGCGAGCGCGACGAGCACCGCCTCGAACACCCTGGTCTCGCCCGGTGCGGGCCGGCGCCCGGCGACGAGCCAGAACGCCAGTTCCCCGAAGCCGACCTTGCCCATCAGGTCCGCGGCCAGGTCCTGGCCGAGCAGCGTGATGCGGTCGGCGGAAGAGGTGCCGATGCCGGTCGGGAAGCTCAGTTCTTCAGCCATTGCCGGATCTCCTCGCCGTGTTCGTCCAGGCCGGGCGGCGGCAGCTCGTAGCGCGGCGGGGTCGCCGACAGCGTGATCGGGTTGCGGATGCCGGGCACGGCGCCGGCCTCGACGACGGGGTCCAGGCCGAGCGACGCGGCGAGGGCGACACCGCCGTCGACGGTGTTGATCGGTGCGCACGGCACACCGGCGGCCATCAGCTCGTCGAACCACTCCTGTTTGCCCTTGGCGCGCAGCCGCTCCACGAGCAGCGGGCGCAGCGCCTCGCGGTGCGCGGTGCGGTCCTGGTTGCGCTGGAAGCGGGGGTCGTGCAGGAGTTCCTCGCAGCCGAGCACCGCGCACAGCTTGCGGAACTGCCCGTCGTTGCCGGCGATGACGATGAGGTCACCGTCGGCGGTGGGCAGCGGCTCGTAGGGGAACAGGCTCGGATGCGCGTTGCCCATCCGGAACGGCACGGTGCCGCCGGCGACGTAGCCGCTGCTGTGGTTGACGAGACCGGACAGCGCCGACGACAGCAGGTTGACCTCGACGTGCTGGCCGGCGCCGGACGCGGTGCGGTGGTGCAGCGCGGCGAGGATGCCGATGCCCGCGTGCATGCCGGCCATCACGTCGAAGACGGAGATCCCGGCGCGGAACGGCGGGCCGTCCGGGTCGCCGGTGAGGCTCATCAGCCCGGAGACGGCCTGCACCATCAGGTCGTACCCCGGCATCGCCGCACCGGCGCCGGAGCCGAAGCCGCTGATCGAGGCGTAGACGACGGCGGGGTTGACGGCCGCGACCGAGGTGTAGTCGAGGCCGAAGCGGCGCAGCCCACCGGGCTTGAAGTTCTCGATCACGACGTCGGCGCGGGCGGCGAGGGCCCGCGCGGCGGCGAGGTCGTCGTCGTCGCGCAGGTCCAGGGCGATGGAGCGCTTGTTGCGGTTGATGCCCAGGTAGTAGGTGGCGACGCCGTCGCGGGTCGGTGGCATCCACGTGCGGGTGTCATCGCCGCCCGGCCCCTCCACCTTGATCACGTCCGCGCCGAGGTCGGCGAGCAGCATCGTGGCGTAGGGCCCGGCGAGGATCCGCGAGAAGTCGGCGACCAGCAGCCCGGCGAGTGGTCCGCAATTCCGTTCCGGTGCCGCCATCGGCTCCCTCTCGTCCGTCAAGCGGACAATCGTCCGCCAAATCAGTCTCGTCCCGGCTCCTTCTGGTGTCAACCAGGCTCCTGTCGGCGTTTGCGGCGTCGGTACGACTGCCGCCACGGCAATCCGGACGCCTTGACAGCACCCGTGACGCGGCACACACTTTCGCCGACCGCTATACGGACTCTTGTCCGGAGGGAGTTGACAGCGATGGACGCAGTGCTGTTCCGCAACGGTCTGGTGCTGACGATGGACGACGCGCACACGGTCCTGCCCGGCGCCGACGTCCTGGTCGTCGGCGGACGCATCGCCGAGGTCGGCGTCGGCCTCACCGCACCGCCGGGCGCCACCGAGATCGACGCCACCGGTGGCATCGTCATGCCCGGCATGATCGACACCCACCGGCACCTGTGGCAGACCGCGATGCGCGGCTACGGCGCCGACTGGACCCTCACCCAGTACTTCGTCTGGTACTACCTGGAGTCAGGCCGCCACTTCCGCCCCGAGGACATCTACGCCGGCAACGTCCTGGGCGCGCTGGAGGCGCTCGACGCCGGCGTCACCACCACCGTCGACTGGTCGCACGGCCTGCAGACCCCGCAGCACGCCGATGCCGCCGCCGACGCCCTCGAGTCGGTCCCGGGACGGTTCGTGCTCGCCTACGGCAACATCCAGCAGGGCCCGTGGGAGTGGGCGACCAGCCCCGGCTTCCGCGACTTCGTGGAGCGGCGCATGCGCGGCAGGCTCGGCTTCCAGATGGCGTTCGACGTGACCGGTGACCCGGCGTTTCCGGAGCGGGCCGCGTTCGAGGTCGCCCGCGAGCTCGACGTGCCGGTCACCACGCACGCCGGCGTGTGGGGCGCCACCAACGACGACGGCATCCGGCTCATGCACGAGCACGGGTTCATGACCCCGTCGACGATCTACGTGCACGCCGCGACGCTGTCCGGCGACTCCTACCAGCGCATCGCCGCGACCGGCGGCTCGGTGTCGGTGTCGACCGAGAGCGAGCAGAGCGCCGGGCAGGGCTACCCGCCCACCTGGCAGCTGCGCGACCACGGCATCCCGGTGTCGCTGTCGATGGACACCAGCGTCTGGTGGAGCGGTGACCTCTTCTCCGCCATGCGCGCCACCCTCGGCGCCGACCGCTCCCGGGAGCACCTGCAGGCGCACGGCCGCGCCGAGACCGTCACCCACGTGCACCTGCGCGCCGAGCAGGTCGTCGACTGGGCGACCCGCGGCGGCAGTAGGGCCCTCGGCCTCGACGGCGTCGTCGGCAGCCTCCAGCCCGGCCGGGCCGCGGACGTGGTGCTGCTGCGCAACGACAACTCCCCCGTGATGTTCCCGATCCTCAACCCGTACGGCCACGTCGCCTTCCAGGCGCAGCGCGGGGACGTGCACACCGTGCTGGTCGACGGCCGGATCGTCAAGCGCGACCACAAGCTCGTCGGCGTCGACCTCGGCAAGGCCCGCGCCGACGTCGAGCGGACCGTCGAGCACCTCATCGCCATCATGGGCCCCGACGCCTGGCAAAAAGGCATGAACCCGGACATCCCGGCGACGAAGATCCTCGACAACCCCTACACGTACACCGAATGGACGAACACCTGACGTGCCACCCGTCCGGTCGGCCGCGGTGGCACGTTCCGGGGATTCGAGCGATCTACGGCGTGCCTAACGTTCTTCCCGGCAGCACACCACGACTTCCCCGAGGCGGACGACAATGAGCGAGTACGACGACGGCACCCAGCTCGACCCCGGCTACACCGGCGACGAGCAGCCCGACACGTACGGCGGCGGCGACGGCGGCACCGACTACGGTCAGTACGCGACCGGCCAGGACCACCAGTCGCTGGACCAGCTGCACCAGGTCGACGCCAGCGAGAGCAGCTACGACAACCAGTTCAACGTGTACGAGCAGGACCACGCGTCGGCCGAGTCGACCTCGTTCGACCAGGGCCACCAGGTGTCCTACACCGACCCGAGCGGCGCGCACTACGAGGAGTCGGACTTCACCTCGTACGACCACTCCTCCGCCGAACAGGACCACGTCTTCGCCGCCGAGGGCAGCGAGTCCTCGCACCAGGCCGAGCTCTCCACCCTGGACAGCCTGCGCGAGCAGCTCGACTCCGCGTTCACCTCGCTCACCGAGGGCCACATCGGCGGCGGCGACCCCGAGGCCGGCAGCGCCGGCCTGGGCGTCGCGTCCAACTGACCGTTCCCCGACACAGGCCGCCCCGGGTGCTTCCGGGGCGGCCTGCCGTCGTTTCAGTGCACCTCGGCGGGGTCCAGGTTGGAGACCTCGGTGTCGAGCATGTGCTGGACGTGCTGGAGGGCGCGGGAGGTGTACGTGCCGGACTCGCGCGCGTCCAGGAGCACGGCCTGCGCCGACTCGAGCAGCAGCCGGTGCAGCTCACGGCGCTGGTGCGCGAGGTCGCTCTCCGCGGGATCCTGCGGCTGGGTGAGGGCCTGACCGATCGCGGCGTTCTCCCGGCGGGCCGCCTCGAGTGCCTCCTCGTCGAACGGCACGCCGCTGGCCTGCCGCAGGTCGGGGTTGTCCAGGACGTCCTCGCCCTCGGCGGTGATCTCGCCGATCAGCCGGGCCAGCTCGCGCCGGTCGGCCTCGGCGTCCGTGCCGGCGATGCGCAGCCGCTTGATGAGCACCGGCAGCGTCGCGCCCTGCCCGAGCAGTGTCACGATCGCGACCGTGAACGCGATGAGGATCAGCTGCGAGCGGTGCGGGACGCTCTGCGGCAGCGACTGGGCCGCGGCGAGCGTGACGACGCCCCGCATCCCGGCCCAGGCGAGCGCCGCGCCGCCCCGCCAGCCGAGGCCCTCCGTGGTCAGGTAGGCGTCGTCGGCCTGCCGGCGGCGCACCAGCGACGCGACCCATCCGGCCCGCCGGGCCGACTTCGGCGACTCGTGCTGCCGCTCCGTCAGCCTCGTCAGCATGCCCTGCAGGCGGTCCTTGCGGGCGCGGGCGCGGCGCTGGTCGTGGCGCAGCATCGCGGTCAGCGGCGCGACGAACATGACCCGCAGCAGCACCAGCAGGGCGGTCACGGCCAGGCCGATGCCGACGGTCACGACGACGTCGTCCTCGCCGTGGTGCACGTCGCCGACGACGGTGACGATCTGGTACCCCATGAGCAGGAACACGCCGTTGTCCAGCAGCAGCTGGATGGTGCGCCAGTTGGTGCGCTCGCTGATGCGGTCCTGCGCGGTGAAGTGCCGCGCGCTCTGATGCCCGGTCACCAGCCCGGCGACGACGACGGCGAGGACGCCGGACGCGTGGATCTCCTCCGCGGGCACGAACGCGAGGAACGGCACGATGAACGAGATCGCCGTGGTCAGCACCGGCTCGGCGAGCTTCGCCCGGATCCACACGGTGAGCAGGCCCGCGACGAGCCCGATGACGAGCCCGCCGGCGACGGCGAACGCGAAGTCGCCGAGCACGTCCCACGCCGACACGACGCCGGCCGTCGCGGCGACCGCGGACCGCAGCAGGACCAGGGCGGTCGCGTCGTTGATGAGCCCCTCGCCCTCCAGCAC
Organism: Dactylosporangium sp. NPDC049742; assembly: GCF_040674675.1. Classification (NCBI taxonomy): domain Bacteria; kingdom Bacillati; phylum Actinomycetota; class Actinomycetes; order Micromonosporales; family Micromonosporaceae; genus Dactylosporangium; species Dactylosporangium sp. NPDC049742. The sequence goes on along the minus strand of NZ_JBFANF010000025.1, from coordinate 102,849 downwards.
GATGACGAGCCGCGGCGGCAGGCCCAGCCGCTTGCCGATCGAGATCGCCGCGACCGCGTCCGGCGGGCTCACGACCGCGCCGAGCGCGATCGCGGCGGCCAGGCTGAGGTCCGGGATGAGCGCGTGCAGCAGGAGCCCGACGGCGAGCGCGGAGATGACGACGAGCAGCACCGACAGCCCGCCGATCGCCTTCACGTTGCGCCGGAAGTCGGTGGCGTGCACGTTGACCGCCGCCGAGTACAGGATCGGCGGCAGGACCACGGTCAGGATCAGGTGCGGGTCGACGTTGACGTTCGGCACGAACGGGATGTAGCTGACCCCGATGCCGACGACGACGAGCGCGATGGGCACGGCCACACCGACGCGTGGCGCCACTTTCGCGACCGAGACGATGGCGAGAACCGCCGCTATGGCGAGAAGCCCGTGCTGGAGGTGCATGCCACAGTCTGTCATGGGCCCTGCTGGCATCATGGGTGCCATGACCACCTGGCAGGACGTCGAGCGGGCCGAGCCGGAGTTCGCCGGCCGCGTGCGGACCCTCTTCGACGCGCACAAGCACAAGACGATCGCCACGCTCCGTGCTGACGGCTCCCCCAGGATCTCCGGCATCGAGGCGCAGTTCGCCGACGGCGACCTGGTCTTCGGCTCCATGCCCGGCGCCCGCAAGGGCGCCGACCTGCGCCGCGACCCGCGCTTCGCCCTGCACAGCGCCACCGTCGACCCCGTCGACGGCGCCGAGGCCGACTGGCCCGGCGAGGCGAAGATCACCGGCCGCGCCACCGCCACCGAGGGCGAGAAGGGCAGCGACCGCTTCGTCGCCGACATCACCGAGGTCGTCCACACCCACCTCGACCCGAAGGCCACCCTGCTCGTCGTCGAGTGGTGGACCCCGGCCCACGGCCTGCGCCGCGTCGAGCGCGAGTAGCCGGTCGGGGCGGCACCCGAGGTTCACGACCCGGGGCTACCATGGCGGTCCTTCGGGGGCGTGGTCCGGACACACCTGCAGAGAGGGAACTGCCATGAGCGAATCTGTCGAGACCCGGGGCGACCAGCGCGACGAGCTGCTCGCCGTCGACACGAACCAGGACGGGGTCGCGGACGTGCTCGCCATCGACACCGACGGCAACGGCAAGGCCGACCTGTTCCAGCTCGACAGCGACGGGGACGGGCAGGTCAACGTCACCATGGTCGACCTCGACGAGGACGGCGTGATGGACGTGAAGGTCGACGGCGACGGCGGGCACCCCCTCGCCGGCTGACCGCGGCCCCGTGCGAGCCGTGTGCCGGGGCGCGCGAACGCCCCGGCACACGCGGGTCAGGACGAGCAGGTGTTGAGCATCGTCTGCAGCGCGGACTTCTCCGACGACTGGAGCTTCAGCGCCCAGTAGTACTTCACCGCGATCCACATCTTCGCGTACGTGCAGCGGTACGACGACAGCGGCGGCTGCCACGTCGACGGGTCCTTGTCACCCTTGGACTGGTTCACGTTGTCGGTGACGGCGATCAGCTGCGGGCGGGTGAGGTCGTTGGCGAAGCTCTGCCGCTTCGCGGTCGTCCAGGAGCTCGCGCCGGAGCGCCACGCCTCGGCGAGGGGCACCACGTGGTCGATGTCGACGTCGGACGCGGCGGTCCAGGTCGCGCCGTCGTACGGGGAGTACCAGCGGCCCGAGGTCGCCGCGCACGAGCTGCTGGTGACGACGGACGTGCCGTCGCGCTTGAGGACGGTCTCGCGGGTGTCGCACGCACCGCTGATGGTGATCCAGTGCGGGAACAGGTCGCGGGAGTACCCGCTGCTGGAGCCCTCGGTGGCGACGGTCAGCGCGGTGAGCCAGCTCTGTGCGGTCGCCTTGGACGGGATCCCTGACGGGGCCGCGTGCGACGGGGCGCCGAGGACGAGGGCGGCGAGCACCCCGGCCAGCAGCGCGGCGATCAAACGGGACGGTCGGGTCATTCCAGCTCCGATCAGACGGTAAGGCGGCGTGGCTTCGCCGCCGCCAATATCGACGATCACCAGTGTCTGGTGCGACCGCCGCCGCGTGAACATCCCGTGGCCGTCCTACGACGGGAGGGATGGTCGTTTGCCCCTGAACGACCGCGGCGGTTTCAGCGCCGTTTCAGCGCCGGGCGGCACGGTTCTCGGTGCGCGCCGCCAACCCGGGCGGCGCCCCGACCGACAGGAACCGATCATGTTCACGTCTGCCCGCCGCATGCTGCTCGCACTGGTCCTCGGCGCCGGCCTGGCCGCCGCGCCGGTCGCCGCCGCCCACGCCGACACCGCTCCCGTCTGGAGCTCCTGGGACGTGGCACACAGCGGCCAGTGCATGGATGTGCCCGACTGGGGCACAGCCAACAAGCTGCAGCTGCAGCAGTCGCCGTGCAACGGCTCCACCGCCCAGCTGTTCGACCTGGAGCCGGTCGGCACCGAGGGCTTCTACCTGATCCGCAACTACAACAGCGGCAAGTGCCTCGACGTCCGCGACCGCAGCAAGTCCAACAACGCGGCGGTCCAGCAGTACACCTGCCACGGCGACCTGAACCAGCAGTGGTTCAAGATCGACATCCTGACCGTGCCCGGCTACTTCCACTTCGTCAACCACAACAGCTGGAAGTGCCTGACGGTCAAGGACGGCAGCATCCTCGCCCTGGCCAAGCTCGTCCAGTACGACTGCAACCCCGGCAACGTCACCACCCACCAGGCCTGGCGCTGACCTCCGAACCGCACCGACCGCACGCCGGCCCTCCCCCGAGGGCCGGCACGCGGGCAAACCCGCCAGGGCACGAGTCCGCCACTTGCCACCGTCTCCGGCTGTGACCCTGCGCCACATCGGCTACTGGGACGGTCCAGCCCGGGCACTGAGACACCGGTGCGCCGCGATCGCCGGGCAGGGCCGCGCCGGGCTGGGGACACGACAAGGCCGCCGGACCGGGCGGGGCGGCGGCCGTGCCGAGGTGAGACGGGGTCACATGCCGTCGCCGGACCAGGGGCCTCTGGAGCGGGAGCGGACGGGGAGGGTGGAGATGACCGGGGCCTCGTGGGTGTGGTAGTTCTCGGCGTTGCCGCCCCACTTGACCCATTCGTCCGTGGTGTACCAGTTGATCAGCTCGCCGTCGGAGCGGATGATCCAGTCGATCTCGGTCTCGGCGATGAAGTGGCCGTGCTTCACGCCGGCGGGGCGGAAGCAGTAGGTGCCCTCGTCGATGTCGCCGAAGTTGTACGCCATCTTGCCGCTGAGCGTGTAGAACTCCTCGTAGCAGGGGTGGTGGGCGAGGCGGTGGTCGCTCCAGCCCTTCGGCGCGCGGATCAGCCGGGTGTAGAAGCCGGTCACCGGGTCGCGGTGCAGCAGCTTGATGTAGAGCGGCGTGAGCGGGCCGACGGTCGGCGCCGCCACCCAGTCCATCGCGTCGGAGTCGACGATCGACGGGGCACCTTCGGCCCGGCGCGGGCCGTCGGGGTCGAAGCCGGCGTCGCCGTACTCGCGCCAGTGCAGCACGTGGCTGCCCTCGCGGACCTTGATCCAGTCCATCGGCACGCCCTTGGGCACCTGGAGGTAGCCACCGGGGCCGACCTCGGTCCCGCCGTACACCAGCGAACCCGACACGACGTAGAACTCGGTGTCGGCGTGCGGCACGCCGGGGCCCCGTCCCCAGTCGGCCGGGAACTGCAGGGACAGCGACGACGAGCCGTCCTCCTCGTCGGTGGACAGCCGGCGCTCGACGGCCTTGCCCTCCCCGAACGGCAGCTCGGCCGCGTGCCAGATGTAGTCGTCCTCGTGGATCAGCTCGACATGTGCCCTCAACCCGCGCTCCTCAGCTCTCGTTTCAGCACCTTGCCAGCCGCGTTGCGGGGCAGCGCCGCGATCGGCCGGATCTCCTTCGGCACCTTGTGTCCGGCGAGCCGGCCCCGCAGGTGCTCGCGCAGCGCGTCGGGCCGCAGCTCGGTCCCGGGCCGCACCACGACGTACGCGACGACCCGCTCGCCCCACCGGTCGTCGGGCTCGCCGACGACGGCGGCCTCCACGACCGACGGGTGCGCGGCCAGGGCCTCCTCGACGTCGCGCGGGTAGACGTTCACCCCACCGGTGATGATCAGGTCCTTCTTGCGGTCGACGATGGTGACGTACCCCTCGTCGTCGACGACCACGACGTCCCCGCTGGTCAGGAAGCCGTCCGCGGTGGTGCACTCCGCGGTCGCCGCCGGGTTGTCGAGGTAGCCGTTCATGAGGAACGGCGACCGGCTGAACAGCTCCCCGGGAGTGCCGCGGGGCACCGGCACGCCGTCGTCGTCGACGACCCGGATCTCGGTCATGAACCACGGGTGCCCGACGGAGCCGGCCTTGCGCCGCGCGTCGGCGGGGCGCAGGTTGGTGATGACGCCGGCCTCGGTGGAGCCGTAGAGCTCGTGCACGCCGACGCCGGGGAACGCGGACAGGACCCACTCCTTGAGCGCGACGGGCAGCGCGGCGGCGTTGAAGTACAGCGTGTCGAGGCTGCGCAGGTCGTGCCCGGCCAGGCCGAGCTCGCGCAGCCCGACGGCGTGCGTCGGCACCAGGAACACCGACTGCAGCCGGTCGCGCTCCACCATCGCCAGCAGCGCGCCGGGGTCCCACGCGCGCAGCATCGACACCGTCCCGCCGGTGAAGACCGACGCGTAGGCGAAGGCGAACCCGGCGCCGTGATACATCGGCGCGACCGCGACGGTGCGCCGGCCCGGCCCGAGGCCCCATTCGAGGGCGGTGCAGTAGAAGGTCAGGCAGCGGGAGCGGTGACTGATGAGCACGCCCTTCGGCGCGCCGGTGGTGCCGGACGTGTACGCGATGCAGAACGGGTCCTGTTCGCCCACCGGCACCCACGGGTCGGTCCTCGCGGCGCCGGCGAGCGCGGCCTCGTAGTACGGGCCGAGCGGCAGCGTGAAGCCGAGGTCCACCGCGCGGTCCTCGAGCGCGGGGTCCAGGATCAGCGCCCGCGCGCCGGAGTGCCCGGCGATGTAGGCGGTGTCGGCGGCGGTCTGCCGCGGGTTCAGCGGCACCATCGGCAGGCCGGCCTTCGCCAGCCCGGCGGCGATCTCGCAGTATTCGAGGCGGTTGCCGGACAGCACCGCGACGGGGTCACCCGGTCGCAGGCCGACGGCCAGCAGCGCGTTGGCGAGGCGGCTCGCGCGCTCGTCGAGGGCGGCGTAGGTGAGCGTGCGGTCGCCGTCGATCACCGCGACGGTGCCCGGGGTCGCGCGGGCGAACTCCCGCACGCCGTTGGCGATGTTCAGCTGAGCGCCTGTCACGGCGTAATGGAAACACCGTTTCCATTCTCAATCAAGGGTCCGGCCGAGCATGGCCGGTGCCTGGATGCCGAGCCGCGCCGCGATCCAGGTGCCCGTGCCGGCGAGGGCGGGCAGGTCCAGGCCGGTCTCGACGCCCATGCCGTGCAGCAGGTACGTGAGGTCCTCCGTCGCGATGTTGCCGGTCGCCCGCGGCGCGAACGGGCAGCCGCCGATCCCGCCGATGCTGGCGTCGAGCGTCGCCACCCCCGCCTCCAGGGCGGCGACGGCGTTGGCGTAGCCGGTGTTGCGGGTGTTGTGGAAGTGCGCCCGCAGCGGCACGCCGAGGTCCCGCAGCCCGTGGACCAGCTCCCGCACCTGGGTGGGCACGCCGACGCCGATCGTGTCGGCGATCGCGATCTCGCGCGGGCCACTCTGGAGCGCCGAGGCCGCGATCCCGAGCACGCGGTCCACCGGCACGGCACCGGTGAAGGGGCAGCCGAACGCGGCCGCGATGGTCAGCGAGGCGGGGATCCCCGCGGCGGCGACCTCGTGCCACACGTCGAGCGCCGCCGCGGTGGTGGTGCCCTGGTTGCGGCGGGAGAACTCGTCGGAGGCGACCACCACCATGTTGACCTCGTCCACCCCGGCGGCCAGGGCCCGGTCCAGCCCGCGCCGGTTGAGCACGAGGCCGATGTACGTGACGCCGGGCCGCCGCGGCACCGCCGCCATCACCGCCTCGGCGTCGGCCATCTGCGGCACGCGGCCGGGGTGCACGAACGCGACCGCCTCCAGACGGCGGATGCCGGCGTCGAGGGCGCGCGTGATGTAGTCGACCTTCACCTCGGTGGGCAGCAGGACCTTCTCGTTCTGCAGGCCGTCGCGCGGGCCCACCTCGACGATCTCCACCATGGCCGACGCACTCCCGGTTCCTCTAGCGAAACAACGTTTCCCAACCGTACACTGCCGAACCATGGGTGGTCCGCTGTCTGATATCCGTGTCCTGGAGACCGGGACGCTGCTCGCAGGCCCGTTCGCCGGGCAGCTCCTCGGCGACTTCGGTGCCGAGGTCATCAAGCTCGAAGACCCCGGCAAGGGCGACCCGATGCGCGAGTGGGGCCGGGAGAAGCCGCACGGGCAGTCGCTGTGGTGGCCGGTCGTGGCCCGCAACAAGAAGTCCGTGACCTGCAACCTGCGCACCGCCGGCGGGCAGGACCTGGTGCGGCGGCTGGTCGCGTCGTCGGACGTGCTGGTCGAGAACTTCCGGCCCGGCACCCTGGAGCGCTGGGGCCTCGGCTACGCCGAGCTGTCGGCGATCAACCCGCGGCTCGTCCTCGTCCGGGTCACCGGCTACGGCCAGACCGGCCCCTACGCCCCGCGTGCCGGCTTCGGCTCGATCGGCGAGGCGATGGGCGGCATCCGGCACGTCACCGGCGAGCCCGACCGCCCGTCCAGCCGGGTCGGGGTCTCCCTCGGCGACGCGCTCGCCGGCACGATGGCCGCCTACGGCGCGGTCATGGCCGTCCACGCGCGGGCCCGGACCGGTCGCGGGCAGGTCGTCGACTCCGCCATCTACGAGGCCGTGCTCACCTACATGGAGTCGCTGCTGCCCGAGTGGGTCGTCGCCGGGTACCAGCGCGAACGCACCGGCGCGATCCTGCCCAACGTGGCGCCCAGCAACGCCTACCCGACCGCCGACGGGGTCGACATCCTCATCGCCGGCAACCGCGACACCGTGTTCGTGCGGCTGTGCGAGGTGATGGGCCGCCCCGACCTCGCGCTGGACCCGCGCTACGCGACGCACGGCGCCCGCGGCGCCAACCAGCAGGAGCTCGACGACCTGATCGCGGCCTGGACCGCCACCCTGCCGGCGAACGAGACCCTCGCGTTGCTGCATGCGGCCGGTGTACCGGCGGGCAAGATCTACCGACCGGCCGACATGCTCGAGGACCCGCACTTCGCGGCCCGCCAGTCCATTGTGGACGTCCCGCACCCCGACTTCGGCGCGCTGCCCATGCAGGCGCCGGCGCCCCGGCTGTCGGACACCCCGGGCTCGATCCGCTGGGCCGGGCCGGCGCTCGGCGAGCACAACGCCGCCGTGTACGGCGAACTGCTCGGCCTGTCCGCCGACGAGCTCGGCAAGCTGCGCGCGGACGGCGTGATCTGATGTCGCTGGACGATGACTACGTCGGGGCCGGGTTCTCCGCCCGGCTGGGCTGGGGGGCGCGGCCGGCGCTGCTGCTCGTCGACCCGGTCGTCGCCTACCTGTCGCCGTCCTCGCCGCTGTACTGCGCCACCGCGGCCGACGCCCTCGCCGCGATGGCGTCGCTGCTGGCGTCCGCCCGGTCCGCCGGGCTGCCGGTGGCGTTCACCGCCGTGGGGTTCGCCGACGAGACCTGCTCCGAGGCGCCGCTCTTCGCCGCCAAGGTGCCGGGCCTGCGGGTGTTCGCCGACGGCTCACCGCTCGCGGCGCTGCCCCCGGAGCTGGCGCCGCTCCCCGGCGAGCTGGTGCTCCGCAAGCACTACGCGAGCGCGTTCGCCGGGACCGCGCTCGCCGCGTGGCTGACCGCCGCCCGCGCCGACACCGTCGTCATCGGCGGCTACTCGACGTCGGGCTGCGTGCGGGCCAGCGCCGTCGACGCGCTGCAGGCGGGCTTCCGGCCCATGGTGGTGCGGGAGGCGTGCGCCGACCGTGCCCCCGGCCCGCACTCCGCGAACCTGTTCGACCTGGACGCGAAGTACGCGGACGTCGTCTCCCTGGAGTCGGCGCGGCGCGCCATCGCAGGATGAGGTTCGATGTGAGGCGCTTCCGGACCGCCCTTGTGGATGCGCATCGTTCGTTAAAAAACTGGGGTGGATCGTAACAGCCGCCTGCCGTCGCTCACCGGACTGCGCTGGGTTGCCGCGTTCATCGTCTTCGGCCAGCACCTGCTCGAGCAGTACTACAACCCGCAGCTCGTCGCCCCGAAGCCCGTCCGGTCCGCGGTCTGGGCCCTGCTCGCGCACGGCGGCGGCCTCGGCGTCTCGTTCTTCTTCGTGCTGTCCGGCTTCGTGCTCGCCTGGTCGTTCCGCCCCGGCACGCCGGCGACCACCTTCTGGTGGCGGCGCTTCACCAAGGTGTACCCGCCCGCGATCGTCACCACCGTGGCGGCGGTCTTCATCGTCGGCGGCGCCGGCCCGCTGCAGCTGGCCACCCACCTGACCCTCACGCAGAGCTGGCTGCCGCGCCGCGACGTGTACGCCGCGCTCAACATCGTCAGCTGGTCGCTGTCCTGCGAGGTGTTCTTCTACCTGTGCTTCCCGCTCCTGCTCGCCGGCCTGCGCCGGCTCGGGCCGGCCGGGCTGTGGGCGATCGCGGTCATGATGGTCGAGTGCGTCGCCGCCCTGGCCACGAACCTCGTCCACGCCTCGCCCGACACCGCGACCTGGGTCGGCTACGTCCTGCCCCCGGTCCGCATGGCGGAGTTCACACTCGGCGTCACGGTCGCGCTGCTGGTCCGCAAGGGCGCGTGGCGCGGCCCCGGCCTGCGCTGGTCCCTGGCGCTGGTGCCCCCGGCGATGGTCGCGGGCCTGTTCGTCCCATACCCCCTCAACGAGCACGCCCTGATCCTCGTCCCCGTCACCTGCGTCGTGGCCGCCGCCGCCCGCGCCGACCTGTTCGGCCGCAAGACCTTCTGGTCGCGCCCCGCCATGGTGTACCTGGGAGAGCTGTCCTTCGCGTTCTACCTGGTGCACTTTCTGGTGATCATCGTGTTCAACCGCACCGGACTCCTGCCGCACCAGGCCGGCCCGGCGCAGGCCCTGGTCGCGACGGTGTCTGTGCTGTGGTTCAGCCTCATCGCCGCCATGCTGCTCTACCACTGCGTCGAGCTGCCCGCCCTCCGCCTGATGCGCCGCACCGCCGCCGCCCCCGCCGCCGGCCGTCACCGCCGCGTGGCCCTGACGTCCGCGCCCGCTGTCCCAAGGCAACGCCGGGAGCTGCCGGCCCACGCGGTGCCGGCCCAGCGCGCCCCCGCCGCCAGACCACGATCGCGCGCCCGGCACGCGCTGTAGCCGCCCCGGCCCGGGTCAGGGCGGGTCGGTCGGTGTCGTCGGCGGGCGGAGCGCGGAGGCCGGCGGGCGACTCGCGCCACGGGTCAGGGGCCGTCGGCCCCGGTCGTCGGCGGGTGGAGCGCGCGGAGGCCGGCGACTGCGAGCACGGCCGTCGCGGCGGCCGCGGCGAGCGCGACCAGCAGGCCGCCGCGGGCGCCCGAGCCGTCGACCGCCACGCCCGCCGCGGTCGCCGCGAGGGCGGACCCCGCCGCGCTCGCCGAGCCGAGCCAGGCGAACGCCTCCGTCAGCACCCCGCGGTCGACGACGGCGTCGGCGAGGACCGAGCCGAGGACGATGACGACCGGCACCGCGGCCGCGGTCAGCACCGCTCCCGCCGCGACCCCCGCCAGGCCGCCGGCCGCCAGCGGCAGGGCGCCGAGTCCCAGCGCGGCTCCCGCCAGGGCCAGCTGGGTGCGTGGGGGGACGGGCCAGGGGCGCAGGCCGTACAGGAGGACCGCGACGAGACCGGTGCCGTTCGACGCGGCGAAGAGCACCGCCGCCAGCTCCGGCGTGCCGCGCTCGACGGCGAACGCGGTCACGGCGATCGACATCGTGCCGAAGAAGCCGCCGATGGCGGTGTTCACGCCGACCAGCAACAGGAACCCCGGTCGGCGCAGCGCCCGGCGGTGGTGCGACCGGTGGCGGCCGTCGGTCGCCACCACCGGCGGCGCGGTCCGCCGTTGCAGCGCGAGCAGCGACCCGCCGGCGACCACCAGCACGGCGGCGGTCAGCGTGCCGAGGACGGGCCGGCCCGCCGCGGCGATCGCGCTCACCAGCGCCGGCCCGACGAGGTACGCGACGCTGTTGCTGAGCGACTCCAGCGCGTACGCCGACGGCAGCGCGGCCCGCCGCTCCCCGTCCAGCAGCGCCGACCACCGGGCCAGGGCGACCGCGCTCAGCTGCGGCAGGCTCGCCCCGACCAGCGCACCGGCGGCGGCGAGCAGCCAGCCCGGCGCATGCCCGGCGGCGCCCGCCACGAGCGCACCGACCGCCACGGCGTGCACGAGGGCCCCCGGCAGGAGCACCCTGGCCTGCCCGAACCGGTCGATCAGCCGCCCCACCTGCGGCCCCACCACGGCGTCCGCGACGGCGAACGCCCCGGTGACCAGACCGGCGGTCGCGTAGGACCCGGTCGCGTCCCGGACCAGCCACACGATGCTGAGGCTCGTCATGGCGATCCCGACCCGGCCGCCGGCCGCCGGCACGAAGAACGCCGCCGCGCCCGGCGTCCGCAGCAGCGCCCGGTAGCTCGCCGCGCCGGTCACCGGAGACCGCCGGTGGGTGCGGCGGTCACCGGTACGCCTGCCAGCCCAGATGGACGGCGAGGCCGAGGCCCAGGGCGGCGATGACGCCGCGGAGCGCGGCCGGCGGGCTGCGGCGGATGACGACCGGGCCGAGGCGGCCCCCGATGAACAGGCCCACGCCGAGCGGCAGCACGGCGAGCCAGTGCACCGGGCCGAAGAGCGCGAACGCGAGCGCGGCGACCGCGTTGGCCGCGCCCAGCAGGACGTTCTTCTCGGCGCTGCCCTGCGCGAACGTCGCCGGGGTCAGCGCCAGCAGCAGCGCGAGCAGCACGATGCCGGCGGCCGCGCCGAAGTAGCCGCCGTACACGCCGACCAGGGCGACCCCGCCCGCCAGGAACCACCCGTGGTGCCGGTGCGGCTCGGCGTCGGCCGGCCGGCGCGGCAGCAGGATCGCCAGGGACGCGCCCGCGATCAGCCACGGCACCACCACCTCGAACGTCTCCGCCGGCGCGAGCAGCAGCAGCGCGCTGCCGGTGACCCCGCCGGCGACCGCCGCGACCGCCAGCCACCGCAGCCGCGCGGCCCGCCCGGCGAGCTCGGGGCGCGACCCGGCGATGGACCCGGCGCTGCTGAAGACGAGCGAGACGCTGTTGGTGACGTTCGCCGTGACGGGCGGCAGCCCGATCGCCAGCAGCACCGGGTAGCTGATCAGCGACGCCAGCCCGGCGACGCTGCCCACCAGCCCGGCGCCGACCCCGGCGAGGGGCAGCAGCGCATACATCCACCACGACACGCACCGGAGTCTTCCCCGGCGGCCCGGCGGCGCCGCCGGCAGGCCACCCGGGCCGGAGATCCGTCACACCGAGGATCGCCCGGGGGGGGTGTCAGCGGGCGACGAACGCGCCCCGGGGGTCGCCGACGACGGCGCCGTCGCGGTACGCCACCTGACCGCGCAGCACCGTGGCGACGGGCCAGCCGCGGACCTTGCGACCGGCGAAGGGGCAGTGGTCCTGGCCGGACAGCAGCAGCTCGCCGGTCACCTCCTGCTCCAGGTCGGGGTCGACGACGGCGAGGTCCGCGTCCTGGCCGACGAGCAGCGAGCCCTTGCGCGGCCAGAGGCCGTAGGCGCGGGCCGGGTTGCCGGAGACCAGCTCCGCGACCCGGTGCGGGGCCAGGCCGCGCTTGTGCATGCCCTCGCTGAGCAGCACCGGGTAGAGCAGGCCGGTGCCGCCGAAGCCGGGCAGCGCCGGCCAGAGCTGGTCGCCCTTGTGCTCCTCCAGGCAGCAGGCGTGGTCGGAGGCGACCCAGTCGACCTTGCCGGACAGGACGCCGTCCCAGAGCGCCGCGGTGTCCTGGGCGCTGCGGATGGGCGGGTTGACCTTGCCGCCGAGGCCGGAAAGCTCGTCGTAGTTGAGGCAGAGGTGGTGCAGGGTGACCTCGGTGCGCAGGTCCAGGTCCGGGCGGGCGAGCCGGGCCTCGGTGGCCGCCGCCAGGGCCTCGCCGCTGGACAGGTGCAGCAGGTTCACCGGGCAGGCGGTCGCGGCCGCGAGGGTGGTGGCCTCGCCGATCGCGACCCGCTCGGTGAGCGGCGGGCGGGCGTCGGAGTACGCCTTCAGCGTCTGCGGGTCGCCGGCGGCACGGACCCGCTCGATGAACAGGCGCATCAGCTCGGCCTGCTCGCAGTGCAGCGACAGCGAGACCCGGCGGCCGGCGTCGCGGGCCGCGGCGGAAACGGCGGCGGCGGAGACGGCCTCCATGATCTGGTAGAGGTGGCCGAGGTCGTACTCGTCGCTCATCGTGAACGCCTTCGCGTCCCGGGAGTCGGCGGACAGGTTGAAGCCCTTGTAGAACATGTAGTACTTGAACGAGCTGATCCCGTGCCGGTCCACGAGCGCGGGCACCTCGCCGACCTGGCGGGTGTCCATCGGCGCGAGGTGGAAGCCGAAGTCGGTCCAGGAGCGGCCGGACACGGCGGCCAGCACCTCGGGGAGGATGTCCTCGTAGGCGCCGGTCTTGTTCAGGTAGTGCTGCCCGGTCCGGAAGTAGGACAGCACGGTGGTGGCGCCGCCGACGAGCGACGAGCGGGTCTCCTCGGCCGCGTCCACCTCCAGGGGCCGGTAGATGCCGAGGTGGTAGTGCGCGTCCACGGCGCCGGGGAAGACCAGCTTGCCGGTCGCGTCGAGCACCTCGTCGGCGTCCGTGAGGTCTTCGCCGATCGCGGCGATCCGGCCCGCGCGGGTGGCCAGATCGGCCCGGATCTCCCCCGTGTAGGGCAGCACCAGCGTGCCGTTCTTGATGATCAGGTCGTACCGCGACACGTGAAGCCCCTTCCCGGCGTTTCCCTCAATGTAACGGGGTTTCCATTTCGGCGGAAGTGCCGTTAGGCTCGGGTGGTGGAACCGCAGCCCGCCCTGGCAGGCATCACCGTGGTGGACGTGTCCACCCTGTTCGCCGGCCCCCTCGCCGCCACCATCCTCGGGGACTTCGGCGCCGACGTCATCAAGATCGAGCATCCCGTGAAGGGTGACCCGTCCCGGGGCCACGGCCCCGCCAAGGACGGGGTGCCGCTGTGGTGGACCCTGCTGGGGCGCAACAAGCGCTGCGCGACCCTCAACCTGTCCAAGCCCGCCGGCGCCGAGCTGCTCAAACGCATCCTCGCCGGCGCCGACGTGCTGATCGAGAACTTCCGGCCCGGCACCCTGGAGCGGTGGGGCCTCGGCCCCGACGTCCTCGCCGAGGTCAACCCGCGCCTGGTGATCGCGCGGGTGACCGCGTTCGGGCAGTTCGGCCCGTATGCGAACCGGCCCGGCTTCGGCACCCTGGCGGAGGCGATGAGCGGCTTCGCGGCCATCACCGGCGAGCCCGACGGGCCGCCGACCCTGCCGCCGTTCGGGCTCGCCGACGGGATCGCCGCCATCGCGGCCGCGCAGGCGGTGACCACGGCGCTGCTCGCCCGGCACGCCACAGGCCGCGGGCAGGTGGTCGACCTGGCCATCATCGAGCCGATCCTGACCCTGCTGGGGATGCAGCCCATGGTGTACGACCAGCTCGGCGTCGTCCAGGCGCGCACCGGCAACCGCAGCGTCAACAACGCGCCGCGCAACACGTACCGCAGCCGCGACGGGAAATGGCTCGCCGTCTCCACCTCCGCCCAGGCCGTCGCCGAGCGCGTGCTCCGTCTCGTCGGGCATCCCGAGGTGATCGCCGAGCCGTGGTTCGCGGCCGGGGCCACCCGCGCCCAGCACGCCGACCTCCTCGACGGCTACGTCGGCGACTGGATCGCGGCCCGCGACGCCGCCGACGTGATCGCCGCGTTCGAGGCGGCGGAGGCGGCGGTCGCCCCGATCCACGACATCGCCGCCGTGTTCACCGACCCGCAGTACGCGGCGCTCGGCACGCTGCGCGCCGTCGACGACCCGGTCCTCGGCCCGGTCCGCATGCAGAACGTGCTCTACCGCCTGTCCGCCACCCCCGGCGACATCCGGTGGACCGGCCCGCGGCTCGGCGCGCACAACGACGAGATCTACCGCGACCGGCTCGGCCTCAACGGCGAGGACATCGAGAAGCTGCACGCGGACGGGGTGCTGTGATGTCCGGATTCCTCGAGGGTGCCACGGTCCTGGACCTCGCGCAGCCGATGCGCCGGGGCATGCCCCAGTCGCCCAACCACCCGCCGTTCCGGATGGCGCTCGAGCGCCGCCACGGCGACCTGGTCCGGCCCGACGGTGGTTCGGCCGCGAACGAGCTGATCGTCACCGGCGGCCACGTCGGCACCCACGTCGACGCCCTCGCGCACGTGTCGCAGGACGGCCTGCTGCACGGCGGCGTCCCCGCCGCCTCCGTGCAGAGCCACCTCGGGTTCACCTCGCACGGCATCGAGTCCTTCGAGGTGTTCGTCGGCCGCGCCGTCGTGCTGGACGTCGCCCGCGTGCACGGCGTCCCGGTCCTGCCCGCCGGCTACGAGATCACCGCCGCCGATCTCGACGCGTGTGCGGCCGATGTACGGCCCGGCGACGCCGTCCTCATCGGCACCGGCTGGTCGCGCCGGTGGGAGGAGCACGACGCCTTCATCGGGCAGCGCGACGGCACCCCCGGCCCGGGCGTCGCCGCCGGCGAGTGGCTCGCGTCGCGCGGCGTCCGGGTGGTCGGGGCCGAGACGATCGCCTTCGAGCACATCCCGCCGGGCAAGGGGCACGCGGTGCTGCCGGTCCACCGGATGCTCCTCGTCGAGCGCGGCGTGCACATCGTGGAGACGATGCGGCTGCACCCGCTGCTGGACACCGGCGCCCGCGAGTGCCTGCTGGTGCTCAACCCGCTGCCGATCGTCGGCGCGACCGGCGCCCCGGTCCGCCCGCTCGCCATCCTGCCGCCGGCCGGGAGCACAGCCGCGAACACGGGGGGTGCGGCATGACGTTCGTGGAGCGCCTCGCCGGGTTCGCGGTCGCGTGCCGGGACGAGCCGTTGCCGGCCGAGGTGACCGCCGACGTGCCCGCCCGGGTCCTCGACATCCTCGGGCTCGCGCTCGCCGCATACGGCGACCCGGACGCCGACGCCGGTCCCGCGGTCCTGCGGTCGGTGCGCCGCTGGGGCGGCACCGCGGAGGCGACCGTCATCGGCTCCGGCGACCGGCTGCCCGCCCCGGCCGCCGCGCTCGTCAACGGCACCCTGGCGCACTCCCTCGACTTCGACGACACGCACCTGCCGTCGGTGCTGCACCCGTCGGCATCCGTCGTCCCCGCCGCCCTCGCCACCGCCGAGGCCACCGGCGCGCCGGGCGCGGCGGTGCTCGCGGCCGTCGCCGCCGGCGTCGAGCTGACCAACCGGCTCGGCATGGCGGCCTACGACCCGGCGATCGCCAACAGCATCTTCTTCGAGCGCGGCCTGCACGCCACCTCGATCTGCGGCGCGATCGGCTCCGCGGCCGCCGCCGCGCTGCTGCTCGGCCTCGACGCGCCCGGGGTCGCCTCGGCGATGGGCGTCGCCGCCAGCATGGGCGCCGGCCTCATCGAGGCGAACCGCACCGGCGGCACCGTCAAGAAGCTGCACTGCGGCTGGGCCGCGCACGCCGGCGTGTCCGCCGCCTACCTGGCCGCCGACGGGCTCACCGGCCCGCCGACCGTCCTGGAGGGCAGGTTCGGCTTCTTCACCGCGTACACGGACGGCCGCCGCGACGACGACGCGCTCCTGGGCGACCTCGGCACCCGCTGGGAGCTGCTGCGCACCGCGTTCAAGCCCTATCCGTCCAACCACTTCACCCACCCGGGCATCGACTGCGCCCTCGCCCTGCGCGCCGCCGGCCTAGATCCCGCGGCCGTGGACTGGATCGAGCTCGGGGTGGCCGCGCCGACGCTGCGTACCATCGCCGAACCCGCCGCCGAGAAGATCCGGCCGCGTAGCACCTACCACGGGAAGTTCTCCGGCCCCTACACGGTCGCCACGGCCCTGCTCGGCGGCGGCGGGCTCGGCGTCGGCCTGGACGACTTCACCGGCCCGCTCGACCCCGCCCGCCTCGACCTGGCCGCCAAGGTCCGCTGCGTCGCCGACGACCGCGCCACGAGGATCTTCCCCCACGCGTTCGCCGCCGTCCTGCGGGCCGGCGCCGGCGGCACCGTCCACGAGCACCGCGTCGACGCCTCGCTCGGCAGCGCCGAGGCGCCCCTCTCCCCCGCCGCCCTGACCCGTAAGTTCCAGCTCAACGCGGCCCGCGCCCTCACCCCCGACGCCGCCGGGGCGCTCGCCGCCCGCACCACCGCCCTCGCCACCCTGCCCACCGTGGACACCCTGCTCGGACAGTCGTGAAGCCGTCGCTCACGTGACGGAGCGTGACCGCGCTGCTTCCATGTGCGCATGCCCACACGGAACGCGACCGTCATCGGTGCACACGTCCTCAGTCACAGCGGCGAACACGCCCCCACGCTGATGGACCTCCAGCTGTCCGGGCGGGGCCCGTCGGTCCAGATCGCCCGGACCTACCGCTCGCAGACCGGGCCGCCCGACGGCCCCTTCGGGCGGGGCTGGTGCTTCGCCTACGACAAGCGCCTGACCTGGGCCGGCGACGGCCTGATCATGCGCGACGGCACCGGACGCGAGCTGCGGTTCACCGACCGCGCCGACGGCCCCGGCTTCGACCCGCCCGACGGCGTGTACGCGCGGCTGGAGCGGGCCGGCGACGGGCTCGCGCTGCTCCAGCCGCGCGGCAACCGGCTGGTGTTCACCGACCCGGAGGCCGGCGGCCGGCTCGTCGCCGTCGCCGACCGCAACGGCAACACGGTGCGCCTCTCGTACGAGGACGACGCCATCCTCGTGACGGACCCGTTCGACCGCGAGGTGCGGCTGCGCCTGCGCGACGGCCGGATCCACGAGATCGACGACGGCGGCCGCCGCTGGCAGTACGCCTACGACGGCGACGGGTGCCTGGTGACGGTCGTCCAGCCGCCGCGCAACAACGGGCTCGAGCGGCCCACGGTGCGGTACACGTACGACGAGCGGCTGCGGCTGGAGAGCGTCACCGACCCGAACGGCGGCACGTTCCTGCGCAACGTCTACGACGACGAGGACCGGGTCGTGACGCAGCTGCACGGCGGCGGCACCATCACCTACGGGTACGAGGGCCGCCTGACCCGGCTGACCGGCAAGAACGGCGGGCGGGTCGAGCTGCGCCACGACCACCGTGGGCACGTGGTGGAGCAGACCGTCTGGTCCGGCGGCGTCGCGCTGACCACCAGCAGCGAGCACGACCGGCACGGCGAGCTGGTCCGGCGGGTCTACCCGGCCGGGCACCGCGACGAGTGGCGCTACGACCCCGACGCCGACGACCCCCGCGACCGGGGGAACCTGACCGAGGCGGCCCGCGTCGACGCGTCCGGCTCGGTCCGGCAGGTCCGGCGGTACGCGTACGACCCGGCGCACCAGGGTGTCGTGACGATGGTGGACCCGCACGGGCGGCGGTGGCGCTGGTCGTACGACGAGCGCGGCAACCTCGTCGAGCGCACCACGCCGCCGGCGACGGTGTCCCTGCCGGGCGAGGAGGCGGCGACGGTCACGCTGACCGAACGCTTCGAGGTCAACGACGGCGGCCAGCTGACCCGGTACACCGACGCGCGCGGGGCGACCACCGAGTACCTGTACTACGCCGACGACGACCCGACCGGCGCCCGGACGGCACCCGGCGACCCGGCCGAGCCGCCGGCGCGCGGCGGCTACCTGCGCCGGGTCGTCCGGGACACGGTGACGGCCGCGTTCACCTACGACGCCGCCGGCCACGTGACGTCCGTCGTGGACGGCAAGGGCGCCGCGACCGGGCTGGTCCGCGACGCCCACGGCGACGTCACCGAGCTGCGCTCGCGGGCCGGCGACGCGTACCGGCAGGCGTACACGTACGACCTCAACGGCAACCTGGTCGAGCGCACCGTGTCGTTCGTCCGCGGCGCGTTCGACGGCGCCGAGGCCGCGGACGAGCCGGCGGTCGTGGTCGAGCGCTTCGCCTACAACGACCTGAACAACCCGATCCGGCGCACCGTCGCCGGCGAGGGCCTGGAGCAGGTCACCGTGCTCGAGCGGGACGCCGCGGAGAACGTGGTCCGCGAGGTGGACCCGACCGGCGCGGTCACCACCTACACGTACGACGAGCGCAACCTGCCGGTGGCCGCGGTCGCCGCGGACGGGACCGCGCTGCGCTGGACGTACACGGCGAACGGCCAGCTGGAGTCCGAGACGGACGGCCGCGGTCACACCACCCGGTTCCGCTACGACGGGCTGCACCGGTACGCGGGGTACGACGGCCCGGACGGCACCTCGCTCGACCAGTGGCGCGACGAGGCGGACCGGGTCGTGCGGGTCCGGCTGACCGGCGACGCCGGGAACGCCGACCCGGCGGTCCTCGCCGAGGCGTTCTACTCCTACGACGAGCTCGCCCGGCTGGTCCGCATCGACCGGTCGTGGCACGACCCGGCGACCGGGGCGCCGCTGGGCGGCAACGGCCTGGTCTCGGCCTTCGTCGAGTACGGCGGGCACGGCAAGCCGGTCCGCTGGTGGACCCCGGCCGGCGGCGCGCTCACGATGACGTACGACGGCGCGAACCGCATCACCTCCGTCACCGACGAGTCGGGCCTGACGGCGGCGGTCGGCTACGACGAGAACTCCAACCCGGTGCACCTGCGGCGGGGCGCCACCGTGGTGACGCAGACATTCGACGAGCTCGACCAGCTGCGCACCCGCCGGCTCGGCGACGACCCCGCCGACCTGTTCGTCCACAATGGACTTGGTCGGCTGGTCGGGCACGTGGACGGCGCCGGTGGGTCCACCCGGTACGTGCACGACGGGCTGGGCCGCCCGACCGGCCGGGTCCGCACCGCCGCGCCCGGGCAGGTGCTGTTCGACCAGGTGAGCTACGACGAGGCCGGTCGCGTCACCGCCCGCACCGACGCGGCCGGCAACCTGACCCGCGCCACGTACGGGCCGCGCGGCCTGGCCACGGTGATCGAGGCCGACGGCGCCGTCACCGAGTTCGAGCGCGACGCCGGCGGCGACGTCGTCCGGCTCACCCAGCCCGACGGCACGGTCGTCACCAGCGACCGCGACCCCGCCGGCCGGCTCGTCGCGCAGGCCGTCACCGCCCCGGGCGGGGTCGCCGTCCCGGTGACCGCGCTGCGCCACGACGGGCTGGGCCGGACGACGTCCACCTGGACCCCGGACGCGAGCACCGCCGTCACGTACGACTCGCTCGGCCGGCCGCTCACCGAGACGCAGTTCGGCCGGACGATCCGATACTCCTACGACACGGCGGGGAACCTGACCGGGCTCGTCTACCCGAGCGGCCGCCGGGTGGGCCGCGCCTACGACCGCCGGGGCCGGCTGACCGGCGTCGCCGAGGACGGCGTCACGATCGTGTCGTACGAGTACGACGCCGACGGCCGGCCGGTCACCGTCCACTTCGGAACGTCGCTGGTCGCCGAGCTGTCGTACGCGACGGGCACGGGGCGGCTGACGGCGCTCACGTACCGGTCCCCGGGCGGGGCGGTCGCCGACGCCTTCTCCTACCTGTTCGACGACGCGCGGCGGCCGGTCGCCGAGGACCGCACCGGCGTTGCGGGCGGCACCGGCGACCGGTTCGGCTACGACGCCGCGGGCCGGCTCACGGCCGCGGCCTACGGGGACTCCGGGGTCTCCGTCCGTTACGAGCTTGGCCCGCTCGGGCTGTGGCAGCGGCGGGTCGAGACGCTGCCCGACGGCACCGAGGTGGTCGACGCGGCGACCGTGAACGCCCGCGGCGCGTACGTGACGGCCGGCGGCACCGCGTACACCTACGACGACAACGGCCGCCGCACCGGCGAGACGACGGACGGCACCGGCCGCACGTACGAGTACGACCACGACGGCCAGATCGTCGGCGTCGACGGCGGCGCGATCCGGTACGGCTACGACGCCCACGGCCGGCAGGTCGGCCGCAACGGGGTGACCCGGGTGTGGAGCGGCGACCAATTGCTGGAGGAGTGGGACGGCGAGCGCCTGCTGCGCAGCTACACCTACGGCGACGGCCCCGGCCAGCCGGTCCAGGTGGCCACCGAGGACGGCGCGCGCTACACGTACGTGCTGAGCGGCCGCGGCCTGATCGCCGGCCTGGCGGACGCGGCCGGCGCGCCGGTCCGCAGGTACTCCTACGACGCCTACGGCCGCCCGGCGGGCGCCGCGGCGGACGGCGCGCTGCTCGGCGGCGCCGTGCTCTGGGACCCGGCCGCCGGGCTGTACTACACCCGCGGCGGCGGCGGATACGCCACGACGTCGATGCTGCCGTTCAAGCCGCCGAAGCCGGACCCGAGGCGTCCGGGGGTCGACTACCGCGACGCCTGGGACAAGATGTCCGACGTCGGCGAGGGGCTCATCGTGCTCGGCATCATCGGCGAGTTCTTCCACGTGCCCGGCTCGGAGATCGTGCTGCTGGTCGGCGCGGTGCTGGTCGCGCCGCACCAGGTCGACAAGATCGGCCAGCGCTTCGGCTGGTGGGGCCCGCCCCCGGCGAAGCCCGCCAAGCCGGGCGACCACTCGGGGCGCAGCGACGGGTTCGGCGACGGCTTCGGCGGCCTCGGCGACGGCTTCGGCTACGGCGGACCCGGCTACGGCGGACCGGGTCACAGCGGCGGCGGGTACGGCGGCTCGGGTTACGGCGGCACCGGGTACGGCAGCCCGGGCGGCGCGGACAGCGGCGGCGGGTACGGCGGCGGCGGGGAGCCGGCGGGCCCGTGGGGCGACCGGCCCGACCGCGAGCCGTCCGGCTCCGGCTCCGGTTCGGGTGGCCCGCGGGCGCCGGAGTACGGCGACCCCGGCGGCGGCTCGTCGACGCCCGAGTCCCCCGAGCCGACCCCCAAGCCCGATCCCAAACCGTCCGGCGGCGGATCCGGCAGTGGCGGCGGCGGCGGGAAGAAGGACGAACCGAAGGGCGGCGGCGACAAGCCGGTGCCCGACGACAAGACGCCAGTGCCGCCCGGCACGCCGATCGCCACGCCGAACCCGGTCGACGGCACCGGCGAGGGCGTCGACAAGGACTGGTGGCGCGGCCTGCCCGGGCGCAGCGCCCTGACCGCCCTGTCCGGCACCAAGGTCGACGAGCGCGAGGCGACGCCGCTGTTCCAGGCCCCCACCGCCGCCTCCGTCGTGGAGATCCTGGCACCGCGGTTCATCACGACGGACGAGGGCGGCGAGGGCGTCACCGTCAACCTGCACACCGTCCACTCGGCCTGGGTCGCCGGCGGCAGCGGCAGCGGCTCGTCGGACGGCTGGGGCGACCGGCCCCGCTCTCTCGCCGAGAGCCTCGCCGCCCCGCGCATCCGGGACGCCTCGATCGCCCGCTTCTGACCCGGCACCCCGGGGCCGACGCGCTGCTGCCCGCGGCCGCCACCGGCGGCCGCGGGCGCCGCCGCATCGCTAGGGGGTGGCCTCGAACTCGTACTGATACCAGTCGGTCCAGCCGGGACGGTCGAGCGCGTGCGCCCGCGCCCGCTTCAGCCGCACCCCGTCGTCCATCGTGGCCGTCCGCTCGAACCACACCACGACGGCGGTCAGGACGACGAGCATGGCCAGCACCCCGAACCCGTCGTGGACGGCGTCGCTGCCGAACACCCAGACCATGCCGCCCACCCCGGCACCCGCCGCGACGAGGCAGGCCACGCTCACCAGCACCTTCTCCCGCCGGACCGCCGAGCGGCTCAGGACGGCCACGGCGACCCGCTCCTCGCACGTCGGGCAGGTGACGACCACCTCGGTCCGGCCGCGGTCCGGCCGTCCCCTCCCGATCGCCACCCCGTCGTCCAGGGGCGCCCCCTTGTGGACCAGCCGCACCCGTGAGTCCGTCATTCCGCCAGCATAGAAGTCCGGCGATGCGTGCTCCTCGACTCCGGTGTCCGGTCCTTGTCCGGAGGTACGCCACCGGACGGCCCCGATCCCGCTGGTTCCGCCGCGGCCGGGGTCAGCCGCGGCGGAGCCGGGCGCAGGCGTCGAGGGCCTGGTGCAGGGCGTTCTCGGCGGTGGTGAGGTCGTGCCGGTCGAGGGCGTGGCGGACCCGGGTCAGGCACGCGGCGAGCAGGCGGGCCTCGCCGCGTGGTGGCTGGGCGCGGGTGGCGCCGCCGCGGACCCGGGCCAGGGCGCCCGTCGTGGCCAGCCGCGCCAGGTCGCGTTGCGTGGTCGCCAGGGAGGCGCCGGTGGCGTTGCGGATGTCGGCGATCGTCACGTACTCGGTCTGGGCCAGCAGCTCGATGATGCGCTGGTGGCGAACGGCCGGCAGCAGGGGCTCCGGGCTGGACTCCGTCTTGGGCATCGGGCGGCACCGCCTCAGGAGATGGGGTAGAGCTGGCCGTCGGTGGCGACGGCCGGGGCGAAGTCGACCTCGCGGCCGTCGAGGGTGAACCGGTAGCGGCCGAGCCGGCGGATGACCGGCTTCGCGTCGAGGTACTCGCGCATGTCCTCGACCTCGGCCGGCGTGAGCCAGCTCGGCGGGTCGGAGACGGCGCGGAAGCCGCAGACGTCGGCGAGGTCGCGCAGCCAGCGGGTCTGCTGGGTGGTGAGCAGGTTGAGCTTGCTGCGGAAGTAGATGACGTCGGGGTCGACCTCGACGAGCGGGGACTGCCAGAGCCGGTGCACGCTGTTGACGACGGCGTTGCGGGCGGTGGCGTCGGAGGGGTCGACGGAGGCGTAGTTGTCCCACATGGGCGCGACGTCGGGGCCGCTGCGCAGGCCGTCGAGGATGCCGAGCGACGGCAGCAGGATCGCGCCGGAGCCGAGCAGGTAGACGTCGTCGCCGGCGGCCTCCCGCATGACCCGCAGCCCCTCCCGGTAGAGCCGGTCGCGGTCGCGGCCCGGCAGCGGCGCGGCGCCGGCGTTGACGAAGTCGAGCTTGAGGTAGCGGTACCCCCAGTCGTGCACGACCGTCCGGATCAGCTCGGCGACGTGCGCCAGGGCGTCCTCGCGGGCGAGGTCGAGGGCGTAGTAGGGGCCGCCCCAGTTGTACCCGGCGACGACCGGCTGCCCGGACCCGTCGCGCAGCAGCAGCTCGGGCCGTGCCGTGGCGAGGCGCGAGTGCGGCAGCGCGATGAACGGGGCGAGCCACAGCCCCGGCGTGAACCCGGCGTCGGCGATGCGGTCGGCGACCGCCCGCATGCCGCTGGGGAACTTCGCGTTGGGCTGCCAGTCGCCGACCAGCTCCTCCCAGCCGTCGTCGATCTGCACGACGTCGAAGGGCAGCCCGGCGAGGTCCGCGACGTCCTTCGTCAGCTGGGCCTCGGTGACGTTCTCGTAGTAGGCGTACCAGCTGCACCACACGTTGCCGGCTTTCCGCGTGCCGGCGCCGAACCGCGACGCGAGCGCCGCGGCGTAGGCGGCGAAGACGTCCTCCTCCGGGCCGTAGGCGAGGAACCAGTCGGCGCCGGCGGCGGCGTACCAGCCGGTGAGGGTGTCGTGGTCGGCGATGAGCCGCGGCGTGTCGAGGCCGAGCGCGCCGAGCAGCAGGGTGCCGCCGTCGGGGCCCTGCAGCGCGGCGACGGCCGAGGAGTGGTGCCGCGCCGGGTCGTCGAAGGTGGGGTCGTCGGCGGTGACCAGCCGGGTCGGGTTCGGCACGCGCAGCGGGGGCTCGCTCAGCCGCCGCCAGCCGCACGGACTCCACGAGTTCTGCCCGTGCCGGTAGAACGACGCATCGCCGAGGCCGTGCAGGATCGCCACCCGGCCGGGGGGCAGCAGGACGCCGCCGGGGGCGGAGCCGATCTCGACTGCCGGTGCGGCGGAGTGCTGGACGGCGAAGCGGTGTCCGCCGACCTCGACGAGCTGTGCCATGGTTCTCCTCATCAGGTTGTGTGGCGGCGGGACGCGGGCCGAGCGCCCCGCCGCTTGGTTCAAGGTGCTACTTGAACAGGGCGTTGACCTGGTCGTTGGCCTTCTTCAACGCGTCGGCGGGGGCGGCCTGGCCGAGCACGACGGACTGGATCGCGTCCTGCACGATCTGGCTGACCTCGTTGCCGTGGTCGGTGATCGGCAGGAAGAAGGTGCCGCCGGACGCGGTCGCCTGGTCGGTGAATGCCTGCACGTTGCGGCCGGCGGCCTTGTGGGCGGCGAGGGCCTTCTCGGTGCCGGACTTGACGGCGGGGAAGACGACGGCCTTCTCGCCGACGATGTCCTGGCAGGCGGACGAGCCGAGGAACTTCACCCACGCCCACGCCTGGTCGGGGTGCTTGGTGCCGGCGTAGATGGCGTCGGAGAGGCCGTTGATGGCGGTCTTGCGCCCGGACGGGCCGGTGGGCAGCGGGGCGAAGGCGTACTGCTGCTTGGCGCCGGTGCCGAGGTAGGTGCCGATGGTCCAGGAGCCGACGATGGTGTACGCCGCCGTCCCGGTGTCCATCACCGCGTCCCGGCCGAGGTTCGACTGCTTGTCGAACTTCGGCGCGTAGCCCTTGTCGATGAGGTGCTTGAACCAGCCGATGGTCTCGGCGAGCTTCGGGTCGTCGTACTTGTACCTGGTGCCCCACGGGTTCTTGTCGAGGTAGGTGAAGCCGTTGGCGACGGCGAGGTCGCCCCAGCCGTTCTGGCCCTGCGAGCCGTCCGCCCACTCCGGCAGGAAGCCGTGGACCTTCACGTTGTTCTTGTCGAAGGCCGGGTCGAGGCCGTTGCGGCCCTGGCTGTCCACGCTGGCCTTGGCGATCGCCTGCTCGAAGGTGCCGCCGTCGCCCGGGTTCCAGGTGAGCTTGTCCAGGCCGGCGGTGTCGGTGACGAGCTTGGTGTTGTAGACCAGGGCCATCGTGTCCCAGTCCTTCGGCAGGCCGTAGCGCTTGCCGTCCTTGACGAACAGGTCCGCGAGGCCGGCCTGGTACTGACCGAGGTCGACCTTGTCCTTCGTGACGAACGGCTGGATGTCGAGGATCTGGTTGCTGGACACGAACTGCGGGTAGTAGGACGCGTGGTCGGTCCACACGTCGGGCGCGCTGCCGGCGGCGAGCTGGGTGGTCAGGTTCTGCCAGTACTGCGACCACGCGGTCTGCGTGAACTTGATGGTGATGTTCGGGTTGGCCTTGGTGAACGCGTCGGCGCACGCCTGATAGGGCGGGAGCTGCTTGTCGTCCCAGAGCCAGTAGTTGAGCGTGACGTTGCCGGTGTCGCCGCCGGACTCGTCGGAGCAGGCGGCCGCGAGGGGCAGGACGATCGCCGCGGCGGACAGCGCGGCGGCCGCCATGCGGATTCTGGACATGGAAATCCCTTTCGAGGATGGGGTGGGGGGTGTCGGCTACTTGATGCCGGTGAAGTTCAGCGACTGGACGAGCCGCTTGCCGAGGAAGATCAGCAGGAGCAGGACGGGCAGGACGGACAGGGTGGAGCCGGCCATGAGCCCGGTCCAGTCGGGTGCGGTGTTCGGTGACTGCTGGAGGAACACGCCGAGGGCGACGGTGAGCACCCGGTTGTCCTCGCCGCGGCCGACGAGCAGCGGCCAGAGGTAGTCCTTCCACGCCCACACGGACGTGGTGAGGCCGATGGTGATGAGCGGGCCGCGGCTCATCGGCAGGATGACCCGCCAGAAGATGCCCCAGCGGCTCGCGCCGTCGATGACGGCCGCCTCCTCGACCTCGCGCGGCACCGACAGGAAGAACTGGCGGAGGAAGAACACCGCGAACGGGGTCATCAGCAGCGACGGCGCGACCATGCCGGCGAAGGTGTCGACGGCGTCGAATTGCCGCATGAGCGCGAAGTTGGGCAGCAGCGTGAAGATCGGCGGGACCATCAGCGCCGCGACGAACAGCCCGAAGAGCAGGTCCCGGCCGGGGAACCGCAGCCGGGCGAAGGCATACCCGGCCATGGCACAGCAGAAGGTCTGGACGGTCGCGATGAGCCCGCTGTAGATCAGGGAGTTCAGCGTGTACCGGAAAAAGTTGATCTTCGCGCCGGAGCCGCCGGCGGCGCGGGCGGTCTGGTCGTCCACGAGCCCGAGGACGCGCTCGAAGTTGATGAGGGTGGGATGCTCCGGCACGAGGCCGGTGCTGTCGCGGTAGATGTCGGCGGCGGGCGTGAGCGCGGTGCGGACCATCCAGTAGAAGGGCACGATCGTCACCACGAGGAAGGCGATCAGCGCGGTCCAGGCCAGCAGCCGGCCAGGCGTCAGGCGGCGGAACATGAGGCCCCTCTCAGGTGAGGTCGGATCGGGAGGCGCGCAGCAGCCACATCTGCACGGCGGTGAGCAGGCCGAGGATCAGCACGAGCGCCATGGCGACCGCCGACGCGTAGCCCATGTGGAAGTACGTGAATGCCTGCTGGTAGATGTAGTAGTAGATGACCCGGGTGGCGCCGACCGGCACGATCTTGTCGGTGACGGCGACGGTGTCGAAGATCTGGAACGAGCCGATGAGCGACACGACGAGCACCAGCGCGAGGATCGGGCGCAGCAGCGGCAGCGTGATCATGCGGAACATCCGCAGCTCGCCGGCGCCGTCCAGGGAGGCGCTCTCATAGAGGTGCGGCGGGATCTGCAGCATCCCGGCGTAGAGCAGCAGCGCCGTGTAGCCGGTGTAGGCCCAGGTGTTGATGAGCGCGATGGACGGCATCGCCAGGTCCGGCGAGGTGAGGAAGCCCTGGCTGTCCAGCCCCGCGGCGGTCAGCAGGTGGTTGACGAAGCCGAGGTTGGCGTCCAGCAGCCACATCCACAGCAGCCCGACGGTCACGTTGGGCACCAGCCACGGCAGCAGCAGCGTCGCCCGCAGCACGACCGAGCGGGTCAGCCGGTGCATGAGCGCCGCGACGCCGAGGGCGAGCAGCGTCTGCGACCCGATGTTGACGACCACGTAGTACGCCGTGATCCGCAGCGACTTCCAGAACTGCGCGTCGCTCACGAGCTTGGCGTAGTTGTCGCCGCCCACGTATGACGGGGTGTTGAGCAGGCTGTAGTCGGTCAGCGAGTACCAGACGCCGCGCACCGTCGGGTACAGGTAGAACACCGCGAAGCCGACCAGCACCGGCAGCAGGAACAGCCAGGCGACCCGCCGGTCGTCGCGGTGACGGCGCGGTCCGGCGGCGCCTGACGGCCCGCCGGGCGGGTCCGGCGCGGGCGGCGCGGTCACCGCCAGGGAGTTACGCATCGTCACGGTCCGGCCTCGATTCGTCCATCGAAAGTCTTCGAGATTGATGTCTTGCGGCGGGGGGTGGGCGGCCGCTAATAATGATGAAGCTCAGGGAAACTTTGTCAACACCTCCTCGTATCAAATCGAGGTACGGGGACTTCACCCCACGTCCCGGAGGCCCATCCATGCGTACCGCCCCGCGGCGGCGAGCCCTCGCGTTCGCCGCCGCACTCTGCACGGCCGCCGCCACGGCCGTGCTCGCCGTGACCGTGCAGGCGCAGCCCGCCGGCGCGGCACCGGCCGGCCCACCGGCCAGACCGGCTCCGCCCGCCACGCCGAGCCCGTCGCTGACCGACCACCCGCTCACCGCCGCCCCGAGCCCGCTCGACAACCCACTGAAGGGCTTCGCCCGGTTCTACTTCCCGGGCGACAACCAGAACTCCGGCTACCCGCGGTCCCTCGCGTGGAGCTACTTCGGGCTGTCCGAGGTGATGACCAACGCAGCGAACTGCGGCAGCTACGACTGGTCGATCGTGGACAGCGCGCTCAACGAGATCGCGTCGTACGGCAACCAGGCCGCCATCCGGTTCTTCATGGAGTATCCCGGCGGCACCGGCAGCCATCCCGGAAACTCCATTCCGCACTGCTTCGACGGGCACGTCACGTACCGCAACAACACCTTCTGGGGGACGGTGTCGCCGGACTACGACAGCCCCTACCTGCTCAGCGCGCTGTCCAACTTCATCGCCGCGTTCGGCGCCCGCTACGACGGCGACCCCCGGATCGGCTTCATCAACCTCGGCATCGTCGGCCTGTGGGGCGAGTGGCACACGTGGCCGTTCGACACCGACACCGCCGACGGCTACCCGAACCTGATGCCGACCGACGCGCACGGGGCGCAGATCATCCAGGCGTTCGACACCGCGTTCAACAAGACGAAGCTGGAGATCCGCTACCCGGACTCCGCCGGCGGCGCCGCGAACACCCGCGACATCGGCTATCACGACGACTCGTTCTGCTACAAGGAAGGCTCGCCGCTGGCGGGCGTGACCCTGCCGCAGTCGCTCGGCGGCGCGAGCTACTCGCAGCTGCAGCGCGCCGTGAACATGGGCGTGGAGAACAAGTGGATCACCAGCTCGATGGGCGGCGAGGTCCGGCCGGAGATCCAGAGCTCCGCGTTCACCTCGTGGCCCGGCGGCTCGGGCCAGGTCGACAACATGAAGGCCTGCATCGAGCTGGAGCACACCACCTGGAAGATCAACCAGACCAGCCAGAGCTACTCGCCGTCCGACCCGAACGTGGCCGCGGCCGTGCGGCTCATGGGCTATGACCTGTCCGCGACCCACGCGTACTTCCCGAACACCGTCAGCGGGAGCAGCGCGACGGTCGGCGTCACGCTCGTCAACAACGGCGTGGCCCCGTTCTACTACCCGTGGACGGTCACGCTCGGCCTGAAGAACTCCGCCGGGACCGTGGTCAAGACCTGGGACACCCCCTGGGACCTGCGGACCGTCCAGCCGCTGAAGATCCGGGCGTTCCCCGACTGGGGCGTCGGCGCCGACCCCACGTACCGCGACTTCGGCTACCCCCAGCACTTCCAGGCCGGCGTCAGCCTCACCGGGGTGGCGACCGGCTCGTACCAGCTGGTGCTGCGGGTCAGGAACCCGCTGGAGGCGGTGAGCGCGAACGCGAAGAAGCTGCGCTTCGGCAACGCCACCCAGAACGCCGACGGGTGGCTGGGCCTCGGCGCGATCGGGGTCGGCGGCGGGGGCGGCGGCGACACCACGGCGCCGACCGTGCCGACCGGGCTCGCCTCGCCGGCGAAGACGGCCAGCAGCGTGTCACTGACCTGGAACGCGTCGACCGACGCCGTCGGCGTCACCGGCTACCGCGTGCTGCGCGGCGGCACCCAGGTCGGCACGTCCGCGACCACGTCCTACACGGACAGCGGCCTGTCCGCGTCGACCGCCTACACGTACACCGTGCAGGCCTACGACGCCGCGGGCAACGTGTCGGCGGCGTCCGGCCCGCTGACCGTCACGACCTCCGCGAGCGGCGGGGGCGGGGGCGGCGGCATCGGCCTGGACGACTTCGACGGCAACCCCGCCTACCCGTCCGCGGCGAAGAACGACCTCGCGAAGTGGACCGGCGGCAACTGCTTCGGAAACGGCGGCGGCAACGGCGTCGTCGCCGGCGGGGCGCTGACCCTGCAGTACAACAACTGCGGCTGGTTCGGCAGCGACGTCGCCACCGACGTCTCCGCGTACACGTACCTCGTCGTGCGGGTCCGCGGCGCCTCCGGCGGCGAGCAGAGCCACTTCAACCTGAGCCTCGGCGGCGCCAGCAAGGTGTTCGGCGACTACACCCTCGACGGCGGTGCGCACCCGGTCATCACGACGTCCTACCAGGACATCAAGATCCCGATGGTCGCCAACGGGATCAGCCGCACCAGCCCGGCGCAGCTCGCCATGGGCTTCTGGTACGGCGGCAACAGCTCCATCTCGATCGACAGCCTCTCCTTCAGCAACTGACCCAGGTGCCGGCGCCGTCCACTGTGGACGGCGCCGGCCTCGCCAAGGAGCATGATGCACCGGACCAGAATCGCGGCCGCGCTCCTCGCCGTCGCGCTGCTGTTGACGCCCGGCGCCGCCCACGCGGCGGCGCCGACCACCACCGCCACCTACACCGCCGACCTCGGCACCGTGTTCACCAACCCCGAGCGCGGCTTCCACAACCGCTACGAGATCGTCGACGACCCCGCCGTCAACGACTACGCCAGCAACACCATCCCCGGCTTCAACCCCGACATGCTCGACCGCACCTTCGCCCGCGCGAAGGCGAACGGCAACACCCTCATCCACAGCTACCTTCACCTCGACAAGTACCAGACCGCCGACCTGCCGCCCGCCCTGATGACCAACCTGGGCACCGGGCTGGCCGCGATCCGCGCCCAGGGCATGAAGATCGTCCTGCGGGTCGCCTACGTCTGGGACGGCTACTCCGCGGTCACCGAGCCGCAGATGGAGCGCCACATCGACCAGCTCGCGCCGGTCCTCGCGGCGAACGCCGACGTCATCCTGCACCTGGAGGCCGGGTTCTTCGGCGCCTGGGGCGAGTGGCACTCCAGCCCCTACACCGCGTCGTCGGAGGAGAGCCAGGCGCCGGTCCGCTACCGCCTCGTCAAGAAGCTGCTCAGCAGCACGCCCGCGACGATGCCGATCGCGATCCGCTACCCCATCTTCAACTACGAGTTCGCCCAGCGGACCACGCCGCCGCCCGGCTGCCCGCTGCCCGACAACTGCCTCATGACCACCCAGGACAAGGACCGGCTCGGCTTCCACGACGACTGCTTCCTCGCCGACTCCGCCGACATGGGCACCTACGACCAGAACTCCTGGCTCGGCTGGTTCGACGTGTCGGTCAAGAAGCAGTGGGTGTACGACATGGCGACCAGCACCGGCGGCAACAAGATGATCGGCGGGGAGACCTGCAACGCCAGCGGCGGCAACGACAGCGCCGGCGTCAACGCCCAGTACGAGCTGTCCCACCAGCACTGGACGGAGATCAACGAGGACTACGCGCCGGTCAACACCGACATCTGGAAGGCCGCGCACCTGGCGGCGGCGGGCAGCGACCCGGCCGAGACCCTGTTCACCCGCATCGAGCGCAAGCTCGGCTACCGGCTGCGCCTGCAGGACGCCACGTACACCACGCAGGCCGTGGCCGGCAGCCCGTTCACGTTCGCCGCGCACCTGACCAACGACGGCTACGCGGGCATCATCAAGCCCCGCCCCGTCTTCCTGGTCTTCGACAACGGCACCCAGCGCTACAACGTGCCGCTGCCGGGCCTCGACCCGCGCACCTGGCGGCCCGGCGCGGTCACCGTCCCCACGCAGACCGTGACCCTGCCGTCGATGACCGCGGGCACGTACAAGCTCGCGCTGTGGCTGCCCGACCAGGCCACCGGGCTGCGCGGCAACCCCGCGTACTCCGTGCGCCTGGCCAACACCGGCACCTGGGACGCGACCAAGGGCTACAACGTGCTCGCGGGTGCGATCCAGGTCGGCTCGTGCACGGCCGACTGCGCGCCGCCCACCGCGCCCACGCTGACCTCGACCGGCACGACCACCACGTCGGCGTCGCTGTCGTGGACCGGCGCCACCGACAACGTCGGCGTCACCGGATACACGGTGTTCCGCGACGGTACGCAGGTGGCCTCGGTGTCCGGCACGTCGTACACCGACACGGGGGTCCCGGCGGGCTCCCACACGTACACCGTCACCGCCCGCGACGCCGCCGGCAACGTGTCGGTCCCGAGCAACGCCGTCACCGTCGGCGTCGGCTGCACCGACTGCGCACCGCCGTCGACGCCGGCCGGGCTCGCGGTCACGGGCACCACCACGACCTCGATCTCCCTGGCGTGGAGCCCCTCGACCGACAACGTCGGCGTCACCGGGTATCTGGTGTTCCGCGACGGTACGCAGGTCGGCACGCCCACCGGCACGGCGTACACCGACGGCGGCCTGAGCGCCGGCAGCTACACGTACACCGTGAAATCGCGCGACGCGGCGGGCAACCTCTCACCGGCGTCGGCACCGCTGACCGCCTCCACCGCCCCGCCCGTGCCGGCCGGCCTGGTCGTCGACGACTACGACGGCACGCCCGCCTACCCCTCGGCGGCCAAGAACGACCTCGGGAAGTGGACCGGCGGCAACTGCTTCCTCAACGGCGGTGGCAACGGCGCCGTCGACGGCGGCGCGTTGACCCTGCAGTACAACAACTGCGGCTGGTTCGGCAGCGACGTCGGCGTCGACGTCTCCACCCGCACCTACCTCGTCGTGCGCATCAAGGGCACGGCGGCGGCGCACTTCAACCTCAGCCTCGGCGGCACCACGAAGGTGTTCGCCGACTACACCCTCGACGGCGGCGGGCACCCCGCCCTGACCGGCACCTTCCAGGACATCAAGATCCCGCTGGTCGCCAACGGCATCAACCGCGCCAACCCCGCGCAGCTCGCGATGGGTTTCTGGTACGGCGGCAGCGGCACCGTCACGATCGACAGCATCTCCTTCGTCTGATCCTGTTCACAGCCTGACCACGGTGCTGGTCAGCCGGGCCCGCTCGGCTGACCAGACCACCCGGTGCGAGGCGAGGCTCGTCGCCATGTCGGAGCTGAGCTTCGTGGGGTCGCCCGCCGCGACGGCGGCGACGAAGGCCGCCACGAGCCCCTCGTCGCCGCCGTCGTGGCCGTCCTCGTGCTCGCCGGTGTCGACGGTGCTGGTGGTGCCGGTGCGGAAGTCGGTGACGGTGAGGTGGCGGCCGTCGCCCTCGATGCTGCCGTGGCTGCCGAAGAGCCGGGTCTGCCGGCGCTGCATGGGCGTGAACGCCGTCATCGTGAACGTGGCCGTCACGCCGCCGTTGTACTGCATGGCGACGACCTGGTGGTCGACGACGTCGTTGTCGCAGTCGTACACGCAGCGGCCGTAGGGTCCTGTTTGGAGTGCGCGTCCCAGATCGCGCGGATCGTCGGTCACCGCGTCCACCGGCCACCTCAGCCTGCCGTCTTCTGCCTTGTACAGCCTGACCGCCGAGTACGGACACGTCGGCTCCACCTCGCAGTCCACGCACCGCGCTGCGGCTTTGTGCGGTCGCTTGCCGGCGTGGAAGTGGGCCAGGCCGCCGAACGACGCCACCTGGCTGGGGGTGTCGCCGACGACGTACGCCAGCCAGTCGAGATCGTGGCAGGATTTGGTCAGCAGCATCGGCCCCGACTCGTCCTCGCGCCGCCAGTTGCCGCGGACGAACGAGTGCGCCTGGTGCCACCAGCCGACCGGCTCCAGGTGCTGCACGCTGACCAGGTCGCCGATGCTGCCCATCGTCGCCTTCAGCGCTTTCGTGTAGGGCGTGTACCGCAGCACGTGGCAGACCGCGCCGATCACGCCCGCCGCCTCGACCGCCTCCGCGATCCGGCGCGCCTCCGGCTCCGTCGGCGCCATCGGCTTCTCCAGCAGCAGGTGGTACCGCTGCCGGGCCAGCGCGACGGCCGGCTCGACGTGCAACCGGTCCTGGGTGGCGATGACGGCCGCGTCGGCGAGCCGTCCTGCCGCGCTCATCGCCTCCCAGCCGTCGAAGACCGCGCCCGCCGGGATGTCGTGGGTCCTCGCGAAGGCCGCCCGGCGCTCGGGGTCCGGCTCGGCGACCGCGACGATCCTGGCTTGTCTCGCCGCCGCGAGCCGCGCGTACTGGCGCCCCCGCAGACCCGCGCCGACCACCGCGATCGTGACAGGGTTGCGATCCCCCGAGTACTTTGTAAACTCCATAGCAATATTGGCGCGCCGCCGGCACGAAACGTCAAGGGGAAACTGTGACAGATCAGGTCATCAGCGGCACCGATCTGTCCCGGCTGCGCGAGCTCAACTCGCTGACGGTCGTCCGGGCGCTGCGCGACCAGCCACCTGCCACCGTCACGGAGCTGGCGAAGGTGACGGGGCTGTCCCGCCCCGCCGTCGACGTCATCGCGCAGGGCCTCGTCACCGGCGGCTGGGCCACGGTCGTCGAGCCGGGCGGCAGCAGCGTCGTCGGGCGGCCCGCGCGGCGGTACCGGTTCCGCGCCACCGCCGGGTACGTCATCGGCGTCGACGTCGGCGCCCACAAGATACTGACGTTGCTGGCCGACCTCGACGGCAACGTCGTGCACACGGCCCGCCGCACCGTCGCCGCCGACGCCGACCCACTGTCGCGGCTCGCCGCGCTCGACGCCGTGCTCGCCGCCTGCCTGTCGGAGGCCGGGAAGACGGAGCAGGACATCTGGGCCGTCACCATCGGCGTCACCGGCCCCGTCGACGCCAGCGGCAAGACCACCCTCTTCACCCCGCTGCCCGGCTGGCAGACCGTCGACCTCGCCGCCCACCTCAGCGACCGCTTCACCTGCCCCATCGTCGTGGAGAACGACTGCAAGCTCGCCGCCCTCGCCGAGCGCTGGCAGGGCGCCGCCCGCGACGCCAACGACATCGTCTTCCTCCTCGCCGGCATGCGTCTCGGCGCCGGCCTCATCATCGACGGCGTCCTGCGCCGGGGCTACGGCGGCGCCGCCGGCGAGATCGGCGCCCTGAAGGCCGTCCGCTGGCTCACCGCCCCCTCCCACCTGCAGCAGTGCCCCGGCGTGCCGGCCACCGTCAGCCCCGACGACGCAGCCGCCTGGGTGTTCAACGCCGCCCGCGACGGCAACCGCGACGCCCGCTCCGCCGTCAACCGCTTCGTCAAGGACCTCGCCATCGGCACCGCCGCCCTGGTCCTCGCCCTGGACCCCCAGGTCGTCGTCTACGGCGGCGGCTTCTCCCGCTCCGCCGACCTCGTCCTCGACCCGCTCCGCCGCGAGCTGGCCCGCCTGTGCCTGCGCCTCCCCGACGTCCGCGCCTCAACTTTGGGCGCCGACAGCGTCGCCCTGGGCGCCCTCCGTCTCGCCCTCAACGAGGTCGACCAGCGCCTCTTCACCCTCGGCCTCAGCGCCCCAGTAGCCCCCCGCCGCTGAGCTGTAATCCCCCACCGCTCCCGCGGCGGGGGATTCTCACCCGCACCCCAAGCGGCGCATACGCGCCGCATCCGGTGCTCGCCCGCCGCGACCCCATGATCCGGAAGAGTTTGTGTCGCCATAGCAGCACAAAGTCTTCCGGATCACGAGAAACCGCCCCGGGACCGACCAGCCCAGCAAGCGGCGACCACCACTTCCCCATCCCGCGCGGTTCCGGTGGACAGGACCACCACAACCATTCGGAATCACCAGCCGCCAAGCCCGCCCCATGATCCGGAAGACAAATTGCTGCTATGACGACGAAAAGTCTTCCGGATCATGAGGAACGGGCCCAGCACCGACCAGTCCAGCAAGCGACGGCCATCACTTCCCCATGATCCCGCGCGATTCCGGCAGCCACAGCCACCACAACCATTCGGAATCACGGGCCGCCAAACCCACCACCATGATCCGGAAGACTTTGTGTCGTCATAGCAGCACAAAGTCTTCCGGATCACGAGAAACCGCCCCGGGACCGACCAGTCCAGCAAACGACGGCCATCACTTCCCCATCCCGCGCGGTTCCGGTGGACAGGACCACCACAACCACTCGGGATCACCAGCCGCCGAGCCCGCCCCATGATCCGGAAGACAAATTGCTGCTATGACGACGAAAAGTCTTCCGGATCATGAGAAACGGGCCTGGGATGGCTGGGTGGTGGGGGTGCTGGGAGGATCTGGGGGTGGTGAGGTTTGCGCTCACGGAGCGGGTGCGGCTCGGGCTGGTCGACGACAGCCTGGCGGGGTTGTCGGTCGGGGATGCGCTCGGGGCGCAGTTCTTCATGGTCGGGCGGTCGGTCGGCGACCTGGTCGCGGGGCGGGTGCCCGACGGGCCGTGGGAGTGGACCGACGACACGCACATGGCCTGCTCCGTCGTCACGGAGCTGCGGGACGGGCCCGCCATTGACCAGGACAGGCTCGCGGCGCGGTTCTCGCTGCGGTACGAGTCGCACCGCGGCTACGGGGCCGGGGCGGCGACCGTCCTGCACGAGATCCGTGAGGGCGTGCCCTGGCGGGAGGCCGCGCGGCGGGCGTTCGGCGAGCAGGGGTCGCTCGGGAACGGGGGTGCGATGCGGGTGGCGCCGGTCGGGGCGTACCACGCGGACCGGCCCGCACGGGCGGCCGAGCAGGCGGCCCGGTCCGCCGAGGTCACCCACGCGCACCCCGATGGGGTCGCCGGGGCGGTGGTCGTCGCCGTCGCGGCGGCGCACGCGGCGGCGGCGAGGCTCGGTGGGGCGCGGCCGGAGCCGAGGGCGTTCCTGGAGCTGCTGCGGCCACACACACCCGGAGGTGCCGTGGAGCGGGGGCTCACGAAGGCGGGCCGGCTGATCGGGCGGACCGCGCAGGAGGCCGCGTACGACCTCGGCAACGGCAGCAGGGTCACGGCGCAGGACACGGTGCCGTTCGCGGTGTGGGTGGCGGCGACGCACCTCGCCGACTACCCGGCGGCCGTGACCGCGTGCGTCCTCGCGGGTGGGGACATCGACACGACCGCGGCGATCGCCGGCGGGATCGTGGCCGCGTACACGGGAGTCGGTGAACGCACCGACACAGGCGCCGGTGTGCCGCCGTCGTGGATCGACGCCAGGGAACCGCTACCGGACTGGGCTGGGTGACGGTGACGGGGACGGGACGTCGGGGAAGGAGCGGTCGCCGAAGAGGATCCTGGCGGCGGCGGAGCGGCCGGGGCGGGTGCGGAGGAGGGCGATCGCGGCCTCGGCGGCGGCCGGGGACGTGACGGACGCGAGGGCCCGGCGCAGGGCGAGGCGGCCGCGGAAGCGGGAGCGCAGGGCGTTGCCGTCGTAGGCGCGCAGCACGTGGTCGTCGCCGGTGCGCAGGTAGTCGGACGTGACCGTGGCGGCGAGCTCGGACAGGCGCAGGCACGGGTCCAGGCCGCCGGCGGTCAGCGGGGAGACGGCACCGGCGGCGTCGCCGACGAGGAGGCCGGACGGGCACGCGAGGCGGCGCAGGACCCCGCCGACGGGGATCGGGCCGCCGCGGCGCTCCACGGGGCCGGCGGGCGCGGTCAGGCCGGGGGCGTCGGACGTGAAGGCCGACAGGAGGTGGCGTACGCCGAGGCGCATCGCGGACGGGTAACCGGCGACGCCCGCGTGGACGTGGTGCCCGTCGTCGATGACCCAGCCGAGGTAGCCGGGGGCGACGCGCGGGTCCAGGACGCAGTGGAACGCGGGGACGGTCGTGGCGGATCCGCTCGGGTGGATGAGCTCGGCGCCGACGAGCAGCCGGCGGTTGACGTCGAGGCCGAGGTCGCGGGCGACGGCGGAGCGGGCACCGTCGGCGCCGACGACGAACCGGGCCCGGACCGGCTCGGCGCCGTCCAGGTGTGCGATGCCTGCGGTGATGCCGGTGTACCGGACGCCGAGCAGCACCCGCGCGCCGGCGGTCTCCGCGGCCCGCCGGGCGTGGTCGTAGACGGCCGGCATGTCGGCGACGCGGTACTCGTCGCGGTCGCTGGTCAGGTGCACCGGGTCGCGGCGGGACGGCGGGTAGAGCAGCACGTCGCGGACGCCGGGGCCGAGCAGGTGGCCGGGCAGGTCGAAGTCGTCGAGGGTGCGCCGGACGAAGATCCCGGTCGTGCGGACCCCGGCCGCGAGGGACCTGCGCCGGTCGACGACCAGGACCCGCAGGTCCCGCTCCGCGAGCAGGCGGGCCGTGTGCAGGCCCGCCAGTCCGGCCCCGACCACCAGTACGTCAACCGTCTCCACGGGACGCACGGTAGAGCCGATCCGGGCCGCACGGGCGGCCGTGCACGGGACCCGCCCGACACCTTCGCAGCAGGTTCACAACGCCACCCGGGCGTGCGTTGACACGGCGCGTGACACTGTCGGCATGCTCGCATCGAAGCCCGTGCGTACGGTGCTCGCCGCACTCACCGCCGTGACGCTGGCGGGCTGCCTGCTCCGCCCGCGCGACGAGCCCGACGACCACGTGCTCGATCCGGCCGCGACGGCGGCGACCCCGGACCCGTGCGGGCTGCTCACGCCGGAGGAGGTGCAGCAGGTGCAGGGCGGCACGATCGAACCCGGCGAGGAGATCCGCGGCAACCGGACCGGCGAGCGGGTCTGCTCCTTCGACCAGCAGGGCACGAAGCTGCTCACCACGGTCAGCGTCTACCCGGAGGACCGCGCCGGGTTCGACGGCGAGTTCGAGACCGTCAAGGCCAACTTCCCGGACAGCGAACGGGTCCCCGGCATCGGCGAGGCCGCGTTCATCAGCACCGTCTTCCTGTTCTCGCTCAAGGGCGCGTTCGTCGTCGTGGTGGTCGCCGCGGGCGACGTCGACGCCGCGAAGCCGAAGCTGCTCGCCCTGGGCCCGAAGGCGGTGGCGAGGCTGCCGTGAAGCCTGCAATCCTTCCCCGCCGCTTGATCGAATGACGAATCTGGCTGTGATGACGACCAGAACTGCAATTCGATCACCGCGGAGCCGCGGAGCCGCGGAGCCGCGGAGCCGCGGAGCAAGCGAAGATCGGCGGCCGGGCACCGGATGCCGCTTGCCCTGCCACGCGGCTCAGCGCGGGTCGGCGGTTGCGCCGGCGAGGTCCAGCACGCGCCGGGCGGCGCGGACCACGGCGGCGTCGACCATGCGGCCGTCGGCGCCGACGAGCACGCCCGCGCCCGAGGAGACCGCCGCGTCGAAGCGCTCCACCAGGTCGGCTGCCACCGCGATCTCGACCGGGGACGGGGTGAAGACCTCGTTGACGACCGGGATCTGCGCCGGGTGGATGCACGCCCGGCCGACGAACCCGAGCCGCCGGAACGCGGCCGTCGACGCCCGCAGCGCCGGCAGGTCGCGGTAGTCGGTGCTGACGGACGCGACCGGCGCGGCGATCCCGGCGGCGGCGCTCGCGAGGACGACCTGCGAGCGGACGAAGAGCAGCTCACGCTCGTCGGGGCCGAGGGTGACGCCGAGCTCGGCACGCAGGTCCGCCTCGCCGATCTGCAGCCGCGCGACCCGCGGTGCCCGGGCGATCTGGGCGGCGTCGAGGACCGCGGTCGCCGTTTCCAGCAGCGGTACGACGGGGACCGCGCCGACCGGAAGCCCCCGCTCCTCCTCGGCCGCGGCCAGCACCGTCCCGAGCGCGGCGACCTCCGCGGCGCTGCCCGCCTTGGCGAGGCAGATGCCGGCCAGCCGGGGGCCGACGACCGCGCGGACGTCGTCGAAGCCGGCGGGGCCGGGGTTCACCCGCACCCAGACCGCAGGACCCGGAGCGGGACCGGCGGGACCGGCGGCCGGCAGGTCGGACAGCCAGGCGGCGACGATCGCGCGGGCGCGGGCCTTGCCGGCCAGGGGCACCGCGTCCTCCAGGTCGACGATGAGCGCGTCGGCGCCCCGGTCCAGGGCCTTGTCGAGCTTCGCGGGCGCGTCGCCGGGCACGTACAGGTAGGACCTCATCCGATGCTGCCCTTCCCGCTGGTGAGCGCCTTGGCGATGACGATGCGCTGGATGTCGTTGGTGCCTTCGCCGATCATCATCAGCGGCGCGTCGCGGTAGAGGCGTTCGACGTCGAACTCCTTGGAGTAGCCGTAGCCGCCGTGGACCTGCATCGCCGACAGCGCGCACGCGGCGGCCGCCTCCGACGCGAACGCCTTCGCCATCCCGGCTTCCATGTCGACGCGGCGGCCGGCGTCGGCGCGGGACGCCGCCCAGTACACCATGAGCCGCGCCGCCTGGACCTGCATCGCCATGTCGGCGAGCCGCAGCTGGATCGCCTGGAAGTCCGAGATCTGCGACCCGAACGCCTTGCGCTGCCCCGCGTAGCGCAGGGCCTCGTCGTAGGCGGCCTGGGCGATGCCGAGGGCGCGGGCGGCGACGTTGATCCGGCCGGTCTCCAGGCCGGACAGGACCTGCTGCATGCCGCGCCCCTCGACGCCGCCGAGCAGCGCGGAGGCGGGGACCCGGCAGTCGTCGAAGAGGATCTCGCACGACTCGGTGCCCTTGTAGCCGAGCTTCGGCAGGTCCCGGAGCACCTCGAAGCCGGGGGTGCCGGCCTCGACGAGCAGCACGGACATGCCGCGGTGCGCGGGGTCGGCCGACGGGTCGGTCTTGACGAGGACCGGCAGCGGGTCGGCGTGCCGGGCGTTGGTGATCCAGGTCTTGCGGCCGGTGATGACGTAGTCCTGGCCGTCGCGCCGGGCGACGGTGCGGATGCCCTGCAGGTCGGTGCCGGCGTCGGGTTCGGTGAGCGCGATCCCGGTGCGGCGGGCCCCGGTCGCGAGGTCCGGCAGGTACGCGCGGCGCTGCTCGTCGGTGCCGTGCCGCGCGATCAGCCAGCACGACAGGGAGTGGCTGCCGAGGATGCCGGCGATGCCCATCCAGCCCTTCGCGATCTCCTCGAAGACGAGGGCGAAGGAGACCATGTCTGCGCCGAGGCCGCCGTACTCCTCGGGGACGGTCAGCCCGAACAGCCCCATCCGCCGCATGGTCTCGACGATCTCGGCCGGGTAGCGGTCGGTCGCCTCCCATTCGCGGGCGACGGGCCGGATCTCCCTGTCGACGAACGCGCGCAGCGCGTCACGGAACTGGCGCTGCTCGTCAGTGAGCTCGAAGTCCACGGGTCACCCCAAACGGAAGACGGGAAGGTTGCGGCCGTCGTCGAGCGGCCGCCAGTGCACGACGACGGTGGCGCCGATCGCGGCGTCCTGCCACGGCTCCACGTTGGACACCAGGCGGGGGCCTTCGGCGAGCGCGATGACGGCGACCGCATACGGCTCCGACGCGCGGCGCACGACGGTGTACGTCTCGATCACGCCGGCGCCCGAGGTGTCCACCAGGGGCGGGTCCGGCTCCCCGCAGCGCAGGCACAGCGGGCGTGGGTAGTGCTGGTGGTGCCCGCAGGCGGCGCAGCGCTGGACGGTGAGCCGCCGCTGCCTCGTCGCGTCCCACCACGCGGCCGTCGTCTCGTCCACCGGGATGCTCACGAGGTCCGTCCGAGCAGGACGGTGCCGTGGGTGGAGAGGATTCCGCCGGTACCGTGGGCGAGCGCGACCCGGTCCGCCGTGCCGCGCAGCCGGCGGACGGCCTCGACGAGCAGCAGCACGCCGAGCTGCCCCGGGTGGCAGTAGGACAGCCCGCCGCCGGACGTGTTCATCGGCAGCGTCCCGGCGGCGACGAGGTCGGGTGCCTCGCCGAAGCCGCAGAAGCCGAGGGCCTCGAGGGTCAGCAGCACGGTGATGGTGAACGAGTCGTAGATCTGGGCGCTGTCGACGTCGGCGGGGGTGAGCCCGGCCATGGCGAACGCGCGGCGGCCGGAGTCGACGGCGCCGGTGCGCAGCAGGTCGCCGACGCCGACGATGGAGGTGCCGGTCGTCGCCTCGCCGTAGCCGAGGACCTCGACCGGGACGGCGGGCAGGTCACGGGCCCGCTCGAGGGTGGTCAGCACGACGGCGCCACCGCCGTCGGTGACGAGGCAGCAGTCGGCGACCCGCAGCGGGTCGCTCACCAGCGGACTGGCCTCCATGTCGACCGGTCCCGCACCGTACCGGTAGGCGCGCGGGTTCTTCAGCGCCCACTCGCGGGCCGCTACGGCCACCGAGGTCATGCCGGCCCGGCCGCGGTCGGCGCCGTACGCGTGCAGGTAGAGCTGCGCGGCGAGCGCGTACGCCGACACGGGGTACAGCGGCCCGTACGGCTGCTCGAACTGCGCCTCCGGCGTGTGCGCCTCGTAGGGGTCGAAGGTGCGGCTGCGGGCGGAGCGCTGGTTGGACCCGTACGAGATGACGACGACGGACGCCTGCCCGGCCTGGATCGCCTGGACGGCGTGGCCGACGTAGAGCTCGAACGCCGCGCCGCCGGCGAACGTCGAGTCCGTCCACCGTGGACGCAGCCCGAGGTGCTCGGCGACCTGGGTGGCGGAGAAGCGGGACACGCCGTTGGTGGCGAGCCCGTCGACGTCGGCGAGGCGCAGCCCGGCGTCGGCGAGCGCCCGGGTGACCGCCTGCGTCTGCAGGTGCAGCGCGGTCTTGCCGGTGACCCCGAGGTCGGACTCGGCCGCGCCGACGATGCAGACC
This sequence comes from Dactylosporangium sp. NPDC049742, assembly GCF_040674675.1. Taxonomy (NCBI): domain Bacteria; kingdom Bacillati; phylum Actinomycetota; class Actinomycetes; order Micromonosporales; family Micromonosporaceae; genus Dactylosporangium; species Dactylosporangium sp. NPDC049742. The sequence continues at coordinate 61,084 of NZ_JBFANF010000025.1, read as the reverse complement.
CCGGTGGTCATCGCAGTTCCACTGTGGACGACGCGGGCGCCACGGCGATCCGACCCTCGGCGAGGACCTGGTGCTCGATGGTGACGAGGTTGCCGGCGACCGCGCTGACCGTGCCGACGCAGCGGACCGTGTCGCCGGCGTACACCAGGTTCTTGAACCGGAACCGCAGCGTGCGCAGGGTGCCACGGGCGCCGATCCAGTCCTGGACCTGCTCGGCGAGCAGCGCCCCGAACACCTGCCCGTCGACGACCGGCCGGTCCAGGCCGCGCGGCGCCAGGTAGGACGGATCGTAGTGCAGCCGGTGCCAGTCCCAGGTGGCGCCGGCGTAGGCGATCATGTCGGGCAGCGCGATCAGCCGTTCGAGGGGCGGCAGTTCGAGGCCGGGCTTCACGGCGTCACCGCCAGGTAGATGATGGTCTCCTCGTTGGTGGCGAGGAGTTCGCCGTCCTGGTTGGTGTAGGTGGCGCGCGAGGTGAACACCAGCATCGGCTGCCCGGCACCCGTGGCCCGCTCGGTGACGTCCACGAGCCGCCACACGGCGGTGACCACGTCGTCGGGGCGCACCGCCCGGTGGAACTCGTAGGCGTTGCCGCCGCGGACCTGGCGGGTGCCGGGCAGGTCGATCCCCCACGTGTGGCCGGCGTAGCCGTCGGCGTCGCGGGGCAGCCCGGCGTACTGGTTGGTCTCGCAGATCAGCGTCGGCGGCGCGACGACCCCGTCGTGGCCGGCGGCCCGGGCGGCCGCGTCGTCGGTGTAGACGGGGTTGTCGTCGCCGACCGCGAGGGCGAAGTAGCGGATCGCCGCGCGACCGAGGGGTTCGGGCGCGGTGTAGGTGGCCTCGCGGCCGATGAGGGCCCGGATCTCGTCGGTCATCATGCGAGCACCGCCGTCGGCACGACCTCGATCAAAAACTGGGGGCGCAGCAGCGCCGAGCAGACGACGGAGGTGACGGCGGCGTGCGGGTAGCGCTCGGCGCGCGCGGCGGCAAGGCGAGGATAGTCGGCCACCGCGGCCGGGGTGACGTACTCGAGGAGGCGGGTGACGGTGGCGCCGGCGGCGACCAGGTCGATGTTGTCGTAGACGAACGCGGCCTGCGCCGGCAGGTCGTCCTCGTGCACGGCCAGCTGTGACTCCGGGTCGAGCGCGCCGAAGCCCGACATGACCAGGGTGCCGCCCGCCAGGACGCCGGGGAGGTAGGTGAGGGTGTCGTACCGGGACCAGCCCGGGTTCACCGGCCGCAGCGGCCCGCGGGCGGCGAGCGCGTCGAGCGACACGGCGGCGCCGGCCTCGACGGGCGTGTCGACGAGGATCCCGGCGGCGCCGGGAAAGACGGGGCCGAGCAGGTCCCGCCGGGGGCGACCGCACCGGGGGTAGTCGGCGCGGGTCGCGGTGGCGGTGAAGTCGGTCGTGCGGACCAGCGCGTCGAGGCCCAGCCCGGCGTGGCCCAGCAGCTCGCCGATGCGTTCGAGGCACCAGGTGTACTGGTCCCGGAAGGCGCCCGTGGTGGTGTGGACGCTCGGCAGGTGCACGAGGTCCCCCGCGACGCGCAGCAGGCCACCGGCGACCGCCTCGCCCCCGCCGGGGTGCACCGTCAGGTCGACGGCGAAGCGGTGCCCCGGATCCGGGAACCCGGCGACGGGCACGACCGACACCGGCGCCAGGTGCCCGTCGAGGAACCGCTCGCGCGCGCCCGGTGGGGCGCCGGCGGTGACGTACTCGGCGACGTGGACGACGTCGCCCGGCCCGAACCCGGCGTCCGCGAGGTGACGGGCGGCCGACGCGTAGACGGTCGCGGGGTCGGGGCCGGCGATCCCCGGCAGGTAGGTGGTCATGCGGTCGCTCCCAGCGCGTCGAGCAGATCGGTGAGGTCGGGCGCGGCCGGCAGGGCGGCGACGGCGGCGAGGACCGCGGGCCCGCCCGGGCCGAGGTTCGCGAGGGCCTTGCCGCGCACCGTCGCTTCGAGGCCGGGCGCGCCGGGCCCGCCGCCGCTGCGCGGCACCGCGGCGGTCAGCGTCCGGCCGTCCCGGAGCGTCACCGTGACCCGGCCGGGCTGTTCGGCGGCCGGGCCCGCGAAGTCGGCCACGCGGTGCCGTACCGACGCCGCCAACGCCGACACGTCGGGCCGGTCGACGCGGGTGAAGGTGTCCACGGTGACGGCCCGGTCGACGAGCATCGCGGCGACACACCACGCCAGGGCGAACTTCGCCTGGTACGCGGTGCGGGGCGCGGCCTGGTCCGGCCCGCAGACGATCGCCTCGGCGTCGGGGTGGATGTCGACGACCACGGCGACGACGTCGGCGGGGTCCAGGCGCAGGGTGGCGGCGGCGTCGAGCGGGGCGTGCAGCAGCTGGCACGCCGGGTATGGCTTCACGGTGATCTGGGTCAGCTCGAACCGCTCGCCGAGGCCGTCGAGGACCGCTTCCGGCGCGACCCGCCGGCCGGCCAGGGCGGCGTAGAATCCTGACGCGCCCTCGATCGCGCTCGCCGGCCCGCTGGCGCCCGCGGCGGCGAGGCGGGCGGCGAGGATCCCGTGGTGCGCCGCGAAGCCGGTGTGCAGCTGCTTCGTCGACGACCCGGTGTGCAGGAACTCCAGGAGCCCGCCGGCCTGGCTGGCGGCGATGCCGATCGCGTCGACCGTCTGCGCCCGGGTGAGGCCGTGCAGCCGGGCCGCCACGAGCGCCGCGGCGATCACCCCGCAGGCGGCGGTGGCGTGCACCCCGCGCGCGTGGAACGCGTGCGGCGCCGCGCCTCCGAGCCGGCAGATCGTTTCGAGCCCGACGACCGCGGCCGCGACGGCCTCCGCCCCGCTGACCCGCAGCTGCTCCCCCACCGCGAGCACCACGGGCAGCACCGGTGCCGTCGCGTGGACGAGGCCTCCGGCGTGGGTGTCGTCGAAGTCGAGCGCGTGGACGAGGACCCCGCCGGCGAGCGCGGCGGCGGGCGCCCCGACCCGGACCCCGGTGCCGAGGATGCGTGCCTCGGGCGCTCCCCCGAGCCCCCGCGCGACCGCGAGCGCGGGCTCCGCGGCCCCGCCCCGCAGCGCGGCGACGGCGGTCCCGCACCCGTCGAGCAGGTGCCGCAGCGCCGCGTCGACCGCCTGCCGCGGCAGCCCGTCCGGCGTGACCGCCAGCCCCCACTCGGCGAGCCCGGCCGCGACCGTCATGCGGGTGGTCCGAAGGCGCCGGCGGCTTCGAGGGCGGCGACCCGGGTGTCGTCGTAGCCGAGGACGTCGTGCAGGACGTAGCCGGCGTCCTCGTTGCGGCGGGGGGCGCGGCGGTGCGGGACCGGGTCGGTGCCGACCCGCACCGGCGACGCCGGCTGCCGGACGGTGCCGAAGCGCGGGTGGTCGGTCTCCACGACCAGGCCGCGGGCGGCGGTGTGCGGGTCGGCGAGCGCGGCGGCGACGTCGTTGACGGGGCCGCACGGGATGCCGGCGGGCTGGAGATCGGCGAGCCACGCCGCCACCGTCCGCGTCGCGAACGCGTCCTCGAGCAGCGCGAGCAGGATCGTCGCGTGGCGGTGCCGGTCGCCGAACGTCGCGAACCGCGGGTCGGCGGCGAGCGCGGTGCCGGCGACCTCGTCGAGCAGGGCGGCGAGCCGCCGCCAGAACTTCTCCTTCGCGCAGCCGACGACCAGCCAGCCGTCCTGGGCCTCGAACACCTGGAACGGCACCAGCGACGGGTGCGCCGAGTGGTGCGTCCGGGTGGGCTGGAAGCCGCCGTTGAGGTGCCACACGGCGGGGTACGTGAGCATGCCGACGGCCGTGTCGTACAGGCTGAGGTCGCAGTCCATGCCGACGCCGTCGCGGCGGGCCGCGTGCACCCCGGCGAGGAGCGCGATCGCGGCGACCAGACCGCCGCTGTAGTCCACCAGGGACAGTCCGCTCTTCGTCGGCGGGCCGCCGGGCTCGCCGGTCAGCTCCATCCAGCCGGCGAGCCCCTGCAGGACGTAGTCGTAGCCGGGCTGGGTGGCGCGCGGGCCGGTCATGCCGAAGCCGGTCAGGGAGCAGCAGACGATCGCGGGGTTGATCCCGGCGAGGTCCTCGTAGCGGATGCCGAGCTTCGCCGGCACGTCGCCGCGCAGGTTGGAGTAGACGGCGTGGCTGGCCCGCACCAGGTCCTCGAACACGGCCCGCCCGGCCGGCGCGGTGACGTCGAGGGAGATGGAGCGCTTGTTGCGGTTGAACGTCTCGAAGAACAGCGAGTCCTCGCCGTCGGCGAACGGCGGCACGTACCGGCCGACGTCGCCGCCGGTCCGCGGGTCCTCGACCTTGATGATCTCGGCGCCGAGGTCGGCGAGGTGCACGGACCCGAACGGTCCCGCGCCGTACTGCTCCAGCGAGACGATCCGGACGTCTTCGAGCGGTCTCACCGGTACACCTCCTCAATGAGACGCAGGATCCGCTCCTGCAGCTCGCGCGTCCTTTCGGCGGGCAGCCCGTGCGTGGGAGGGCTCAGCTTCACGGCTCCGGCCGGCCCCGAGTAGGCGGCGATCCGCGACGCGACCTCGTCCGGGGTGCCGGTGAGGGTGAGCCGGTCGACCATCGCGGGTGCGACGGCGCCGGCGAGCCCGTCGGCGGGCAGCCCGCCGCGGAACGCGTCGATGACCCGCTGCTGCTCGTCGGCGAGGCCGTGGAAGGCGAACAGGTCGCCGTAGGTGCGCACCGAGGCGTAGAACCCGACGACCCCCGCGGCGTCGGCGCGGGCCCGCACCGGGTCGTCGTCGATGGCGCAGCAGGCGGACACGACGACCTCGAACCCGGGCCGGGGTCGCAGGCGGGGCAGGACGTGCGACGACAGGTAGGACGGCGAGCACAGCTCGTGCGAGATCCACCCGTCGCCGATCTCGCCGGCGAGGGCGGTCATGGCGGGACCGACGCCCGCGAGATAGACCGGGATCTGTTCCCGTACCGGTGGGTACGGGCGGCGGTAGCCACGCACGCGCAGCTGGACGACGTCGCCCTCAAACTCGATCGGGTCACCGGTGTGCGCGCCCGCGACGACCGCCCGGACGGCGAGCACGGTCTCGCGGAGGCGCTGGACCGGGCGGGACCAGGTGACGCCGTGCCAGTCCTCGTTGAGCCGCTGCACGCCGGTGCCGAGGCCGAGGCGCAGCCGCCCGCCGGACAGCTCGTCGAGGTCGAGCGCGGACAGCGCGGTGAGGAACGGGCTACGTGCGAAGGCCAGGGCGATCCCCGTACCGACGCCCACGGACGAGGTGCGGGCGGCGAGGGCGGCGGCGGTGACGGGCGCGCTGCGGTGCAGCTCCGGCGCCCAGACGACGGCCGCCCCGGCCGCCTCCGCCCGGCGGGCCGCGTCGAGCTGCTCCTGGAGCGTCTCGCCCCAGGGCTGAAAGTGCAGCGCCGGCATCGTCATACCGCCGCCTTCGGCGTCGGCATGACTGAATCCTGCCATCCTGATGAGCGGGCCGAGTCGCTCCGCTGCCCGCTCATACGGTCAGCGGCCCGGTCTTCGCGACGGGGAAGTGCGACTTGTCGTGGGGAGCGTCGCGGCGGTACACCATGACGCTGCGCCGCCAGGACATCACCTCGTCGCCGTCCTGGTTGAGTCCGCGGGTGCGGCAGGTGACGATGCCGGCGTAGGGCCGGGACGCCGACGGGCGGGTCTCCAGGACGATCGACTCGGCGTAGAGGGTGTCGCCGACGAACACCGGCGCGGTGAGGCGGATCTCCTCCCAGCCGAGGTTCATGATCGCGTGCTGGCTCATGTCGGAGACGGACAGCCCGAGGACGACCGCGACGCTCAGCCCGGAGTTGACGATGAGCCGCCCGTACGGCGCGGAGGCGGCGAAGTGGGCGTTGAAGTGGTTCTGGTTGGTGTTCATGGTGAGCAACGTGAACCACGTGTTGTCGGCCTCGCTGATCGTGCGCCCCAGCGGATGCTGATAGACCGCGCCGACGGTGAAGTCCTCGAGGTAGTTGCCCAGCGTCATGCTCGTGACGCTAGGCAGCGCGCCACGCCAGAGTCAAGCACTTGTTTCCCACAGCGGATCAGTGTTTCCATTGTGCGATGGGCTGGTGGATCCTGCTGCACATCGTGCTGTTCGTGTTCTGGCTGGGCGGGGACCTCGGCGTCTTCTACTCCAGCCGCTTCGTCCTGCGGCCCGACCTGCCGCCCGTCGCGCGCAACACCGCGCTGAAGATCATGGGCGGGCTCGACCTGGGGCCGAAGATCTGCCTGGTGCTCTTCCTGCCCAGCGGCGTCACCCTGATGGCCCTGGACTCGCACGGCGCGCGCCTGGGCGGCTTCGAGCTGTTCCAGTGGTGGACGGTGCTGCCGGTGTGGCTCTTCGCCTTCGGCTGGCTGTTCCTGACGGTCAAGGACCACCACGCGCCGGGGAAGCACCCCGTGGTGCGACGGGCGGACTGGGGCATCCGGATCGGTCTGATCGGGGTGTTGTACGCCCTGGCGGGGTACACGGTCATCGCCGCCGAGCCGTTCGGCGTGACGACGAACCCGAAGTGGCTCGGCGCGAAGGTCGCGCTCTACGCCACGGCGATCGCGTGCGGCCTCGGCATCCGGCTCACGCTGCGCGGCTTCGCCGCCCCCTACGGCGCGCTCATGACGACCGGCTCGACCCCGGAGGTGGAGCGCGGCCTGCGGCGGGCGGTGGACGGCTGCCTGCCGTACGTGTGGGGCATCTGGCTGTCCGTCCTCGCCGCCGCCGCCTTCGGTGTCCTGAAGCCCTGGATGCACTGAGGCGCCCGGAAGCCCTCGTCGAACTACGGCGCGTGGTAGCCGAAGTGGCCGGAGACCCGGGCGGCCGCGACGAGAAGCCGCTCGGCGCACTCCGACATCCGCGGCTTGAAGCGCGACAGCGGCCCGGCCACCGACAGCACCGCGATGACGTGCCCGTCGTGGTCGAAGACCGGCGCGGCCACCGACGCCGCGCCGACCTGCCGCTCCCCCAGCGAGGTCGCGTAGCCGCGGCGCTGGATGGCGGCCAGCTCGAGGCGCAGCGCAGCGTCGTCGATGATGGTCTTCTCCGTCAGCGCGCCGAGGGTGTGCTTGGCCAGGTACACCTCGATCTCGTCCTCGCCCAGGAACGCCAGGAACGCCTTCGACGAGGCGCCCGCGTGCAGCGGGTAGGGCGTGCCGAGCTGCACCTCCAGGCGCAGCTCCTGCTCCGGCACCACCTGGTCGGCGTAGAGGCGCATGTCGCCGCGGCGGATGGACAGGGTGGAGGTCTCGCCGGTCTCCTCCGACAGCCGGCGCAGCTCCGGCGCCGCGATCGCGCGCAGGTCGGTGCGGGCCAGGTAGGCGCGGCCGAGCGCGACCGCCGCGTGGCCGAGCGCATACCGGCGGGTCGTCGGGTCGACCGTGACCAGGTCGCGGTTGCGCAGCGCGGTGAGGATGCGGTGCACCGCCGCCTTGGTCAGGCCGAGCTCGGCGGCGATCTCGGTCACGCCCAGGTCGGGGCGCCCGACCCGGCCGAAGAGGAGCAGGACGTCCATGGCCCGCTCGACCGCCGCGATGGAGCGGCTCGCGGAGCCGTCGGTGTTGTCGGCGGAAGCCGCCGTGGTGGTGGTCGACACCCCAGAAGTCTAAGCACAGATTTCCCTAGGGGAAACGGCGTCGCACATCGTTGACATCGCTTGACCACCGTCGTTACCTTGACGGTGACAGCGTTTCGCCAAGTGGAACAGTTCGGCAGACAGAAGGTGAGCGCGGGTGACGATCGACCCCGACACGTTCCGCTCGGTGCTCGCACAGTGGCCGAGCGGCGTCAGCGTCGTGACCACGGTCGCGGGCGACGGCTGGCACGGCATGACCGCGAGCTCGTTCTCCAGCGTGAGCATGGACCCGCCGCTGATCCTCGTCTGCCTCAACCGGCGGATCACCACGCACGCGCTCATCGAGGCCAGCAGCGTCTTCGCCGTGAGCGTCCTGGCGAAGGACCAGACGATGGTCGGCCGCCGCTTCGCCGGCCAGGAAGGCGTCGCGGACCGGTTCGCCGGCGGCGCCTGGGAGACCCGGGTCACCGGCGCGCCGGTGCTCACCGACGCCGTCGGCTGGCTCGACTGCCGGGTCGTGCACGCGTACGCCGGCGGCGACCACACCATCTTCGTCGGCGCGGTCCTCGGCGCGTCGACCGAGCGGGTCGTCGCGCCGCTGCTGTTCCACTCCCGGGCCTGGGGCCAGCTCGCCGACGTGCTGCCCGACCGGGTCAGCGTCGCCGACACCGGGCTGCTGTCCGCGCTGCGCACCCACGCCGTGCCCGCCACCGCCGCCGGCGCCCTCGCCACCGCGCTGCGCGCCGCCGGGGTCCGGGTGCGCGTGCGGGACCCGTACGGCTGCCTCGTCTCGACCGGTGACCGGCGCACCGCGACCGCGCTCGTCGCGACCGCCGACGAGGTCGCCGACGCGGCCCTGTCCGGCGCCGGGGTGATCGAGCTGCCCGCCGGGGACCCCGTCGTCACGAAACACATCCTCGACGAGGCCGACCGCTACGACATGACGGCGGCCTGCTGGCTGCCGGACGCGTTCGCGCCCGCCCGCGCCGCCGACGTGCTCGCCGCCGTCGACACGCTCGCCGCGCTCGGCTGCGCCGAGATCGGCCTCGACGAGGGTGCCGAGGCCGCCTCGCCCCGCCAGGTCCGGGAGCTGCTGCAGGACGCGACCGTCCGGGCTGCCATGAGGCCCATGCCCGTGTCCTTACGGGTCCGCCTGCGCGACCGGCACGGCCTCGGCCTCGTCAACGCGCTGACCGCGATGAAGAGCGGCGTCCGGCACTTCGACACCACCCTCGGCGGCATCGACGGGGTCCTGGCCTGCGAGGACGTGCAGTTCCTCGCCGACCGGCTCGGCGTCGCCTGCGACAGCCCCCGCGCCGCCCTGGTCGCCGCCGCCGCCGACCTCGAACGACACCTCGGCGGGGCGCTGCCCGGCCGCACGTACCGCGTTTCCACCTCCTGAAGGGACCCCGACCGTCATGGCACAGCTCACCGCCGACCGTCTGCTGGACGGCCTGTCCGACGCCGAGCGTGGCCGGGCCGCACGGGTCGAGGCCGTCCTGCCCGCGCTGCGGGACGCCGCGGCGGGCGCCGACGCCGGAGGCCGCTTCCCAGTCGAGCACGTCGCCCGGATGCGCGACGCGGGGCTCCTCGGGCTCGTCGTGCCGGAGGAGTACGGCGGGCTCGGCGGCACCCTGCGCGACCTCGCCGCCGCCACGTTCGCGATGGGCACCGCGTGCGGGTCGACGGCGCTGGCGTACTTCTTCCACAACACCAGCGCGTCGCGCGGCCTGCTGCCGCTGGAGGCGATCAGGGCCGGCCTGTTCGAGGCCGACGAGGTCCCGGTCGTGCGGGCGTTCGCCGAGAAGGTCCTGACCCGCATGGCCGGCGGCGTGTGGCTGGCCAACTTCGCGTCCGAGTCGGTGAAGAGCGCCGGCGCGAACATCTCCATCAGCACCACGGCGACGAAGGTCGACGGCGGCTGGCTGCTCAACGGCGAGAAGTCCTTCGGCTGCGCCACCGGCGTCGCCGACTACTACCTGACCACCGCCCGGCTGGACGGCACCGACACCGCCGCCGGGCTCGCCACGTTCTTCGTCCCGCGCGACGCCGCCGGCGTCGGTGAGCGCCCCACCTGGGACGCGCTCGGCATGCGCGCCACCGCCAACCAGGGCATCACCCTCAAGGACGTGTTCATCGCCGACGACGAGGCGCTGACCCTGCCGGGCGCGTTCGTGCGGATGCTGCAGGTCAGCCGCGGCTCGTTCGTCGGCAACCAGCTCGCCATCTCCGCCGTCTACCTCGGCTCGGCGCAGTCGGCGTACGACGCGGCCCTCGCCGCGACGACCGGCAAGACGTTCGCCGACACCGGGCGGCCCGTCGCCAGCAGCCCCATGCACCAGGTCCTGTTCGGCGACATGACCGAGCGCCTGGAGACCGCGTACCTGTGGATCCGCCGCCAGCTGGAGCTGGAGACCTCCGAGCCGCCGCTGCGCGGCAAGGACGACGTGTTCCGCCAGTGGCGGATGGCGAAGGGCTCCATCACCGAGGCGTGCTTCGACGTGGCCGTCGGCGCGCTCAAGTGCACCGGCACGTCCGGCACCGCCAACTCCGGCGTCATCGCCCGCGCCGTCCGCGACACCGCGATGTCCCTGGTGATGACGTTCCCCGCCGAGCGCGGCCGCCTGGAGGCCGCGAACCTGGTCACCACCGGCGCGGAGAACGCCCTGTTCGCCAACGTCGCGTCGACCACGACGACGACAGGGAAGGATCACTGACATGACGGCCCGCTCTCTCGTCGACGGTGGCTGGAAGCCCGCCACCCGGACGCTGCCCGGCACCCTGGAGGACCCGGCGACCGGCGCGGTGCTCGGCCCGCAGCTCGGCAGCTCCCGCGAGGACGTCGAGACCGCCCTCGCCGCCGCCGACCGGGCCGCCGGGCCGTGGGCGGCCGTCCCGCCGGCCGAGCGCGCCGACCTGCTCGACGCCTGCGCCGACGCCCTCGAGGCGGCCGTCGCCGGGATCGTCGCCGTGGAGAGCGCGAGCACGGGCGTGCCGATCCGGCAGGCGACCCCGCTCGGGTTCATCGTCACCGGCTCGTTCCGGCTCGCCGCCGCGCAGCTGCGCGAGGGCTGGCTGACCCGGACCGTCACCCGCGACGACGGCCGGCCCGTCACCGTCGAGCTGCTGCCATGGGGTCCGGCGCTGTGCCTCGTGCCGTGGAACGCGCCCGCGCCGATGGCCGCGCACAAGGCCGCCAACGCCCTCGCCGCCGGCTGCCCCACGATCCTGAAGCCCAGCGAGTACGCCCCCGCCGGCACCCAGCTGCTCGTCGAGACGATCGCGGACGTCCTGCCGCCCGGCGTGCTGCAGCTGCTGCACGGCGGCGCCGAGGTCGGCGGGGCGCTCGCCGGCGACCCGCGGGTGCGGGCCGTGTCGTTCACCGGCGGCGTCCCCGGCGGCCGCGCCGTCGCCGGGCTGTGCGCGGCCGGGCTGAAACCGGCGCAGCTGGAGCTCGGCGGCAACAACCCGCTGCTCGTCATGCCCGACGCCGACGTCGGCGCCGCCGCCCGCGCCGCCGTCGACCTGCTCACCACCCTCAACGGCCAGTGGTGCCGGGCGCTGGGCCGGCTCATCGCCCCGCACGACCTGCTCCCGTCGCTGCTCGCCGCGATCGGTGAGCGCCTGGCCGCGCTGCGCGCCGGCGACCCCGCCGACCCCGCCACCGAGCTCGGCCCGCTCATCCACAGCGGGCACCGGGCGCTCGTCGCGGCCCGGCTCCTGGACCTCGGCGGCAAGGCGCACATGTTCACCGATGTGCCCGCCGGCGGGAACTTCTTCGCGCCCGCGCTCGTCACCGGCGCCGCCGAGGAGCCCGCCCGGCACGAGATCTTCGGGCCGGTGGCCACCGTCCACGGCTACGGCACCGTCGACGAGGCCGTCGCGCTCGCCAACGACACCGCGTACGGCCTGGAAGGCTACGTGTTCGGCACCGACGAGGAGGCCGCGCTCGCCGCCGCCCGCCGCATCCGGGCCGGCGAGGTGAAGGTCAACGGCTCGTCGGTGATGAGCCTGCACCTGTTCACGCCGCGCCCCGCGTGGGGCGTCTCCGGCCTCGGCGAGGAAGGCACCGCGGAGACCCTGCGGTTCTTCACCAACCCGCGGGTCACCGGCGTCGAGAACGGCTTCGCGCTGTGAGGTCGCTGCTGCACGCCCCGGGCGTGACCCACCTGCCCGGCGTGTACGACCCGCTGACCGCCGCGCTCGCGGCCCGGGCCGGGTTCTCGGCCGTGCACCTGTCTGGGGCGGCGGTCGCGGCGCTCGCGCTCGGCCTGCCCGACCTGGGCTACGTGCACGGCACCCACATCGCCGACCGCGCCGCCGCGCTCACGCCCGCGCTCGGCGGAGTGCCGCTGCTCGCCGACGCCGACACCGGCTACGGCAACGCGCTGCACGCGGTGTGGACGGCCCGCCGGTACGCCGCCGCCGGCGTCGCCGGGCTGCACCTGGAGGACCAGGTCAGCCCGAAGCGCTGCGGGCACCTCGCCGGCAAGGACCTCGTCGACGTGCGGGTGGCCGCCGCGAAGATCCGGGCGGTCGCCGAGGCCGCGACCGGTCTGGTGCTCGTCGCCCGCACCGACGCCTACACCGTCACCGGTCTCGACGACGCGATCGGCCGGTGCCTGGCCTACGTCGACGCCGGCGCCGACGCGGTCTTCGTCGAGGGGGTCACCGGCGCGGCGGAGCTGGCCGCCGTGCACGCCGCGCTGCCCGGCGTCCCCCTGGTCGTCAACCGCTCCGAGGCGGCCGGCGCCGACGTCTTCCTGAAGGACGCGGACCTCACGGCGGTGGGCGTCCGGCTCGTGCTGCACCCGGTCGCGCCGCTGCTCGCCGCGCTGCAGGCGGCCCGGGCCGCGTACGCCGCGATCGCCGCGCACGGCACCGCCGCCGGCGTCACCCGGCTGCCGTGGGACGCGTTCACCGGCCTCGTCGGCCAGGGCTCGGCCCTCGCCCTCGACGCCCAGTACGCAGTGGAGGTGCCCGCATGAAGGTCATCGTCGCCGGCGCCGGGCCGGTCGGGCTCACCGCCGCGCTCACCCTGCACCGGCTCGGCGCCGACGTCACCGTCCTGGAAGCGGGCGACGCCCTCGCCACGGAGTCCCGGGCGTCGACGTTCCACCCGCCGTCCCTGGAGATGCTCGCCGGGCTCGGCGTCCTGCCCACGCTCCTGGAGCAGGGCCTGGTGTCGCCGCGGTTCCAGTACCGCGAACGCGGCGGCGGCATCATCGCCGAGCTCGACATGGGGCTGCTCGCCGGCGACACCCCCTACCCGTTCCGGGTGCAGTGCGAGCAGAGCAAGCTGACCCGGCTGCTGCTGCCGCTGCTGCCGCCCGGCACCGTCCACTTCGGACAGCGCGTCGAGCGCGTCGCGCAGGACCGCACCGGGGTGACGGTCAACGACCGTTTCCGCGGCGACTGGCTCATCGGCGCCGACGGGGCCAACTCGGCGGTGCGCCGGTCCCTGTTCGGCGACGCGTTCGAAGGCATCACCTACCCGGACCGGTTCCTGGTCGGCTCCACCGACGAGGACCTCGCCGCGCTGCTGCCCGGCATCGCCGACGTCAACTACCTGTTCGACCCGGTCGAGTGGCTGGTCCTGCTGCGGACCCCGGACCACTGGCGGGTGCTGCTGCCGACCCCGCCGGACACCCCCGACGACCTGGAGAAGGCGAGGCTGCCGGAGCGGCTCCTCGGCGTCGCCGACCCCGGGCGGCCGTGGCGGGTCGCGCACACCACGCTGTACCGGGTCCATCAGCGGGTCGCGGAGTCCTTCCGGGTGGGCAGGGTGCTCCTCGCGGGGGACGCCGCGCACATCAACAACCCGCTGGGCGGGATGGGCATGAACTCCGGCATCCACGACGCGGTCCTCCTCGCCAAGGCCGTCATGACCGGCGACGACGACGTCATCACCGGCACCGCGGACGCCAGGCGCGCCGTCGCCCGCGACTACGTGCAGAAGACCACCCACGGCAACTGGGAGAAGCTGCGCTCCGGCGGCGCCTCCGCCTACGCCGACGAGCTGCGCGCCCTCGCCGCCGACCCGGTCGCCGCCCGCGCCTACCTGCTCCGGTCCTCGATGATCGCGTCACTGCGGGAGGTATCGGCATGAGCGCACGGGCGGTCATCCGGCGGGAGAACCCGGCGCGGCGCACCGAGATCGTCGGGCGGGTCTTCCCGGTCGGCCACAATGCCCCCGACCGGGTCGACGACGCCGTCCGCGCCGCGCACGCCGCGTTCCGCGGCTGGTCGGCGACCCCGATCGACCGGCGGCTCGCCGCGCTGAGCGAGGTCGCCGAGGCGATCGACGGCGAGCGGGAGGAGCTGGCCGTCCTGCTCGCCCGGGAGATCGGCAAGCCCCTGCCCGACTGCCGCGGCGAGATTGGGTTCGCCGTCCAGCACCTGCGGTGGGTGATCGAGCACGCGCCGGCCGCGTACGCCGACCGGGAGCTCGACGACGCGCAGGGCCGGCTGCTGACCGTCCGGAAGCCCTACGGGGTCGTCGTCGCGATCACCCCGTGGAACGCGCCGGTCATCCTCGCGATGCTCAAGCTCGCCGCGGCCCTCGCCGCCGGCAACACCGTCATCGTCAAGCCCTCCCCGCTCGGCCCGCTCACCGTCGACCGCCTGGTCCGGCTGTTCCAGGCGCACCTGCCCGACGCCGCCGTCCAGGTCATGCACGGTTACGCGCATCTCGTCACGGCGCTCGTCACGCACCGCCTGGTCCGCAAGGTCGCGTTCACCGGCGGCGAGGACGCGGGCCGGGCGATCGCCGCGGCCGCCGCGGACCGGATCATCCCGACGGTGCTGGAGCTCGGCGGCAACGACCCGGCGGTGTTCCTGTCCGACGCGCCGTTCGACGACGCGAGCATGGAGCGCCTGGTGATGGCGAGCTTCGCGACCGCCGGGCAGGTGTGCATGGCGGCGAAGCGGCTGTACGTGCCCCGGGACCGCACCGGCGAGTTCGTGGACGCGTACGTGGCCGCCGCGGCCCGGGTCCTCGTCGTCGGCGACCCGCTCACCGAGGGCGTCACGATGGGGCCGCTGATCAGCGCCGAGGCCCTGACTCGCGCGTTCGACCTGGCCATGGCCGCCAACGGCGAGATCGTCGAGCTGGGCCGCGAGGCCGACGGCCACGACGAGCAGGCGGGCTACTTCCTGCACCCGATGCTCCTCGTCGACCCGAGGCCGGACTCCGCCCTGATCCGCGAGGAGCAGTTCGCGCCGGTCGTGCCGCTGGTCCCGTACGACTCCGAGGACCAGGTCCTGGCCATGGCCAACGACGACGACCTCGGCCTCGGCGCGTCGGTGTGGAGCGCCGACGAGGAGCGGGCGTTCGCCTTCGCCCGGCGCCTGGAGGCGGGGTTCGCGTTCGTCAACACCCACAACCGCACCGGCATGTCGCTGCGGGCGCCGTTCGGCGGGGTGAAGCGCTCCGGCTGGGGCCGCGAGTACGCCGAGGAGGGCCTCGCCGAGTACGCGCAGACGTGCGTGGTCCACGCGCCGGCCGCGTTCCGCGCGGGCGGGGCCGGCCTGTCCCCCACCGCCTACCCGTCGTAGAAAAGTGTTATCCGGATCGTCCGGCATGCATCTCTCAAGGGACGCACACCCCCGTCAGAGAGGTCCGACATGTCAACGGCACGAACAACACTGCTGCTCGCCGCGGCGGGCGGGCTCGTCGTGGCCGCGCTGGTCGCCACCGGTCCCGCGGCGAACGCGGCCGCGGTGCCCGCGTTCCCGGGCGCGGCCGGCCCGGCCGCGTACGCCACCGGCGGCCGGGGCGGGGACGTCTACCACGTCACCAACCTCAGCGACAGCGCCACCACCCCGCAGCCCGGGTCCCTGCGGTACGGCATCGCCAACGCGCCCGGCACCGGCCGGACGATCGTGTTCGACGTCGCCGGCACCATCAAGCTGTCCCCGGCGGGTCGGCAGGGCTGGCTCGCGATCGGCAAGAGCAACCTGACGATCGCCGGGCAGACCGCGCCCGCGCCCGGCATCACGATCATGGGGCAGGCGACCAAGGTCACCGGCGACAACGTCGTCCTCCGGCACCTCAAGTTCCGGCCCGGGCAGGACCAGGCCAACCCCGGCACGGCGACGAACGACGGGATCTGGATCACCGGCGACCGGGTGATCGTCGACCACGTGTCGGTCAGCTGGGCCGACGACGAGGGCATCAGCGCCAGCGACGGGGCCGGGCAGGTGTCGGTCCAGTACGCGATCGTGTCCGAGGGGCTGAACTACAACGGGCACAGCTACGGCGCGCTCGTCGGCAGCGACGTGACCGGCTCGAACATCGCCTACCACCACAACCTGTTCGCCCACAACCTCAGCCGGCTGCCCCGGCTGGGCAACGAGACCGGCGCGGTGAACGCGGTCGACTGGAGCAACAACGTCGTCTTCGAGGGCAAGGGCTACAGCGGCGACAACCAGAACGCGAACGCCAACTTCGTGGGCAACACGTACCTGCGCCACAACTCGAGCAGTCCCGCGGTCTTCACCGGGGCCACCGGCACCAGCCTCTACCAGTCGGGCAACCGGGTCGACTACGACGGGGACCCGAACCTGACCAACGGGCGCGACGCCACGTGGACCGAGTACGCCTCGGTCCCGACGCACCGGTCGGCCCGCCTCGATGTGCCGAACATGACCTACGAGACGGCCGCCGCGGCGCTGCCCAAGGTCCTCGACCGCGCCGGCGCGTTCTGGTGGGCCCGCGACGCCGTCGACACCAGGATCGTCGCCGAGACCCGCACGACCAGCGGCGGCCTGATCAACGCCCCGAACGCGGGCGAGTGGAGCGCCCTGTGGAACGCCGCCCAGGTGGGCCGGCCCGGCGGCTGGGACACCGACCGCGACGGCATGCCCGACGCCTGGGAGTCCGCCAGCGGCCTCGACCCGAAGGTGGACGACCACAACGGCGACGCGGACGGCGACGGCTACCGCGACATCGAGGAGTACCTGGAGCACGCCGCCCAGGGCGGCCAGGTGAACCCGACCCCGCCGGTCACCACCCCGCCGGTCACGACCCCGCCGGCTGCGGGTGGGTGCACGGCGGCCTACCGGACCACCAACGGCTGGTCCGGCGGCTTCCAGGGCGAGGTGACGGTGACCGCCGGCGGCACGCCGATCACCGGCTGGTCGGTGCGCTGGACGCTCGGCAGCGGCCAGAGCATCGGCCAGATCTGGAGCGGCCGCCTCGCCACGAGCGGCGCGGCCGTCACCGTGACCAACGAGTCCTACAACGGCGCCCTCGCCGCCGGCGCCTCGACCACCTTCGGCTTCATCGCGACGGGCACGGCGACGACGCCGGCCCTGACCTGCGCCCGAAGCTGACCCACGCCCCGGCGCCGGCTTCCTGCCGGGCCCTGTTCAGGGCCCGGCGGGTGCGGCTGATGCAGGAGGAAGCCGGCGCCGGCCCCCACCGGACCCCTGAGGGGTTCAGTGGGGGCGGTGGGCGAGGAGCACGTCGGTCACCGCGGCGGCGAGGGCCAGGGCGATGAAGCCGATCGCGACCGCGAGGGCCATCTCGATCGCCGCGGTCCAGTCGCCGTGCGTGCCGGCGAGGCGGGCGAAGAACACCGCACCGATCGCCGCGATGCCGAACGCCGCGCTGACGCGCTGGGCGGTCTGCACGACGCCGGCGGCGCTGCCGGCGCGGTCGACCGGCACGTCGGCGAGGGTGAGGGTCTGGTTGGGCGTGATGACCAGGCCGCTGCCGAGGCCGGCGACCAGCAGCGGCACGGTCAGGGCCCACGGCGAGGCCACGAGGTGCAGCACCACGGCCGTGCCCACGAGGCCGGTGAGGACCGTGACCAGCCCGGCCACGACCAGCGACCGGCCGAACTGGTTGACGACCCGGCCGCCCGCGAACGCCGCCAGGGCCGAGCCGAGCGCGAACGGGGTGATCGCCAGCCCCGCCTGCAGCGCCGTGAAGTGCTGGCCGCGCTGGAGGTACAGGGTGAGGATGAAGAAGTTCGCGGTGAACCCGGCGAAGTAGAGCAGCATGACGACCGTGCCGAGCGCGTAGGAGCGGCGCCGGAACAGGTGCAGGTCCGCCAGCGGCACCCGCGCGTAGCGCAGCTCCCACCACACGAACCCGCCGAGCGTGAGCACACCCGTGCCCAGCAGGTACCACTGCCGCTGCTCGATCAGGGGCAGCAGGATCTGCACGACGGCGCCGCCGAGCAGCAGCACGCCGACCGGGTCCAGGCTCTCCCGGCGTCTGCGGTCCTGGGGGCGCCGCGGAATCATCCGCCAGCCGAGCGCCGCGGCGGCGAGCCCGACGGGCACGTTGATGTAGAACACCCAGCGCCAGCCGTCGGCCGTCCCGGCGAACTGGATGATCACCCCGCCGAGCAGCGGCCCCACCGCGGTGGCGATGCCGATCGTGGCGCCGAGCAGGCCGAACGGCCGGGCCCGCTCGGGCGGCGGGTACAGGCGCTGGATGAGGCCGGTCACCTGCGGGTTCACCACGCCGGCGAAGGCGCCCTGGATGAGCCGGGCGACGACCAGCCACGCCTCGCTCTGGGCCGCCCCGGCCGCGGCGCTTGCCGCCGTGAACCCGAGGATCCCGGCAACGAACACCGGCCGGATCCCGCGCGCGTCGCCGACCCGCCCGGCGGGCACCAGCAGCAGCCCGAACGTCAGCGCGTAACCGGACAGGACCCACTGCAGCCCGCTGGCGCTCATGTGCAGGCTGGCCTGCATGGAGGGGATGGCGACGTTGACGATGCTGACGTCGAGCAGCGTCATGAACGCCGCCACGAGGGCGATCGCGAGCGCCCGTCCCCTCCACATCGCCGCCGGACCTACCCGCCCGGCGGCCTTTCATGCCGCCGGGTGGCCGGCACGGGGGGGGGTGCGCGGCAGGCTCAGAAGTCCACCACGGTGCGCGACGCCAGGCGGGGGCGCAGCCAGGCGCCGACCTCCTGGTGCGCCTCGTGCGACTGGTAGCCGCGCAGGCCGTCGACGTCGTCGTGGGTGGTGATCAGGCACAGGTCGGCGGAGACGTCGCTGCGCACGGTGTCCAGGCCGACGACCATCGAGCGGATCTGCGGCACCACGCCCACGAGGCCCTGCAGGAGCTCCTTGGCCCTCGGCGCGTCGGCGGGATCCAGGAACTTCATGACGACGACATGGGTCAGCACCAGAATCGACCTCTCTTTCAGTGGACGCGCGGCGAGTGTATGTTCGGGAAACACTGTTCCGCTAGAGGAACCAGGAGGCCCTCGTGAGGGTTGCCGCTGTCCAGTTCGCCGTCGGTCAGGACGTGTCCGCGAACCTCGCGAACTGCCTGCGGATGATCGACCAGGCCGTCGCCGAGGGCGCGGATCTGGTGGTCCTGCCGGAATTCTGCAACCACCTGTCGTGGTACGACGACCGCGACCACGCCCGCCGCATGGCCTGCCGCCTCGGCGACCCGTTCCTGACCGCCGTCGCGGACAGGGCCGCGCGCCACCGCGTCCACGTGAAGATCAACGTTACGCTCGCCCGCGACGACGGCCGGACCACGGGCACGAACCTGCTCTTCGGTCCCGGCGGCGAGCTGCTCGGGCAGAGCGACAAGCAGACCCTGATGGGCAGCGAGAACGACCACCTGCACCGGGGCAGCGAGAACGGCCCGATCGTCGCCACCGCCTTCGGTACCGTCGGAATGTATGCCTGCATGGAGGGCGTCGCACCCGAGGTGGCCCGCGGTCTCGCGCTGCGCGGGGCGGAGGTGCTGCTCAACAGCCTCAACTCGTTCGCCACCGACGAGGCGAGCCTGCACATCCCGGTGCGGGCGGCGGAGAACCGGGTCTGGGTCGTGGCGGCCAACAAGGTCGGCCCGCTGCTGCCGGCCGACAAGCTGGGCGCCATCAGCGCCGGGCTCAAGGTGCCGCCGGAGTGGCTGCACGGCGCCGGCGAGAGCCAGATCGTGGCTCCGGACGGCACCGTCGTGGCCAAGGGCCCGCGGACCGGCGAGGCGGTCGTGGTCGCCGCCATCGACCCAACCCTTGCCAGGGACAAGCGCCGCCCCGACGGCACCGACCGCTTCACCGCGCGCCGCGGCCCGGTCTACGCCCCGATCGGCCGCCCGCCGCACGACCCCGCCGCGCCGCGGGCCGCCGAGTCGCTGCACGCGGCGGTGGTGCGGTCGGCGGACCCCGCCTGCACCGAGGGCCGTGAAGCCCTGTCCGCCGGCGCCCGGTTCCTGGTGCTGCCCGAGCTGCAGGACCCCTCGGTCGTGCCGGCGCTGCGGGAGCTCCTCCAGGGCACGGAGGCGGTCGCGGTGACCAGCGTCCTGGAGGACGGCGCCCACGTCGGCGTCGTGGTCTCCGGCGAGGGGGTCATCGGCCGGCAGCCGCAGCTGCACCCGGTCGCGAGGCTGGCCGGGCAGGTCAGCCGGCACGGCGACGGCGTGGCCACCTTCGACCTGCCGTGGGGGCGCCTCGCCGTCGTCGTCGGCGACGACGCCATCTACCCCGAGGTGTTCCGCCTGGCCGCGATCGCCGGCGCGGACGTGGTGGCAGTGCCGTTCACCCCGGCCGAGGACTGGGAGCTGGCGCTCGGCCTGCCGGAGCGGGCGGCGGAGAACCGGCTCAACATCGTCGCCGCGGCACCCCTGGGCTCGCCGTCTGCGTTCTTCGCGCTCAGCCCCGACTTCACGCTGTGGACCGCGTGGGAGGGGCCGTTCACGGGGAGGATCAGCCACCCGCTCGTCACCCACGTGGAGGCCGGCACGCCGGTCGCCACGGCGGTCCTCGCGCCCGCGCAGAGCCGCAACAAGCTCGTCTCGCGCGGCACCAACCTCCTCGACGGGCGGCCCTGGCAGCTCGTCGACGCACTGACCCGTTGACATCCGTTACCCGTAGCGAAACACTGTTTCCATTACGGACCAACGTTGGAGAGTGAGCGCGTGGAGGAAACCGTCCAGCACGTCGAAGAGATGCTCGACGCGTCGCCCGTGATCGACGTCCACGACACCTTCGCACAGTTCCAGCAGCTCCTGGCGGATCTCAAGGCCAAGATCGACGCAAGGTTCGCGACGACGCGCGACCCGTCGACGGACATTCTTGAGCAGTACGGGACGTATCCGGAGGGTCCGGGCGGCCGGGTGGCCGCCTACAGCGGGCCGGAGGTCGACTGGATGGTGCACTCGTGGCTGGGCGACCCGTCGCGCAGCTTCGTGAACCTGCACCTCACCTGCTGGCTCGGCCCGCAGGTCCGGGTGCCGCACCTCGGCATCGCGCTGCTGTGCTGGCCCGGCGGCTGGTTCTACACCGACTACATCCCGCGGACCGACATCGTCGTCGACGGCGACTACTTCGACCGCTACTACGCGGGCCCCAACGACGCGTGGCTGGAGCACCGGGCGGACGACCAGTTCGCCTGGTTCACCAGCCGGGCCGGCTTCATCCGCGCCTCGCTGTCACCGAACGCGTACGTGTACTCCTTCGAGCGCACCGCACGGAACCTGCAGGTGGTCAGCGACGTGCTGCACGCCCGGGTCGACCAGTGGCTCACCTGGGTCGACGAGGCTCCCCCGGTGCCGGAGGAGGAGCGCGCCGCGCTGCGCGAGCGGGACCTCGCGACCCGGCGCAACATCGCCGACCGCGACCCGGCCAACGTGATGGGCGTGCGGTACTTCGGCGAGGAGACCACCCAGCGCCTCGTGCGTGCCCTGTGGGGCGGCGACCGCGAACTGCCACGCCCGTGACGACCATCCGCTCCCTGTGGTCCGCGGCGACGATCCCCGGCGCGCCCGAACCCTTCGCGACCGCGCACCTGAAGGTGTACTACCCGGCGCTGGTCACCGGGTCGGACGCCGAGCGGCTCAGCGGCGTCTTCCAGGCCGACCCGGCCGGCGGGCCCTACCCGGTGGTGCTCGTGCTCAGCGGCGTCAACGTCGGCCAGGACGCCTACCGCTGGCTGGCCGCCGAGCTCGCCGCGCAGGGCTTCGCCGCCGTCACCTACGACTGGGTCGGCCCGCTGTTCGCCGGCCAGGTCGGCATCACGCCCGGCGTCGACCTCGCCCTGGCCCGGCCCGGCACCTACGGCGACGGCCCCACCTGCCAGGCGATCGCGCCGCTGCTGGAGCGGCTGGCCGCGCTCAACGCCGAGGAGGGTCCGTTGCACGGCGCCCTCGACCTGGACCGGGTCGCGCTGTTCGGGCACTCCGCCGGCGGCACCGTCGCGCTGCAGTCCGGGCGCTTCTTCCCGCAGGTGCGGGCGGTCGCCACGTACGGCGCGCACACCATGGTCTCCACGATGCTCGGCTGGCCCGCCGGCACGATCGCCGAGGCGCTCGTCGAATCGCCGGTCATGCTGCTCGCCGGCACCGAGGACGGCGTCATCGCCGCCTCCTCCGACCGGTACGGCGCCGCCGCGGACAAGCCGCACGACCCGGTGAGCCGCACGTTCGACGAGGCGCTCAAGGACCGCGAGGGCGCCCACGTCCTCGCGACCGTGCACGGCGCCAACCACTTCAGCGTCGTCGAGCCGGCCGACCCCACCTCGGCCCGGTCGTTCCTCGACCGTCCGTCCACCGTCGGCGGCGCCACCGCCCGCGGCGCGATCGCGGGGCTGCTCGCGGCGTTCCTCCGCACCCACCTGCGCGACGGCGACCCGGCCGCGCTCGACACGTTCCCCCAGGACCTGGTGTCCGTCCGGCGCCGCTAGGAGCCCCGCATGTTGAAGAACTTCTGGTATGCGGTCGAGTTCGCCGACCGCGTCACCACCAAACCGATGCGCGCCACCTGCCTCGGGCAGGAGCTGGTGCTGTACCGCACGCCGAAGGGCCGCCCGGTCGCGCTGTCGGACCTGTGCGTGCACCGCGGCGCCGCGCTGTCCGGCGGCTGGGTGAAGAACGACTCGATCGTCTGCCCGTACCACGGCTGGGAGTACGAGCCCAGCGGCGCGTGCGTGAAGATCCCGGCGAACCAGCCGGGCCGCGGCATCCCGAAGAAGGCCCGGGTCGACTCGTACCCGGTGGAGGAGCGCTACGGCTTCGTCTGGGTGTTCCTCGGCGACCTCCCCGCCGAGGAGCGGCCGCCGATCCCGGTCTGGCCCGAGTTCGACGACCTGGTCACCAACGGCGGGCGCTACAAGGCGGTCACCGGCGAGTACCTGTGGAAGTCCAACTACGAGCGGATCCTGGAGAACGGCTGCGACATCGCGCACACGCCGTTCGTGCACGCCGGCGCCTTCGGCAACCCGGAGCGGCCCGACGTCGAGGAGTACGAGCTGGAGATCCCCGACCAGTGGTCGGCGTTCGCCACCGTGCGGCTGCACCCGCCCGCACCGAAGGGCATCTGGGCGATGATCGGGCGGCGCGGCAGGAACCTCAAGGAGCGCCCGCCGGTCGCCACCACCGCCGGCTGGATGCTGCCCAACATGATCAAGCTGCACGTCCGGCTCCCGCTGGGCAACCTCATCATCTACGACACCAACATCCCCATCGACGAGACCACGACGCTCGTGAAGTGGGTCGCGCTGCGCGACTTCTTCACCGGCAACTGGGCCGACAAGAACGCCGTCCAGCGTGTCGAGAAGATCTTCGGCCAGGACGCCCCGGTCGTCGACAAGGTCCGCCCCGAGCTGCTGCCGTTCGACCTCGGCGCCGAGCTGCACGTGAAGAGCGACCTGATCGCCGTGCACTACCGGCGGCGCCGGCAGGAGCTCGCCGAGCAGGGCTGGCTGCTGGGCGACGAGGACCGCATCATGGGCGACGTCCCGCGCCGCGAGGCGACGGTCATCGCCTCCCCCGCCCGCCGGGAGAACCCGGAGCTCGCCCGCGCCTGGGTGCACAAGGCGAAGGGCGAACACCCCACGGTCGCCGAGGCGGAGCGTCTCGGGCAGGCCCACCTGGAGGAACAGTGATGTCACTTCCGTTCGCGCTCGCCACCCGGGTCGTCGACGCGCTGCGGGCCCTGCCCGTCGTCGAGGTCGGCTCGCCCTACCGGGAGCTGCGCTCACCCATGTCGCCGGCGCCCGTGGGCACGATGCGGGTGTGGGAGGGTGACGGCGAGGTCAGCCGGGTGGTGTACGTCGGGCTCGTCGTCCCCCCGATCAACCTCGACAGTCACATGGTGTTCGCGTTCACCGCGCCGAAGTCCGGGATCCCGCACTTCACGCTCGACTCCGTCCACGGCGGCGCCTACTACGCCTACCACCTCGACCTCATCCCCCGGGCCGAGCTGTCCTCCCACCTGTCCTACATGGACACCGCGTACCACCCGCTGACCGGCCGGTACGAGGAGGCGTCGCAGCGCGAAGGGCTCAGCCGGGCGCACATCGGCCCGCGCCAGCACGCGCTGATGTCGCCGTGGATGCTGGTGCACCGCGCCGACGAGGCCGCCTTCCGGGGCATGGACGCGATCGTCGACGAGTACGTGTCGCACTGGCTCGGCCTGGTCGAGGCGGGCCTGCCCGCCGACGTGGTCGCGTCGCTGGGCGACACCGACCTCGCCGCCCGCGACGCCGCCGTGCGCGCCAACCTGTTCAGCCCCGCCGTCGACCCGGTCTGGGCGCAGGTCTCCCGCCTGCTCGGCGAGCCCGCCTCCGACGAGATCCGCGAGGTGCTGATGGGCGGGCCGCTCGCATGACCGCCCCCGCTGAGCCTTCGGAATGGCAGCAGCGCATCGCCGGTGAGTGGCACGGGCGGCCCAGCCTCTTCGACGCCGACGGCACCTGGCGCGGCTACGAGGACATCCGCCGCTCGTCGGTCTACGAAGACGGCGTCACCACGTACTACATGGACGGCGGCCTCGAGGGCGGCGGCCCGCTCGCGGGGCGGTTCCGGCTCGGCGCGCCGTTCGCGTTCGGCGTCGTCGACTCCGACGCCGACCGGATCTACACCGGGCCCGACTTCTACGGCACCGGCCAGCCGTACGGCACGTTCGTCGACGCCCACTACTACGGCCCCGGCTGGCAGGTCGACCTGAACACGTGGAACCAGGTGCTCGGCGACGACACCCAGGTGTACTCGTCCATGCTGTACCAGGGCCCGGCGGTCGTCGGCTGCTTCAACGGCGTCTACAAGCGCGGCGTCTCCCCGGCCGCGCTGCGGGAGCATCTCGCCGCCGAGACCCGCAACGGCCCCGTGCCGTTCATCCTCCCCACCAAGCAGGCGGGCGTCTACAGTGGACGCTGCGAGCTGTGGGGCGCCGACCAGAAGCTCGCCGGCCCGGTCGACGTGTCGATCGCGCTCGACCCGGTCGACCTGCTCCGCACCCGCCTCACCGTCACCTGGTCCGGCGCCTACGAGCGCTCGTTCACCGTGCAGTGGCGCCGGGACGGGTTCCGCTCCTTCTACGAGGGGCCGGGCGCGTGGGGCAACGCGATCGCCTTCGGCCGCGCCAACTACTGCACCGTCCACTGCACCGACGTGGTGAAGGTGACGGGCCGCGAGTTCATGCTCGACGCCACCCCCGGCATGGGCGCCGGCACCTCGCTCGCGGTCGCCTATCGCGTGTACGAGGGCGCCACGCTCGCCGGCGTCGTGCACGGCTCGCTGCAGTGGAGCGCGTCGTGAGCGGCAAGGTCGTCGTGGTCACCGGCGGCACCCGGGGCATCGGCCAGGGGCTCGTCCGCGAGTTCCTGGCCCGCGACTGCTCCGTCGTCTACTGTGGACGCTCCATCGCCGAGCCGCTGGCGGACCCGCGCGCGCTCGGCGTGGTCGCCGACGTGACGGACCGGGCCGCGGTGCGGCACCTGTGGGACGAGGCCGTCGCCAGGTTCGGCAAGGTCGACATCTGGATCAACAACGCCGGTGTGTCCACGTCGCGGAAACCGTTGTGGGAGCTGCCACCGGAGGAGCTCGACACGGTGATCGACGTCAACCTGCGCGGCCTCGCCCATGCCAGTGCCGTCGTCCTGGCCGCGATGCGCGCGCAGGGACACGGCACGCTCTGGAACATGGAGGGCTTCGGCTCCGGCAACCAGAAGGCGCCCGGTCTGGCCGCCTACGGCGCCACGAAACGGGCCGTCACGTACCTCACCGACGCGCTGGCAAAAGACCTCGGCAAGGACTCCCCGGTCAAGGTCGCGCACCTGTCCCCCGGCATGGTCGTCACCGACCTGCTGTCCCGCGACTACACCCCCGAAGAGTTCGCCAAGGCGAAGAAGATCTTCAACATCCTCGCGGACAAGGTCGAGACGGTCACCCTCTGGCTCGCCGACCGCGTCCTGGCGGGCGTCCCCAACGGCGGCCGGGTCGCCTGGCTCACCACCCCCAAGGCGTTCGCCCGCTTCGCCACCGCCGCCTTCCGCAAGCGGGACCTGTTCGCATGAGCGGGCCGGAGCGCAGCGGAGGGCCGCGAATCAGCGTGACAGGTTTTAGTTCAGGCCGGCGCCGGAGCGCAGCGGAGGTGACGGCATGAACGACTACCCTGTCATCCTCGCCGTCGAGGACTTCGTGCCGACGCTGCTCGCCATGTACGGGTTCTGGCTGCTGGCCTCGCTGGGCAAGGCCGTCCCGTGGGGGCGGCTCGGCGCGCTGCTCATCGGCGCTGGCGGCATCGCCAAGTCGGTCTGGAAGCTGCTCGTCGCCGCCTTCGGGGTCGACCTGCCCTGGTTGGAGGCCGCGCTCTTCCCCCTCATGTCCGCGGGTGCCGTCCTGCTGATCTGGGCGCTGCTGCCCACCGCGCCGTGGTGGCCCTTCGCCGCGGTGTATGCCGCGGTCACGCTCGGCGCCGCGCTCGCCGGCACGATGAAGCCCGTGTTCATCCTCGCCACGGCCGGCGTGACCACGATCAGCGTCATCGGCGCGGTGTACGCGGGGCGGCGGCGGGCCCGGCTCGCCATCGCGCTGTACACCCTCGGCATCGTGCTCGTCACGGCGCTCGTGCCGCTGCGCAACCACCCCGACCACGAGACGCTGCGCCTGCAGTGGATCGAGCAGGGCACGAACACGGCCGCACAGCTGGCCTTCCTCACCGCGGCGTGGCTCACCGTCCGCGCCTACCGACGCTCCCCCTCCGAGGTGCCCGCATGACCGACGCCCTGGGCTGGCGCCGCAAGTTCGGCGTCATCGCCCCCTCCACCAACACGATCGTCGAACCCGACTTCTACGCCATGGGCGTGCCCGGCGTGACCGCCCACTTCTCCCGCATCCACATCCGCAACCAGGACCTGTCCAGCGACGAGGGCTTCGAGAACCTCCTGGTCCAGATCCGCGCCGAGATCGGCCACGCCTGCGAGCGCGTCCTCACCTGCGAGCCGGACTTCATGGTCATGGGCATGTCCGCGGAGACCTTCTGGGGCGGCGTCGAAGGCAACCGCGAGTTCGTCGCCCAGATCAACGGCATCACCGGGCTGAAGGTCGCCACCGGCGCCGAGGCCTGCGAACGCGCCCTGCACCTCTACGGCGCCCGCCGCATCGGGGTCGTCACCCCGTACCAGCCGATCGGCGACGAGAACGTGGTCCGCTTCTTCTCCGAGCTCGGCTTCGACGTCGTGCGCATCAAGGGCCTGCGCTGCCCGACGGCGGTGTCGATCGCCCACGTCACCGAGGACGAGCTGCGCGCCGCGATCCTGGAGGTCGACGGCCCCGACGTCGACGCCGTCGTCCAGTGCGGCACCAACCTCTCCATGGTCCGCCTCGCCGACGAGGCCGAGCGCTGGCTGGGCAAACCGGTCATCGCCATCAACGCCGCCACCTGGTGGATGGCGCTGCGCGACAACGACATCCCGGACAAAATTCACAACGCCGGATCGCTCCTCCGCAACCACTGAAAATCGCGTGCGGGGCCGCGCCCGGCGCCGTAAGGTGCTCTCCTCGTGGCCCCTGTCATCAGCACCGTCGTCGACAAGGTCCTACCGGCGCGGCTGGGCACGGGGTTCCGGTGGCTGGTGGCGTCGTCGTGGACCAGCAACCTCGGCGACGGGATCGCGGTCGCGGCCGGGCCGCTGCTCGTCGCGTCGCTGACGGACAACGCGTTCCTGGTGTCGCTGGCGGCGCTGCTGCGGTGGGCGCCGCCGCTCGTGTTCGGGCTCTACGCCGGGGTACTGTCCGACCGGCTCGACCGGCGCAGGATCGTCATGGCCGCCGACGGGCTGCGGGCCGTCGTGCTGTGCGTGCTGATCGCGCTGCTCGCCGCCGACCGGCTGCCGGTCGCGGCCGCGCTCGCCGCACTGGGGCTGCTGACGATCGCCGAGGTGTTCGCCGACAACGCGGCCTCGACCCTCTCCCCGATGCTGGTCGGGCGGGACGACCTGGTCGTCGCCAACGCCCGGCTGCAGGCGGGGTACCTGACGCTCAACCAGCTCGTCGGGCCGCCGCTCGGCGCGGTGCTCTTCGCCGCGGGGCTGGTGTGGCCGTTCGCCGCGGAGGCCGTGCTGGTCACCGCCGGGGTGCTGCTGGTGTACCGGCTCGCGCTGCCCGGCACCAGCAGGCCGGCCACGGAGGCGCCCGGCAACGTGCGGCACGCCGTCATGGAGGGGCTGCGCTGGACGGTCCGGCACCCGGCCGTGCGGACCCTGTCGCTGACGATCCTGATCTTCAACGTCACGTTCGGCGCCGCCTGGTCCGTCCTGGTGCTGTACGCGCAGCAGCGCCTCGGCCTCGACGCCGTCGGGTTCGGGCTGTTCACCACGGTCGGCGCCGCCGGCGGGCTGCTCGGCACGGGCCTCTACGGCCGGCTGACCCGCCACGTGAGCCTCGGCAACGTGATGCGCGCCGGGCTCATCATCGAGACGCTCACGCACCTCGCGCTCGCCGTGACGACGTCCGCGTGGGTCGCGTCGGCCATCATGTTCGTGTTCGGCGCGCACGCGTTCATCTGGGGCACCACGTCGATCACCGTCCGGCAGCGGGCGGTGCCGGAGCACCTGCAGGGCCGCGTCGGCAGCGTCAACACGATCAGCGTCTTCGGCGGTCTCGTCGCCGGGTCGGTGATCGGCGGCCTCCTGGCGACCCACGTCGGCGTGACGGCGCCGTTCTGGTTCGCCTTCGCCGGCTCGGCGCTGTTCGTGGTGCTGCTGTGGCGCGAGCTGACCCGCATCGCCCACGCCGACGAGCAGCAGGCGCCGGCCGCACCGACGCCCGCCTGAGACGCCGCCCCCGGCGCGGTCGGCATCTGGGCCGCCGCGCCGCAGGACGAGCCCGCCAACGACGACGCGAACTGCCCCGCGCCCGCCGGCTCCTCCACCGGCGGCACGATCCGCAACGTCGTCCATTCCGCCCGCGCCGGCGACACGATCCGGGTCCGGATCAGCAACCAGTGGGGCACCGGCCCGCTGACGGTCGGCGCGGCCACCGTCGGGCTCCAGTCCACCGGGGCCGCGGTCGCCGCCGGCAGCCTGCGGCAGGTCCCTGGCCGGCACGGACAGCGCGCTGCCGTAGGCGTGCAAGGCGCTAGGCGCGGTCGTGGACCTCGATGACGGCCGCCGGGCAGCGGTTCGCGGCCTCGTACACCGACTCCTGGTGCTCCTCCGCGGGGTGCTCGGCGAGCAGGACCACGACCCCGTCGTCGTCGCGCTGGTCGAACACCTCGCCGGCCACCAGGACGCACACCCCCGACCCGATGCACTTGTCCGCGTCCACCGACACCCGCATCACAGGCCCTCCTCGGCCGGCTCGACCTTGTCCCACGTCACGGGCAGCGTCTCCGGCCCGTACACCGACGTCTCCACCTTGAAGCGGATGTCCTCCAGCGGCACCGCGAGCCGCAGTGTCGGGATCCGCCGCGGCAGCGTCGCCAGGACCGTGGTCAGCTCCAGGCGGGCGAGCTGCTGGCCGACGCACTGGTGCGGGCCGTGCCCGAAGCCGAGGTGCGGGCCGGTGGTGCGGCCGATGTCGAGCCGGTCGCCGTCGGGGTGCAGCTCCGCGTCCCGGTTCGCCGACTGGATGGCGACGACGACGTAGTCACCGGCCTTCACCGGCTGCCCGGCGATCGACGTGTCCTCGGTGACCTCGCGCAGCAGCCCCGAGCCGACCCCGAGATACCTGACGAGCTCCTCCGCGGCGGCGCCGGCGAGCGACGGATCCTCCCGCAGCCGCTCCAGCTCCGCGGGGTGCTCCAGCAGCGCGAGGACGCCGTGGCTGATCATGCTGGCCGTCGTGTCGTAGCCGGCGATCAGCATCGCCGCGCTCATCATGACCAGCTCCATGTCGGTGAACGGCCGGTCGGTCTGGTCGCTGCGCACGATCATCCGGCTCAGCACGTCCTCGCCCGGGTCGGCCCGGCGGGTCACGACCGTCATGTACAGGTACTCGAACAGCGGCTGCATGGCAGCGGCGACGTCGCCGGCGCTGGACTTGCCGTCGGACAGCGCCTCCGCGGCGGTCTTGAACAGGTGCTGGTCCTCCTTGGGGACGCTGAGCAGCGCGGCGATCACGGCGGTCGTGACCGGCCGGGCGAAGTCCGCGTACAGGTCGACCGGCGACGGCGCCGAGGCCAGCGCGTCGAGGCGCTCGTCGACGATCTGCCGGACCAGCGGGCGCAGCTGGTTGATCCGCTTCATGTTGGAGACCTCGGGCGCCATGTGCCGGCGGAAGCGCAGGTGCTCCGCGCCGTCCATGCGCGGGAACTCGCCCTCGCCGACCGGGGTGTCGCCGCCGTAGCCCAGCAGGATGTGCGCGGCGACGCCGGACCGGTTGCTGAAGCGCTGCGGGTCGCCGAGGACCTCCCGCACGTCGGCGTAGCGGCTCACCAGCCACGCCTGCACGCCCGTGGGGCACGCGACGCGGACGACCGGGGTGCCTTCGCGCAGGCTCTCGTACTGCGCGGGCGGGTCGAACGGGCAGCCGCTCGCCGGCGGTAACGGCAGCGGCGGCAGCGCCGCGGACGGATCGTGCTGGACAGCTGTCATCGTGACCCCCGAACGGTGCGGCGCCGGCAACGGCATCCATCTTGGTCGAAGCATCGAGGAAACACCACCCTGTGATCCGGCGGCGGGCGGGCTTGGTACCCTCGGCCGCATTCCGACGGGGACTGCGGGGACCGGATGGCGGGACAGGACAGCTACGTCGACCCGGCCGAGATGACCGCGTTCGTGGGCAGGACGCACGGCGTCGCGGACCGGTTCGAGACGATGCGCGCCGGCGGCGCCGGCACCGACGTCACCGACGTGCAGCTCGACCCGCGGGCCATGCGCTTCGGCTCGCGGGACCTCGCGGCCGACATCCTGCAGGCCGTCAAGCGCGCCCAGGACGACGCCGCCGAGCTGTCGAAGGAAGCGGTGAAGGCGCTGCTCGACCCGGTCTTCCGCGCGGGTGAGCAGCGGCGGTACCAGGATGAACACTGACCCGTCGCCCGCCGAGGCCTACGCCGGGGCGCTCGCCGAGCTGGCGCCCGGGGAGCGGGTCCTCGCCGCGGTCGTGGCGAAGGCGCCGCTGGGGCTCGGCCCGCCGCTGCCACCGGACGGCGACGACAGCCCGGTGACGGCGGGGAGCGCCGCGGGCGCCGTCGCCGGCGCGATCCTGTCCCCGCCGAAGCCGGGCCAGGGGTTCTTCTGGTGGCTGGTGTTCGGCCGGTCCGCGGCCGGGGCGGCGACGTCCACCGCCGCCGCCTGCCACGCGGCGACCCTGGGCGTCGGCGGCCCGCTGCTGCTGGTGGTCACCGACGCCCGCCTGCGCCTGTACGAGCCGCTCGACCAGGCCCACTTCATCGACGAGCCGAAGTACCACACCAGGCCGGCCACCGAGCGGCTGCGCCCGCTGTGGGACGTGCCGCGCTCCGGCGTGCGGTCCGCCCGGGTCGGCTGGCACCGCCTGAACCCGTCCCGGCTGACGGTCGAGTTCACCGACGGCTCGTGGGCGTCGTTCGCCGGCCTGCTCACCATGGGCCGCCGCAAGGCCGCCCCTGTTGTGACCTCCCTCAACCGCTGACGGCCGCCACCAGCAGCCGGGCCGCGGCGGCGGCGCCATCGGTGGTGACGTCCCAGGCGGTCGCGCCCGCCGTGGCCTCGACGCCGGGCAGGAGCGCCTCGTGCAGCGCCGCGTTCAGGGTGCCCGCGTACAGGCCGGCGAGCGACGCCGAGGTCCCGACGCCGAGCGCCACCACCCGGGAGGCCCAGTAGAACTGGTCGCTGAACATCGGCACCACCACCTGCGGCACCCCCGCGCGGGCGGCGGCGACGGTGGTGCCCGCCCCGCCGTGGTGCACGGCCACCGCCACCCGCGCGAACAGCGCCTGCTGGTTGACATCGCCGACGCTGACGCAGTCCGGCCCGTCGTCGACGGGGGCGAGGTCCGCCCAGCCCCGCGAGAGCACGACCCGCCGGCCGTTGGCCCGCGCCGCCTCGACCACGGCGCCGCTGGTGTCGGGCGGCAGCGGCATGCTGCCGAAGCCCACGTACACCGGCGGGTCGCCGGCGTCGAGGAACGCCGCGAGCTCCGCCGGCAGCGGCGCCGGGTCCCGCAGCAGCCACGCCCCCGTCTGCACGACGTCCACGCCGGTGGGCGCCGGGCCGAGGGTGGCGTCGGCGGCGAGCCACGGCCGGTCGGTCACGTTGTGCCGCAGCACGTCGCCGATCTCCGCGAGCCCGAGCCGGGCCCGGTTGTGGTTGACCCGCTCCAGGGCCCGGTCGTTCCAGGCGGCCGCGGTGGCGGCCCACCGGCGCTCGTTGTCCCCGGGCCGCCCCGGCTCCCACGTCTCACCCGGCGAGGGTGGCGGCGCGAGCTCCGGCGAGGGCAGCGCCACCGGCGCGTAGACGGCGGTCACGTACGGCAGTCCGGCGCGTTCGGCAACGGAGCGGGCCGCGTACTGGTGCGCGTTGGCACCGAGGACGGCGTCGCAGCCCTTGACGGCGGCGGCGAGCGTGTCGAACTGGTCGGTGATCAGGTCCGGCACCGGCGCGGGCGGCTGCCCCGGCGCGGGCCGGCGCATCTCCACGCCCATCGGCACCGCGTCGAACCCGTGACCCGCGACCCACTCCACGAAGTTGGGCGGCACGCACAGGCGGGCGTGGTGCCCGAGCCGGCGGACCTCGAGGGCCAGGGCCAGCACCGGTTGCACATCGCCGCGCGTCCCCGCCGAGGACACCAGCACACGCATGGTCTTCTCCTTCTCCCGTGGCCGCGCGCCGACCGGCGCCGCGGTCACGAATTCTGCGGCAGCACCCGGGTCTTGCCGCAAGACCCCATGCGTGTTATACGTTCCAATGGGGAGGAGACACCCGTGGTGTCATCCTCCGGCAATGGCGTTTCTTCGGCCCGCTCGGGCAGTAGAGCCGCATGCCGCCCATATGGCTGACACGGCTGGGACGGTCCGGCTGGCTGGTCGCCGGCGCCGTCGTGGGCGCCGCCGCCCTGATCGTCGGCGTCGGCGTCATCCTCGCGGTCCTCGCACCGGTCCTCATCACCGTGACCATCGCCGCGGCCCTGCAACCGCTCATCGCCCGGCTCCGCAGCCGCGGGGTCCCGGCGACCGCCGCCGCGCTCACCGGTGCGCTGCTGGTGCCGGCGCTGCTCGTGCTGTTCGGTGCCCTCATGTGGCGCACGATCGCCAACGCCGGCGCGGGCTGGGCCGAGGTCGCCGACAGCGCCGGCGACCACCTGCGCTCGGCGCTCGGCAGCGATCCCCTCGACGCGCTGCTGCGCTCCAAGCAGTGGCGCGAGGCGCTGCTCGGCGCGGGTTCGGCGCTGCTCAACACGGCCGCGCTGCTCGCCCAGGCCGCGGTCGGCGTGCTGCTGGGCGCGTTCCTGCTGTACTACACGTTCAAGGACGGTCCGGCGCTCGTCGACCACCTCGACCGCACGCTGCCGCTGCGGTCCGGCCTGACCCGCAAGATGCTGGACAGCGCCGCGCTGCGGCTGCGCCAGTACGTCCTCGGCACCACCATCGTCGCGGCCATGGACGCGGCCGTCATCACCCTCGGCGCGGTCGCGCTCGGCCTGCCCCTCATCGGGATGATCGCGCTGGTCACGTTCGTCGCCGCGTACGTGCCCTATCTCGGCGCGTGGGTGTCGGCCGTGTTCGCGGTCGTCGTCGCCCTCGGCGCCGGCGGCGTGCAGGCGGCCGCGTGGATGCTGGTGATCGTGCTGGTGACGCAGAACATCCTGGAGGGGGTGCTGCGCCCGTACGTCTTCGGCCGCGCCCTCGACCTGCACCCGGTCGTGATCCTGGCGGTCACGGTCCTCGGCGGCGCGCTCGCCGGGCTCGTCGGCGTGCTGCTCGCCCCGCCCGTGGCCGCCATCGCCGTCTCCTGGCGGGCGATGCTGCGCCCGCCCCCGGACGCCCCCGTGGAGGCCGGACCACCGTGACCACCGCCCGCCGGGCCCGCGCACGGTCGCCGGAGGCACTACGCTCGCCGGCAACGGCTGAGTGCTGAGTGCCACGGCGGGGAGGCGCGTTGCGACGAGGGTCGGTCTCCGCGGCGCTCCTGATGGCGCTGGTGGTCGGTGCCGCCTGCAGCATCGGCGAGGCGCTGCAGGATCCGGGGGATCCGGTCGACATGACCACCGAGACCATCGCCGGCACCTGGCACGCGGGCACCGACCGGTTCATCACGTTCGGCGCGGACGGCACGTTCACCGCGCTGAACCTGCCGCCGGGCCTGTTCCACCGGTCCCCGTCCGGCGCGGCCGCCGAGCCGATCGACGCGTCCGGCCGGTACGTCCTCGCCTATCAGCCGGCGGCGACGGCGGGGCCGCACGCCTCCGTCAGGCTGATCATCGAGAAGCGCACCGGGGCGGACCTCGGCGTCGGCGGTGCCGAGCTGAGCGCGCTGCGCCCCGGCGACGGCCAGGTCTACCTGGTCTTCTTCTACGTCGGCGACCAGGGCAACATGACGACCGGCTACCTGCGCTGCGCCGACGCCTGCCCGCCACCCGCGAGCGCGGGCCTCGGCCCCGCTCCGCGGCCCAGCTGACCCTCAGGACAGCTTCAGCGCCTCCGCCTGGGCCATGACGGCGCGGCGGCTGGTGAGGCCGAGCTTCGTCAGCACCGCGGACACGTGGTGGTCGGCGGTCTTCACCGAGATGAAGAGCTTGCCGGCGATCTCGGCGTTGGTGAGGCCGCGGGCGACGAGCTTCGCCACGTCGAGCTGCCGGTTGGTGAGGCCGGCGGGGTTCGCGCGGGTGCCGGCGCGCGGGCGCTGCGGCAGCTGCGCGACGCCCTGCCGGCGCAGGCCGAGGCGCAGCCGGTCGGCGACGGCGGTCGCGCCGAGCAGGTCGAGCCGCTCGATCGCCTGCACCTGGTCGTCGACGCCGGGCGCGTCGGCGAGGGCCAGGGCCTCGTCGTAGACGGCGCCGGCCCGCCGCCACCAGGCGGCCGCGTCGTGGTGGCGCCCGGCGAGCATGAGCCGGTGCGGCTCGGCGACGTGGGCCAGGACCCGCGCCGCGTCGACGGGGGCGGCGACGCCGAGCCGGCACAGCCACACGGCGAGGTCGCCGGCGACCCACGCGGTCGCGGGTGACCCGAGCGCGCCGGCGAGCGCGGCCGGGGCCGACGCGAGCCGCGGGTCCGCCGAACCGGTGAGCCAGGCGCGCTCGGCGAGCGCGGCGAGGACCGGCAGGCGGCGCAGCGGCTCGTCGAGGCGTTCGGCGACGGCCCAGGCGGCGTCGAGGTGGTCCGTGACGACGTCGGCGGCGCCGGCCGCACCGACCGCACCTGGCGGGCCGGCGGCGCCGTCGCGGCGCAGCGGCAGCAGCGCGCTGATCAGGTGCGGCCACAGCGTGGCCAGGGGCATGCCGTCGCGGGCGAGGACGTCGGCGGCGTCCTCCGTGGCGGCGTCCCACCGCCCGCCGACGAACCGCAGCCGCGCCCGGACGGCGGTCTGCCAGTGGTTGCAGATCGGGATGTCCCGGGCGATCGTGAAGGCGAGGGACCGCTCCAGCACGCGCTCGGCGTCGCTGAGGCGGCGCTGCTCGACGTCGAGGTAGCTGAGGTTCGAGTAGCCGGTGGAGGCGAGCTCGTCGAGGCCGTGCGCCTTCGCGTCCTCGATGAGGGTGAGCAGCCGGTCGCGGGCGCCGGTGGCGCCGTGCGCGAGCGCGGCGGCCGCTTCGACGACGGCGGTGCGCAGGGCGAGGGCGGTGTCGCCGGCGGCCTCGGCGATGCGGCTCGCGTCGGCGCAGTGCCGGGCGGCGAGGTCCTGGTCGCTGCGCAGGTAGGCGAGGTACCCCTTGATGAACTGGGCGCCGCCGGCGTGCGACGGGGCGGCCGCCGCGGCCCGCTCGGCGTGGTATTCGGCCTGCTGGCGGCGCGCGCTGTAGTACTCGAACAGCGCGCACGACTCGTGCGCGGACGCCAGTCCGGCGCGGTCGCCGGCCGCGTGCCACAGCGGGAAGGTCGCGGTGACGCTGCCGATGGCCTCCTCCAGGCTGCTCGTCATGTACTGCTCGTAGCCGAGCCGGGTGAGGACGCGGGCCCGCTCGCCGGGCGGGGCGCCGTGCAGGCTGGCCGCCGCGATCCCCAGGAACGCGACCGCGTCGGTGTGGTCGCCGGCGCGGGCGGCCTCCTCGGCGGCGTCCTGCGCGTAGCGGGCGGCGCGGGCCGGGTCGGCGGCGGAGACCGCGTGGTGGGTCAGCACGGCCGGGTCGCGCGGCTCCAGCCGCTCCAGGACCGCCAGCAGCCGCGCGTGCAGGCGCGCCGCGCCGCCGGCCGGGATGGTGCTCTCCACCGCGAGCCGGGCGAGCTCGTGCCGGAACACCAGGCCCTGCCGGTCGCGCAGCAGCAGTCCCGTGTCGTGCAGGCGGCGCAGCGTCGGCAGGTCCACGCCGAGCGTGGGCAGCACCCGGTCGGCGAGGCGGTCCGGGGCGGTCGCGGCGAGCTGGAGCACCTCGAGGTCTTCGGCGGCGATCCCGGCGGTCCGGGCGAGCACCGCGTCCCGCACCGTCGCCGGCAGCGGCCGCCCGGGCTCCTTCGCGACCTCCGCGACGAAGAACGGGTTGCCCCCGGTCAGCGGGTGCACCTGGGCGGCGTCGAGGGGCCCGCCGCGCAGCAGCATCGCGACGCCGTCGACGGTGAGCGGGTCCAGGCGCAGCGTGGTGACGCCGCCGAGCTTGGCGAAGTCGCCGAGCAGCGGCCGCAGCTGGTGCTGCGCGCCGATCTCGTCGTCGCGGTAGGTGACGACGAGCGCGCACGGCAGCACCTCGAGCCGGCGGACGAGGAAGCGCAGCACCTCGACCGACGCGCCGTCGATCCAGTGCGCGTCCTCGACCACCAGCACGGTCGGCTCGGTGCGCAGCGCCTCGTAGGCGACCTCGCACGCGGCGGCCGGGTCGGTCAGGTCGGCCGGGCGCAGCCCCGCGATCAGGTCGCGGAACGGGCCGAGCGGCCGCGGGGTGACGAGCGGGTCGCAGCCGCCGCGCAGCACGCGCAGCCCGGTCGCCCGCGCGCAGGCGACCTCGACCAGCGCCGACTTGCCGGCGCCGGCCTCGCCGACCAGGGCGACCCCAGCACCGGTGCCGCGGGCCGCGCCGGCGGTCGCGGCCGCCAGGGCGGCGAGCTCGCGATCCCGTTCGTACAGCTCCATGAGGTGACTGTAGGAGCGGCGCCGCCGGGCATCCAGTCCCGGCGGCCGCCACCACGTCGGGTCAGGCCGCCGCGG
Organism: Dactylosporangium sp. NPDC049742; assembly: GCF_040674675.1. Classification (NCBI taxonomy): domain Bacteria; kingdom Bacillati; phylum Actinomycetota; class Actinomycetes; order Micromonosporales; family Micromonosporaceae; genus Dactylosporangium; species Dactylosporangium sp. NPDC049742. The sequence continues at coordinate 24,072 of NZ_JBFANF010000025.1, read as the reverse complement.
CGGTCTGCGGGCCGAACTCGTTGGCCACGATCGTGACCAGGTCGGCCGGGAAGCCGCCGCGCCGGGCGTGCTCGCGGATCGTCTCGGCGTCGTCGGTCTCGTGCAGGCAGTAGATCTTGTCGCCGGCGACGTAGCTGGTGACCCACGTGTAGGGCACGCCGAGCGAGTCGACAGCCGCGTTGGAGGTCCTGGCGATCTCGGCCAGCTGCTCCTGGGTGAGGTTCGCGGCGCCCTCGATCTGGCGTTCGATGAGAAAGCGTTGCACTGTGTGCTCCTTGGCTGGTGCTCCGGCGGGGCGCCGGGGCGATGCGTCAAGCCTCGCCGCCGGCGGCCGCCCGGACATCGGGAGCACCTCCCTATTCGAGAGCGATCCTGCGGCGGGCCCGCCTGGGGAGGACGACGAGCGCGCCCACCCCGGTGAGCAGCAGCGCCGTGCCCCACAGCAGGATCACCGGCAGGATCCCGCCGTCGCCGGTCTTCGGCAGCGCCTCCCCGGTGACCTCCGACGGGGTCGCCGGCGTCGACTTCACGGTGAACCTCGCGACGATCGTGGTGTCCGCCGGCGACGTCACCGGGTCGCTGCCCTTGTTGCACTCCGTGTCGACCTGCGGGTGGTCGAACAGGATGTCCGCGACGGTGAGGGTGACGACGCCGGGCGTACTGGCGACGAACTGCCCCGTGAGGGTGGCGCCGGGCACGGTCGCCTGCGCCGCGATCGCGCCGTAGGCCGGGCCGGTGAGCTTCACCGTGCCGGACTGTGCGCCGCTGAGCTTCACGGTGGCGGTCGGTTTGAGGTCGCCGGCGGCGATCGGCGCCGGGCCGTTCTTGCCGCCGTTGTCGAAGGTGTACGTGACGGTGACGTTGGCGCCGTAGCCCGGGTTCGCCGGCGACATGGTGAGCGTGTGGGTGGCGGTCCAGTCGCGGATCGTGCTGAGCGTCTTGCACTTCATCGTCACCGACGCGGGCCCGAACGTCTCCGCGGGGGTGGCCGCCTCCGTGCTCGACGCCGACGCGCTCGGGCTCACGGAGGCCGAAGTGGACGCCGAGGCAGAGGCGGAGGGTGAGGCGGACGCCGACGCCGAGGCCGACGGCGACGCCGAGCCGGACGGGCCGGGGGTGACGACGGCGGACGCGGTGACCGGCGTGTCGACCGGCGCCGCCTTGTGGTCTCGGTCGCCGCTCGCCGAGCAGTACGTGGTCGCGGTCGAGTTGGCGAACGCGACCTGCCGCACCACCAGCGTCACCGTGCCGGCCGCCGTCGCCGTGTACGTGCCGGTGGCGCTGATCGGCCCGAGCGGCACCCCGGCCGCCTTCGCCGCCGCCGGGTACGCGGCCTGGTCGAGGGTGACGGTCCCGGTCTGCGCGCCGCCGAGGGCGACGGTGACCCGCACGGGCACGTCGCCGGCGTTGAGCGGCACCGGGCCGTTGGTCACGCCGGCGACCGCGGCGAGGGTCACCGTCACGGTCTGACCGGCCGCCGGGCTCGCCGGGGACTGGCTGAGCGTGAACGTGTCCGCCCACGTGGTCGGCGACGTGCCGGTCCCGGCGTCGCTGAAGTACAGCCGGCAACCCAGCGACGCGTCCACCGGCGCCGCGGCGGCCGTCCCGGTGACGACGGCGAGGCCGGTGCCCGCCACGGCGAGTATCGCGGCGGCCAGCGCGATGCGGCGCATGTCGCTCACACCCCTTCCGCGGTGTGCGCGCGGCGCCGGCGGGCCGGGAGCACGACGAGGAGCCCGACGCCGAGCGTGAGCAGCGCCGACCCGGCCAGGACGACGACGAACGGCTCGTCGCCGGGGCCGGTCTTCGGCAGCGCCGTCGCCTCGGTCGTGGCCGCCGCGGCGGCCTGGGTGGTCGGCTGGGCGGCGGCGCCGAACGTCAGCTTCACCGAGGCCTTGTTGGCGGCGATCTCGCCCGCGTTGCCGCCGGACGGCAGGATCTGCGCGGCGATCACGCAGGTGCGCTTGGTGCAGTCGAACGTGCCGAACTTCTGCGCCAGCTTCAGCGTGACCGTGGGGATCTTGCCGGAGGCGTCGGCGTTGACGAACTGGGAGCCGCCGGCGAGGTTGCAGTCGCTGGGGCCCTTCACCTCCTCGATGCACTGCCCGACGGCGATCTGCTTGAGGTTGGCGGTGAAGCCGCTGCCGCCGACGGTCACCGACACCCCGTCGGTCAGGCCGGTGGTCTTGCTGACGGTGAGCGCCGGAGCGGCCCACGCGGGCGCCGCGCCGAGCGGGACGACACCGGCGAGCGCCGCGGTGACCAGCACCGCCAGGGATGCGATCCGTCGTTGCATCGAAGGTCTCCTCAGTGGGTTGCGCCGGACCGGTTGACGGCCGCGAGGTCGGTGCCGAGGTAGGAGCGCACGACGGCGGGGTGCGCGCGGACGTCGTCCGGGGTGCCGTCGGCGATGATCCGGCCGCCCTCCATGGCGACCATCCGGGTGGCGAGGCGGGACAGCAGGGGCAGGTCGTGCTCGATGACGAGCAGCGTGGTGCCGAGCTCGCGGTGGACGCGCAGCAGCAGTTCGCCGAGCGCCGCGCCGTCGGCCTGGGAGACGCCCGAGGACGGCTCGTCGAGCAGCAGCAGCGCCGGTTCGAGCGCGAGCAGGCAGGTGATCTCGACCATCCGGCGGGTGCCGGTCGACAGGTTCCCGACCAGCGAACCGGCCACCGTGGACAGTCCCATGAGGTCGACCAGCTCGGCGGCCCGCGCGGCCTTGCGCCGCTCGGCGACCGGGCCGCCGAGCGCGGAGGTGAGCAGGTGACTCGGCGCGGTCCGCTCCCCCGCCGTCATCACGGTCTCCAGGACGGTCATCGTGCCGAAGAGCCGGGCGTCCTGGAACGACCGGACGAGGCCGAGCTTCGCGCGGTGCTCGGGGGTGGCGCGGGTGACGTCGCCGCCCGCGAAGGTCACGCTGCCGGCGTCGGGCCGGACGAACCCGGCGAGGATCTCGAACAGCGTGGTCTTGCCGGCGCCGTTGGGCCCGATGATGCCGAGGACCTCCCCGTCGGCGACGTCCAGGTGTACGCCGTTGACCGCCGTCACCCCGCCGAACGCCTTCGTGACGCCCCGCACCACGAGCAGCCGTTCCCCGTCCACCGGCGTCCGCAACGGCACGGTACGCGCGGGCAGCGCCGGGCCGGCGCCCTGCTCCGGCTTCCCCACTTCCGGCTGCTCGGCGGGTTTCGCGGGCTCGGACCACCGGGCGGCGAGCCGGTCGCGGGCCCGTACCAGCAGACCTCCGAGACCCTGTGGCAGCAGCACGACGACGAGCAGCCACGCGAGGGTGAGCGCCGCCTGCCCGGGGATGCCGAGGTCCACGAAGGACGGGATGCCGACGATGAACAGCGCCCCGAGCAGCGGCCCGCCCAGCAGGCCGATGCCGCCGACGACCGTGACGGCGACGACGTCCACGCTCGCGCTCGCCGGGAAGCTGTTGACGGTGAGCTGTGTCTGGCCGTGGCCGATGACGGCGCCGCCGAGCCCGGCGAGCGCGCCGGCGACCGCGTAGGCCTGGAGCTTGCGCAGCGGCGCGGAGACGGTCAGCGCCCGCGCGGCCTCCTCGTTGTCGCGCAGCGCGGTGAGCAGCCGACCGAACGCGCCGCGGCGCAGGTTCGCCGTCAGCCAGATCCCGAGGCCGAGCATGAGCAGCGCGAAGAGGTAGTAGTCCTTGGCGACCTCGAGGGTGTAGCCGGCCCAGCGCGGCTTCGGGGTGCTGACGCCGGAGCCGAGCAGCCAGTCGCGGCGCAGCAGGTAGGCGCTGGTGGCGAGGGCGAACGCGAGGGTGGTGACGGCGAGCGCGAGCCCCCGCAGGCGCAGCGCGGGCACCCCGACGGCGGCCGCGGCGAGGGCGGCCGCGGCGCAGCCGGCGACGACGCCGACGAAGAAGTTGCCGGTGTCGGCGCCGACCCGCACGGACACGGCGCCGCCGATGCCGGCGAACGCGAACTGGCCGAGGGACAGCTCGCCCGCGACGCCGGTGACGACGAGGACCGACAGCGCCACGAGCGTGAACCCGGCGACGGTCGTCAGCGCCGACGCGGTCTGGTTGTCCACGACGTACGCCAGCGCCGCGGCGACCAGGAACCCGGCGGCGGCGACGAGCCGGCCGAGGTGCCGCACCGGCCACGGTCCGGTCAGGACCGCGGCGCCGGAGCGGGCCCAGCCGCCGTCGTCGGTGTCGCGGCGGCCGAGCCTCGGCTGGCGCAGCAGCGCGATCAGGACGGTCGCGCCGAGCACCACCTGGACGATGCCGGTGCCGGCGGACCCGGACAGCAGGACCTGTTCGAGGACGCCGATGCCCAGCGACGCCGCGAACGCGACCGGGATCGACGACAGCCGGGCGATGACGGCGCCGGCGAGGCCCTTCAGCAGCAGGTCGGGGCCGAGCGTGTCGATGGACTGGGCGCCCTGGGTGGGTGTGACGAGGATGGCGGAGAACGCCGCGATCCCGCCGGCGATCGCCCACGCGACGGTGGCCATCCGCGGCGCGGCGACGCCGTCGAGCAGCGCCGCGGACGGCTGGTCGGCGGCGGCGCGGATGGCGAGGCCGTGCCGGGACCGTTTCAGGAACAGGGCGAGGGCGGCGAGCAGGATCGGGGTCAGCACGAGCATCGCGGTGAACGCGGGCCCGACCGGGGTCCGCCCGACCGTGAACGACGGCAGCCCCGGCGGCCGGGGGAAGGTCGCGCCGCTGACGCCCTGCCGGTTCACCAGCAGCGACACGACCAGGATGAACTGCGACAGCCCGAGGGTGGCGATCATGCCGATGACCCGGGACCGGTGCCGCAGCCGCCGGACCACGCCCGCCTCGACCCCGGCGGCGACGCCCGCGGCGACCACCATCGCGGCCGGGAACGCGACCCAGTACGGCACGCCCTCGCCCGCGACGAGCCGGCCGAGCACTGCGGCGCCGAAGACGCCGATGGACCCGTGCGCGAAGTTGACGAACCTGCTCGACCGGTAGGTCAGCACCAGGCCGACGGCGAGCAGCGCGTACGTGAGACCGGTGAACAGCCCCAGCAGGATCCGGTCGGGCCCGAAGTCGTACCCCCAGAGGCTCATGCGTGCCCGCCGAGCATCAGCGACTGGACCAGGTCCGGCTGCCGCGCGAGGTCGGCGGAGGTGTGCTCGGCGACGATCGTGCCCTTCTCCATGAAGTACGCGCGGTCCACGAGGGACAGCGCGACGTTGACGGACTGCTCCACCACGAGCAGCGCGGTGCCGAGCCGGTTCAGCCGGCGCACCATCTCCAGGAGGCCGCCGACGACGACCGGGGCGAGGCCGAGGGAGAACTCGTCGATGAGCAGCACCCGGGGCCGCTGGATGAGCGTCTTGGCGAGCACGAGCATCTGCCGCTCGCCACCGGACAATGTGGACGCCGGTTGGTCGCGCCGCTCGTACAGGCGCGGGAAGACGGCGAAGGCACCGTCGACCGCCTTGCGCAGGCGGCCGTCGCGGCGGCTGACCGTGTAGCCGTACATGCGGAGGTTCTCCTCCACCGTCAGCGACCCGAACGCCTGCTGACCGACCACCGTGGACAGTCCCAGCCGGACCCGGCGGGCGGCCGGCACGCCGGTGATGTCGCGCCCTTCCAGCAGCACCCGGCCGCCGGCGCCGGGGCGTTGCAGGCCGGCGAGGACCCGCACGAGCGTGGTCTTGCCGACGCCGTTCGGGCCGCAGACGCCGACCATCTCGCCGGCGGCGACGCGGACGTTCACGCCGTACAGCACCTGCACGGGCCCGTAGGAGGCGTCGACGGCGGCGCAGGACAGCGCGTCAGCGGGCCGCAAAGGGCACCTCCTCGCCCTGGTAGGCGAAGCAGCCGCAGCCGCCGTCGTAGGCGAGGGGGCGGTAGCCGTTCGCGGCCGAGAACCGGCCGGGGCCGAGCAGCCCGGCGAACCCGGTCGCGGGGCTGAACCCGGTGCCGAGCGCGCGGGCGGCCTTCGACCACGCGGCCGCGTTGAGGTCGGCGCCGAGGTCGCGGGCGCCCGCCTGCAGCAGCAGCGCCGCGTCGCAGTAGGGGAACGCGACGCGGGCGTTCTCGCGGGTCGCGAACTTCTGCCCGTCGGCCTCGTACACCTTCAGGCAGGCGCGTTCGGCGTCGGTGCCGGGGAACGGGTACGCGCTGTCGGGGACGTCCTGGCTGGGGTTGAAGCCGATGCCGACGGCGCCCTCGAGGCCCTCCTTCGGGATCGTCGCCGGGTTGTTCACCAGGAAGCTCGGGTTGTCGAAGCTGGACAGCGCGTAGCGGGCGGTGAAGCTCTGCGCGGCGGCGACCGTGAGGAAGAACGACGCCATCCGCGCGCCGCCGAGGAAGAACACCCGGTCGACCCCCTTGGCGCGGAAGTCGACGGCGGCCTGGTTGAGCCCGGCATTCAGGGTGCCGAGGTCGGTGGTGTCGATCCACGCGACCGCCGGTGCGACGTTGAGCCGTTTCAGCTCCGGTACGGCGAGGCGCTCGTACGCGCTGCGGTTGGTGGGCGTGTCGGCGGCGACGACGCCGGCCTTGGTCTTGCCGGCGAAGTACTGCTGCTGTTCGAGGCTGCCGAGGAACGCCCGCACGAACTCGTCGTAGTCCGGGTAGCTGGCCGACCACAGGTACGGCGCGAGCTTCGTGAACGTGGTCTGGTCGTTGGCGACGAGGGTGGCGTCGAGCACGAGCGTGCGGCGAGACGCGTAGCAGGGGCGGGCGTTGCTCTGGAACTGGCCGGTGAGCACGACCGCGAACGCCTTGTCGTCCTGGGTGACCTGGTTGCACAGCCGCTCCTCGGCGGCCGGCGAGTCGTCGGCGGCCTCGTAGTTGCGGTAGACGGCGACCATCTTGCGCCCGGCGACGCCGCCGTTGGCGTTGACCCACGTCTCGAGGGCCTTGACCTGGCGGGCCGGGTCGCCGGCGTCCGCGGTCTTGAAGCCGGTGACGCTCGCGGTGGCCTTGAGGTCGACGCCGACGAACACGACCTTGACGCTGTCCGCGGTCACGCCCGGCCCGGCCCCGGTCACCGGCTGGTCGCCGGTGGCGCCACCGCCGTCCAGGGCCCCCGGCATCACCGAGGAGCAGCCGGCGAACGCCACCACGGCGGCGACCGCGGTGGCGCCGGCGCGCAGCGCGAGGGACCAGTCGTGCACCCGCTCACGCACCCACATCAGGGCTCCTCTTCCGCCGGCCGGGCCGGCCCTTCCGGGATGGACGCTGCAGTGCGGCCCGCCAGTCGTCGGCGTCCGCGTGGCCGGCGAGGTAGGCGTCCAGCTCGCCGAGGTCGACGACGGCCGCGCTCCCGCCGGCCTCCGGCGCGTCGGATGCCGGGCGGCCGCCCGCGAGGACGGTGTCGAGAGCCGCCAGGTCGACGATCGCGGTGCCGCCGTCGCCGTCCGGCTCGCCGATCAGCTCGCGCAGGGTCGCGGCGCTGATCTGGGCCCGGGCTCTGCGGCGGAGCCGGTTCGCGCCGGGGGCGTCGTCGAACACGAGCACCGCGCCGAGCGCGGGGACCCGTACCAGCGGCGGCAACAGCAACGGGTCGGCGCTCTGCGGCACGAGGGTGTCGCGGTGCCGCCGGGCCTTCAGGCGGCGGTGGACGCCGAGGACGATGAGCGCGACGCCGAACGCGTTGAGCGCCAGCAGGCCCCACGGGTACGCGTCGTAGCCGACCGACGCGGCGCCAAGCCCGGCGATGTCGGCGCGGACCTGGTACCGGCCGAACGCCGCGAACGGGATCGTCACCGGCACCCGGTACTCGCGGGTCTCGCCGGGACGGATCTCGCCGGAGCGCGGCGCCTCCGCCGGGTCGCCGCCGCCCTTGCCGACGCGGACGTTGAGCGGCAACTCCCGCAGGCTCTGGGCGCCCGGGTTGCGGACCTCGTAGACGAGGGTGCGCTCCGCGCGGGCGCCGAACCACTCCGTCCACGACGGCCGGCCGGTGAGCCGGATCCGCACCACGTCGAGGCGGGCGATGGTGCTCGCCGCGGTCGGCGCCGGGCCGGTCGCGTGGCCGGGGATGTCGAGGGGCACGTCGACGTGCCCGCTGGCGCCGGTGCCGACGAGCGCGACGTGCACGACGCACGGGCACGGGCGGGGCGGGTCGCCGACGCGGATGTCGACGCCGAACGTGCCGTCGGCGCGGGCCGGGGTCGCGACCGCCGCGCGCATGTCGCAGGCGCCGGAGCCGGTCATGGCGAGCTCGCCGCAGGTGACGAGCTGCAGCAGCTGCCCGGCGGGCCAGCCGGCGCCGGTGATCCGCAGCGTCGCGCCCGGTTTCGCCGACGGCGCGGCGGCGCTCGCGGTCATGCCATCGGCGCGCGCCGGCGCGGCCGGCAGCACCGCCAGCAGCAGTCCACAGAGGACGGCGACGGCCCGCGCCGCCGCCGGCACCGTCCGCGGCAGTCCACGGAGTACGGCGACGGTCCGCGCCGCCGCTGGCAGCACCGTCCGCGGCAGTCCGCGGAGGACGGCGACGGCCCGAGGTGCCGCCGGCCGCGGTCCACGGAGGACGGTGAGGGTCCGCCTCATCGCACCGTCACCGGTTCGGGCAGTCGCCTGCGGGGCTTGGCGGTCACCGCGGCGGCGTGGCGCCGGCGGTACCAGACGAGCAGCAACAGCCCGGCAACGACGACGGCGAGGGTCGGCCACGACACGACCACCGTCGTGTCCTGCGACCGCGCGGAGACGCCGCCGTCGGCGGTCACGGTCACCGAGGTGGTGACGACGTCGAACGGCCACACGCCGCTGAACGTGCCGCCGAGCCGGGTCCGCGCGCCGGGCAGCAGGTCGATCTGCGGCGCGCTGCCGTGCTGGGCGACGCGGTGGCCGAACAGTCCGGTGACCCGCACCTCCAGCTTCGGCGGCAGGTGCAGGTTGCCGGTGTTGACCACGTCGTACGTGTAGGAACCGTCGACGGTGGACGGCAGCCACGGGGTCCCGGGCTTCGTCGTCACGTGGTCGACCCGCAGGCCGGGGACGGTCGGCCCGCTGACCCGCAGGTACACGCGGGCGGCCACGGCGCGGCGGACGGTGACGTCGACGCCGTTCTGCTTCGTGGTCGCGCCCGGCTGCTCCTCCATGGCGACGACCCCGCCGACGTGGTCGCCGGGGGTCGCGTTGGCGGGCACGGTGATGACGAACGGGACGTCCGCCTGCGACTTCGCCGGCACCGTCACGGTCGCGGCGCCGACCTGGGTCCAGGCGCCGATGTCGACGTGGGTGGCGTCCTGGGTACGCAGGCCGAACCCGCCGTCGCGGGGGGTGTTGTACGCGTCGGCGCCGTACAGGCGGAACGTGCGCGGCTGGTCGGCGAGGTTCGTCACCCGGACCGAGTCCTGCACGGAGGTGCCGGGCGGCGACTCGAGGAAGAAGTACAGGCGCGGCGCCGGGCCCGGCTGCGCGGGCGGCGTCGGGTTCACCGACCACTCACCGTTGTCCGCGGCGTGCGCGGGCGCGCCGACGAGGGCGAACGCGAGCACGACCGCGAGCACGCTTGTCAAGGAACGCAACGTCTGTCCTCCCGCTCGGAGGTGGGGGCCCGGCAGGACCCCCACCTCGGCTGCTAGCTCAGCGTGATCGTGAGCGTCGCGGTGTAGCTGCCGGCCAGCTGGTTGGCCGGGATCTGCAGGTCGAGCGCGGCGCCCGCGTCGAAGCCGCCACCCGTGCCGGCCGCATTGGCCGGGGCCGAGCACAGGGTCGAGCCGTCGACCGCACCCGCGGAGCCCGCCGTCGCCGTCACCGCGTTGGTACTGCCGGCGGCGGCCACACACGTCGGGATCCAGGTGAGGTTCGCCTTCGCGATGCTGCCGCCCGGCGTACCGGTGAAGTCGGTGACCGCACCGACCAGGCTCCAGCCGAAGGTGCTGCCCCGGTAGTCCGTCACGGTGATCGGCGCGAGCGCGCCGGTGCCGTGCTGGACGGTGCCGTTGAGCGTGACGCCGCTCAACGTGACGTTGCCCGAGCCGGTGGTGCGGGACATCGCGAGGTTGCCCGCCGTGACCGTCTGGGACAGGTTGTAGGTGAGGTTGCAGGAGCCCGTGGTGGCCAGGCCGGCCTTCGCCACGCAGGAGTCGGCCGAGGCCGTCCAGGTGGCGACCGCGAACAGGGTGCCCGGCCCGGTGCCCGACGACGCGCCGATGTAGGCGGTGGTCGGGTCGTTCACCGTGAACGAGCCCGTGATCGCGCCGGTCGCGCTCGCCGTCGCCGTGACCGCCGCGTCGGCGGTGGGCGGCGGCGGGGGCGCCCCGGCCTTGTAGCCCCGGATGGAGACGGTGCTGCCCGGGTTCCAGTTGGTGCCGGTCACCGCGACCGCCGTGCCCGCGCCGCCACCACCGGGGGTGATGGAGATGGCCGGTGCGCCGAGGATCGTGATCGGCGTGGTGACGGTGTTGGTGCCGTCGGACACCGACAGCGTCCGCGCCCCGGTCGTGGCGCCGGCGGGGACGACGAGCGTCCCTGTGCCCGCACCCGTGGCGTCGGTGGTGCCGGCGCCGCTGCCTTCAGCGGTGCCACCGCCGCCCGCGTTCTTCAGCGACGCGCTCAGGGTCGCGCTTGGAGCCAGCCCGGTCACGGAGAAGTTGATGGTGTTTCCCGCCCGCGCAGCGCTCGTGACGCTCTGCCCGGTGACCGAGGTGATGCTGGTGCCGCCGCCGAACACGCTGTAGTTCTCGACGATCGTGCTCGCCGCCGGGGCGGCCTTGTGGTCCCGGTCGCCCGGGCCCGAGCAGTACGTCTTGGCGGTCGCGTTGTTGAACACGGCCTGCGTGACGGTGAGCGAGGCGGCCCCGGCCGTGCCGGCCACGTACGTGCCGGTCGCGGTGATGGAGCCGAGCGGCGCACCCGCGGCCGCCGGGGCGGTCGGGTAGGTGGCCATGTTGAGCGTGACGGTCCCCGACTGGGAGCCGCCGAGCGCCAACTTGATGACGACCGGCACGTCACCCGGGTTCAGCGGGACCGGACCGTTGTTCGGCCCGGCGACCGCCGTGAAGGTGACGGTGACGGTCTGCCCGGGCGACGGCGTGGCCGGCGTCTGGGTGAGCCCGAACGTGTCGTTCCACGTCGTCGGCGAGCTGCCCGTGCCGGCGTCGCTGAAGTACAGCCGACAGCCGAGCGAGTTCGCCGCGGGCCCGTACGCCTCGGCGGCGGTGCCGCCGACGGCGATGGTGGCGACGAGGCCCAGGGCCCCGGCCGCCAACCTGGAGGGATTCTTCATCGAATCGCCGCTTCCTCTCTGGTGTTTGCTCCGACTGGCCGCTCCACCGCATCGGCAGTCGTTTCGCAGAGTGGAACGATGTTTCTTCGGTGGTAACGTCTATAAACGCAGCCCGAACCCCCGTTGTCAACCGTCCGGACAGCCGCTGTTCGCGTCCCACCATCCGGGAGAGCAGCCCGGGGACCGGCGATTTTGGGACGGCGGCGCACACGAAAACGGCGGGTGACCCAGCCGAAGCTGGACCACCCGCCGTCACGACGGTGCTTGCTGACGTCAGGGCCGCTGTTCGGCCCTGGTGTACGACCTCGTCACGCCGGCGGCGCCATGCGCCGGGCCGCCGACCCGGCTCCCCGAAGGAACGGCCTCAGTCCGGCCCGCTCCGCCAGACCTCAGCGAACCGGACACCCTGCTCCGAGGCCAGCGCCTCGACCAGCTGCCGCACGCAGAACATGGGTCCGTTCGGCACCTGAGGAATCCGGAATGCAGTGGCCTCTGCGATCTCGGCCCCCTTGAACGCATACCGCTCCACGTACATCACGTTTCCCTCGGCGAAGCGAACGATGTGGGAGCGCGCCTCGTCCAGCACATCCCGCACCTGCGGGACGAACATCCAGAACTCCCCGTCGTCGCAGGCCAGCTCGACGAACCGCCCGTCGGCGCGGACGACCGGCTCGATCCGGCTCTTGAGCGCGGGGGTCATGGCCAGCGCCAGCGACCCCAGCCAGAGCAGGGCGGCCGGCTGCAGCCGGCGACCCTGCTCATCGACGTCGATCAGCCGGACCTGGATTCGCGGCAACGGTTCGTCGTCCGGCCGCCGCCCGAGCGCCGTCAGCGCTCGCAGGTCGTCGGAGGTCACACCCTGCAACCACTGGTGGACCTCCGACCCGACCGGCTTGTACACGTGGCGTTCGGCCACTACGGCAGACCTCCGTTTATGGACAACAGGCTGTGCCGAATCCGGTCGAGCACGGCAACCGCCTGGGCCCGTGTCGTCGCCTGACTGAGCAGATCCGTCACGCGGTCGATTCCCGCATAACTGTGCAGACCATTCCCACGGTGCACCGAGTGGCCGAACGGGTTCGGCGCGCCACTCCAACCGGGCAGGAAGACACCGTTTGCTGCGTCATTGATGTCGATATCGAAATTGTCCAGGATCTGCCGCGCCGTCGCCGCACGCGGGTGGCCGCTCGGCACAATGTGGTGAGCCTCCGCGCCGATCTGACCGTACCACCCCTGGGCCCGGAGGTTGTCCCGCAGGATCTCCGCGTTCTCGCTGTTCGTCTTACCGTTCGGGCAGAGGCTCTTGTTGTTGTTGTGGACGAGGACCGGCACGCCGCCGATGACCACGTAATAGGTGTGGACGGTGCTGACCGTGAGGTCCCGCATCAGCTTCGCCTGGCTGTGCCGGTACACCGCCGACACGACCATCGCGCTGTTGTCCGCGGTGTGCAGCCGGTCGCCCGCGGTCAGCTCGGCGGCGTCGAGCCAGTCATGGTGCGTGTCCGACCAGAACGGGTGATGGTCGGTGGTCTCGATGACATGCGTCCTGCCGCCGCCATCTACGACGGTGATGTCCGTCAGATCCGTGTCGAGATTGGCATGCAGCGTCGTGACGGTCTGCGCCGTGGTCTCCGACGTGACGGCGTCGGTTGCCACAACCGCGTCGCCCAGGACCACGTCCTTGATCGCCTTCTGGCTGCCGTCCGCCATCTGGACCTTGGTGTCAGGGTCGAAGCTGTGGCAGCCGGACGAACCGCCGTCGCCGTCGCCGTCGTGTGAGCCGTCCCCTGAGTCACCGGAGTCACCCGCGTCCCCGGAGTCACCGGAGTCCCCGGAGTCACCGGAATCGGTGCCGTCTCCGTCACCGTCACCGTTCTTGTCGGTGTTCTTGTCGGATCCTGGACCGCCGGATTCGCTGTCTCCGGGCGAGCCGTTGTCGCCGCCGTTTCCGTTGTTGCCGTCGTGGTGTGAGGGACCGGTGTCGATGCCGGGGATCTTGACGTTGAACTTCTCGGCGAGCTTCCGGGCGAGCTTGGCGGCACGGGCGCTGAGTCCCGCTCCGCCGGACAGCGCGCTGATGAGCATCTCGCCGGCGAGTTCGCCGATGGTGACGCCGCAGTCGTACATGGTGGCCGAGTCGCCGATGCAGGACGCTATCTGGTCGCAGATGCCGCTGACCGCGCAGGCCCAGCCCATGAACTTGCTGCCGGTCTTCTCCTCCCACTTCTTCGCGTCGCCCTCGAGGCCGTGCCAGGCGCTCTTCGGATCACTGAGCATCTTGAAGATGCCCTTGAGCGCCTTCCACGCCTCCCAAGGACTGAAGACGTTCCACAGCCCCCGGAAGAAGCCCTTGAAGAAGTCACCGATCTTCGAGAGACCGCTCGGGTCCGACCACGTGATCGGGTTGTTGTTCGAGTACGAGTACCCGTGCATCTGTTGCGGGTCGCCGAAGTCGACGATCGGGTCGACGGAGATGAACCGGCCGATGTTCGGGTCGTACTCGCGGGCACCGAGGTGCACCAGACCGGTCGGGTCGATGTCGCCGCCGACGAAGCCCTTGCTGTTCGGCCACGTCACCACCGCGCCGCGGTTCTCGCCGTACGGGGTCTGCCGCCGGCGGGTCACCGTCTGCGACGCGTTGGCGGTGATCGAGATGTTGCCGGTCCCCTGCTGGTCGCCGCACAGCCACGCGACGCCGGAGCCGGTGCGTTGCCCGACGACCTGGCCGTTGAACGTGTAGTAGCGGGTGGCCTGCTGGGAGCCGCCGGCGAGCCGGATCTCCATGCCGCTGAGGTACAGGGTGGCGCCGCCGGTGCTGTCCTTGGCGAGCAGCCGGTTGCCGGAGGCGTCGTAGATGTACGACCTGGTGCCGGTCGGGTCGGTCACCGAGGTGAGGCGCCCCTCGGCGTCCCACTGCAGCGACTGCTGCCCGTTCGGCCCGGGCCGCGACGTCGTGTTACCGGTCTTGTCGTACTCGTACGTCGAGGTCTTGAGGACCTGCCCGGTGGAGTCCTTCAGCTTGCTCTCGGTCAGCAGGTGCGGCTGCGTGCCGGCCACGCCCTGGTTCGGGTAGGTGTAGTCGGTGGTCTGCAGCCCGGTCGGCGTGAGGTGGTCGATCTCCTTCAGCCGCGAACCGGTGCGCCCCTTCGGGTCCGTCGCGGTGCCGAAGTCCCACTCCTGCCAGTACGGTGCGGGCCCGCCCATCGTCGTCGAGGCGGGTGCGGTCGAGCAGTCACCGCTCTGCGGCGTCCAGGCCTGCTTCAGCCGCTGCGCGTAGTCGTACTGGAAGCACTGGGTGTCGCGCTGGCCGTTGAGCGGGTTGTCGTCGATCTTCTTCAGGTTGCCGGCCGGGTCGTACTCGTAGGACGCGTCCGCGACATACGCCGACCCGACCGACTTGATGACGGCGAGCCGCTTCAGCCGGTGGGTGACGTCGTCGTACTCGGTCTTGCTCTGCACGAACGGCGCGCCGGTCAGCGCAGTGGACCGGATGATGCTGCTCGACTCGCCGAACTCCGTGTAGGTGGCGTCGGTGACGTAGTGGGTCACGTCGCCGTAGTTCGTGGTCAACGCCTTCGGCAGGCCGTACGTCGGGTCGTACTCGTACGTCAGGGTCTCGCCGGCCAGGTTGCCCGTGGTCGGCAACGTCACCGTGTTGAGGCTGCCGTCGACCTTGTACGTGCTGCGCACCGAGTACGAGGTACCGAACCCTTCGGTCGCCGGGAGCGTCACCCTGGTCTGGGTCGGCCGGTACAACGTGTCGGCGGTGATCAGTTCGGTCTTGTACTCGTTGCTGCCCACGAACCGCGACATGGACTTCGTCAGGCCCCTGGCGGGCAGGTCGTAGACCGCCTGCGTGCGGACCGTTCCGGTGATGCCGCCGTCGCGGGTGGTCAACAGCCGTCCGAGGTCGTCGTACGTGTACGCCAGGATCCGGTTCTCGGCGTCCTTGGTCGTCTCGACCTGGTCGTACGCGTTGTACGTCAGCTCGACCGCGCCCTTGTCCGGGTCCACGGTCTTCTTGAGCCGGCCGAGGTCGTCGTACTCGTAGGACCACACGTTGCCGGAGGCGTCGGTGACCTTCTCCAGCTGATTGGTCTTGTTGTACACGTAGCCGATCTCGTCGTACGTGCCGGTCGGGGTGCCGCCGTGGAACTGCCGCAGCTTGGTGGTCTGCCCGTGGTTGTCGGTGAACTTGGCGCTGGCGGTCCCGCCCAGCGGCGGGGTGATCGTGGTGTAGTCGCCGTAGTAGTTCGTGGCCGTGCCCCACTTGCGCACGTTGTTCGAGTACAACGCGGTGTCGATCACCCGCCCCGCGGTGTCGAACTCGAGCCGGGTCTGCGTCGGCACGTCCAGGTCCGCCGGCTGGTGCAGGCTTAGCCCGGCGGTGCCGGTCGTGTCATACGCCTGGTTGCTCTTCCAGACGCGGCCCGCCGTGTCGTAGAAGTTGGTTTCCGCGACGATCCTGCCGCCGCCGACCGCCCTCGCCTGGATCTGCCGTGGCCGCAGCAACCCGTCGAACAGCTCGAACAGCGACTGGTAGTTGCCGTTGGCGTCCAGGGAGAGGGTCTCGATGCCGTTCACCGAGGTCTTGCTGATCGTGTACCGGTATTCGACGCTGGGCGTGTTCAGGTTGCCGGCCTGCGGCCGGTCGGCGTACCAGACCTTCGTCCGGCGGCCGAGCGCGTCGTACGCCGCGGACGTGATCCGGCTGTTGATGTCGGACTCGGTGAGCACCTCGCCATGGGCCGGGTCGATGGTGACCGTCGTGTCCCACAGCTTCGGGTTCGTGGTCGTCACCCCGACGAGCGGGCCGCCCGTCGCCGGCGAGTATGCGCTCTTCGACACCCGACCGGCGATGTCGGTCGACTCGGTCGTGCGGCCGTGCACGTCGTGCTTGTAGGTGCCGACGGTCTGGAACTGGACGTTGCCGCCGTTCCAGGCGCTCATCCGCTCGATCTTCGTGACCAGACCCGTGGTCGGCGTCGCACCGTAGGCCAGGTTGTCGTACGTGAACCGCGTGTCGGAGATGACCTGATCCGCGGCGGACGGCCCGTTGGCGGCGCAGTCGCCGACCCAGGTCCGGACCCGCTTCGCGGAGTGCAGCACCCACACGTTCGGGTCGGTGTTCGGCAGGTACTCCTGCAGCGTGCACTTGTTGTCGTTCGGGTCGCTCGGGTCGCCGAGGTCCTTCACCTTCAGCGGGACGCCCTGCTGGTCGTTCTCCACGACCGTCTCGAACCGGCGCCACTGCCCGCCACTGATCAGCGCCCGGGTCGCCGTCTTCTCGCTGCCCGCATACCGCGATTCGGTCGTGACCCCGTTGATCGTCCGGCTCGCCGCGGGGGTCGTCGACCGCCACGGCGTCGTCACCGTCCCGGCATTGACCACACCGTCGAGGTACACGAGCTGCTCGCGGACCGCCCCGGCGTACTGCTCGTAGTCCGGGACCGGGCCACCCTCCAGGCCCTCCACGTTGACCGTGCGGGTGCCGGAGGCGGTCTTGTCGCCGTGCATGCCGCGGAAGAACAGCGCCTTCATCACCTGCTGCTTGGCGCCCTCACCGACCTTGGTGACGACGTACGGGTAACCCCGCCACTGACCCCACGACTTGTACTTCGCCTGGACGAGACCGTCCTCGCCGTCCCAGTGCCACAGCGGCAGGTTCTGCGGGTTCTGGTACTCGTAGAACGTCTTCGTCGCGCTGCCACCGGCGGTCAGGTCGATGTGCTGGACGGAATCCACGACGTACTTGTGGA
The DNA here is from genome assembly GCF_040674675.1 of Dactylosporangium sp. NPDC049742. Taxonomy (NCBI): domain Bacteria; kingdom Bacillati; phylum Actinomycetota; class Actinomycetes; order Micromonosporales; family Micromonosporaceae; genus Dactylosporangium; species Dactylosporangium sp. NPDC049742. The sequence continues at coordinate 7,121 of NZ_JBFANF010000025.1, read as the reverse complement.
AGTAGTCGACCCGTGGCTGCGTGTACCCCTCCGGCACCCACTTCACCGGATAGCAGCGCAGCGTGTTGCTGTCCAGCGCGGCCGAGTTCGGCAGCCGGCCCGGGTTGACGCAGTCCGGGTCGCTGTAGTCGACGGCGATCTCCGCCCCGGCCTCGGTCCGGATGGACGTGATCCGCCACCAGTTCATCGCGGGCGCGAAGTCCGACCACACGGCATCGACCCGGTTGGGCAGCTGGATGCCCTCGAACGTCACCTCCGGCAGCGTGATCGCGGCGCCGTTGAGGCCCTTGTGCGTGATGCCTTCCAGCCACAGCCCGGCGCGGGTGCCGTCACCCGGGTCCGGGAACGACTGCCGCAGGATCCACTGGTCGACGTCCTGGTAGCCGCCGCCCTTCCACACCTTCGTCGTCACCGACGTGAGCCGCTTGCTGCTCCAGAACGTCGGCGCCGACTGCCAGCAGGTGCCGGTCGAGGCGCAGTTCTGGTCCCAGGGCGTGTCCGGCCAGTTGGTCTTGTCCTTGGTACCGCAGTTCGCCGTCACACAGCGGTCGGAGACACCGAAGTGCACCTGCGCCGGTGCGCTCACACCCGTGTAGGCCGAGTCCGTCCGGACCCCGTTGACGACGGCCCGGTTGTCCGTGCCGTAGTCGATGCGAGCCGGGTAGGCGTCGCGGTGGTAGACGACCGGCGAGTTCTCCTGCTTGTTCTTCGCGTAGTAGTTCGTGTCCCGCGTGTACCACAGCGAGGCGGTGTTGCCGTAGATGTCCTCGATGTAGTCGAGGTTCCACCGGTACGCCTGGGTGCAGAACGACGCCGCGAACGTGGCTGCCTTGCACGGCTCCGTCGCGTGGTTGCCCGCGACCGGGGCGGACTGCACCGAGTTCGTCTCCGGCTTGTTCGCCGTCCAGCCCGGCAGCCGGTTCCGGCCGAACCAGTACTTCGTGCCGTCGGCCGCGGTGACCTTCCAGTACTCACCGTCGTTGTCACCGTTGGACGCGCCGGTGATCTTCTCGATCCGGGAGCCGTCGTCCTGCACGGGATGCCACAAACCGCTGGCGTCCTTGAGCAGCTCGCCACCGCCGCCGTTGAGCGACATCGTGGCGTTGTCGGTGGCCCAGCACTGATCGCCGGTGTCCTCGGTGTTGTTCGCCTTGCTGCCCTTGTCGTCGGCCTTGTCGTCCGCGCAGCCGACGTACCGGCGCTCGATGAACCCGGTGTCGTAGGAGAACCCCTCACCGACCCAGCCGGGCTGGTTGTTCGACGCCGCATGCCGCCCGTCGACCGACTGCGACGAATAGCTCAACCCCACCGTGGGGGCCGGTCCGCCGACCGCCGGCGGCACGCGCATCGGATAGTTCCACGAGAACCCGCCCGCCGAACCACCCGACGACCACGTCGACGACGGCGCGAGGGTCGTGGCGCCGAAGTCGCCGGCACCGCCCGACGGACCTGCCGCCAGGGCCACCATGACACTGCCCGACGTCAGCTTCGACGCGGCCGCGGTCGTGACCGAGGCGGGCAGCGTCACCTCACCGGTCACCGTCTTGGACTTGATGTTGTTGTCGGACTGCACCGGGATCGGCCGGCACGCCGCGTCATCCGGCGTCGTCTGGTGGCACTCCGGGACGACGAGCAGCCGCAGCCGGCTCCCCCAGTCCGCACCGAACGCCGACTCGAACGCGCCGTAGCTCGTCTCCAGCTTCACCGCACCCGTGGTCGCCGCGTTGTCCGTGCGGGCGACCCGGAACATCACACCCTGCACACCAGCCGCGCGCACCTCGTCCTGCGACAACGTCTGCACCCGGACCCGCTCGGGCCCCTTCGCCCCCGCGATCACCCGCAGCGGGGAACCCGGCACCGACACCGCCGCGTCGCCCGCGGAGGCACTGCCGGAGGCCCGCAGCTGCGTCCGCGCCGCGGCGATGTTCACCTCCGCGGTCGCGGCGGCCGGCCACTGCACCGAGCCGACCGACGCGCGGCGCGCCGCCGCCGACGCCGTGCCCGGCTGCGGCTCCTTCACCGCCACCGTGCCACCAGGCACGTCCTTGTAGCGCTGGGCCGCCTCGGGCTTCGTCACCTTCGGGGCTGCCTGGGCGGGTGGAACGACGAGGTTGGTGGCGGCCAGCGACAGGATCGCCGTGGCGGCGATCGCGCGCGTCACCCGCCCGAACAGCCGGCGGGACCGGCGTGGCAGCAGTGGCAGACCAGGGCTGAAGGACACAGTTCCTCCGCAGCAATGCCTAAGCGGCCGCCGTCGAGACACGACGGCAGCCGAACATCGTCAAGAAACAGAAGATGAAGAAGAAGGATCCAGCCGGCCTACGCCGGTACGCCGACCATCTGCGGAATCATGTCGGCCATTGCCTTCTGCGCAGAGCGCAGCCACCACTGAACATGTGAAGCCTCCCCGTCAGGCCCATGCAGTCGCACCGGGATCGATACCCGGGCAGCCTGCAATTTAGGGGTCGCATTCACCGAAGTCAAGGTGTAGTCAGGCGTTCATGATGGCGTTCACCGCCAATCCGGACATACCTCCAACGGCGTGCCGACATCGCGCGCATCGATTGACACGGCCACTGGCCTACCCCTAGGTTTCGGGCACTTCACTCACGCGGGGGCTAACAGTGATCAGACCTCATCGTGCCGTGCGCAGACACGGCTCCTCCAAGCTCGCCATGGTGGCATCGCTCGCGGTCGCCTCGGTCGGCACCGCCATCGCGCTCACAGCCGGCTCACCGGCCGGCGCGGAACCCGTGCCCACTCCGACAGGACAGCCGGCCACGAACCCACGGGTGGCCGAGAACGCCGCGATCAAGCAGGCGATCGAGAGCGGCCGCACCATCGAGGTGGCCGACTCGCGGTCCGAGATGGCCCGCACGATGGCCACGCCGCGCGGCACGCTGGTGCGGGAGAGCTACTCCGTGCCGCACTGGACCAAGAAGGACGGCGCCTGGCGGGAGATCGACCTGTCGCTGCGCAAGGACGGCGCCACGCTCGCACCGGTCGCGTCGGTGGCCGACGTGCGGTTCTCCGCCGGTGGCACCGAGCCGCTCGTCACCCTCAACGGTGCCGGCGGCGCGCTCAAGCTGAGCTGGCCGTCGAAGCTGCCGGCGCCCCGCATCGAGGGCGACACGGCGGTGTACGAGTCGGTGCTGCCCGACATCGACCTCCAGGTCCAGTCCACAGTGGAGGGTTTCGGCTACTCCCTCATCGTCAAGACCCGCCAGGCGGCCGCGAACCCGGCCCTGGCGAAGCTCAAGTTCGGGCTGAACGCGACGGGCTGGACGCTCAAGCAGCGGCCCGGCGGCGGCTACGAGACCCGCGACAGCACCGGCAAGACGACCGCGTCGGCCGGGCCGGCGCTCATGTGGGACTCCGCGGGCGTGCCCAGCGCGCAGCGGTCCCTCGCCGCGGCGCGGTCCGCGGGGAAGAACTCGCTGCTGCGGCACGTGCCCGACGACTCCCGCAAGGCCAACCTCCCCACCACGGTGGAGGACGGCTCGCTCGTCATCGTCCCGGACGCCGCGATGCTCGCCGACCCCAACGTCGCGTTCCCGGTCGTCATCGACCCGTGGACGGGTGTCGGCAAGGCCCGCTGGGGCTACGCCGACTCCACCAACGCCAACCGGGACGACGGCATCGTCCGGGTCGGGCAGAACACCGACGGGTCCGGCACGTTCCGGTCGTTCTTCGCGTTCGACCTGACCTGGCTGCCCGGCAAGCAGATCCGGGGCGCGAAGTTCATCACGACGATGACGCACTCGTGGGCGTGCACCGCGACGCCGGTCAGCCTGTACCGCACCGGCGACCTCACCGGATCCGGTAGGCAGGGCTGGTCGGGCCCGGCCCTGAACCTGTTCGTCGAGACGAAGTCGGGCAACGCCCACAAGCCCTCGACCGGCGCCGGCTGCTCCAACGACCCGCAGCCCAACCTGTACATGGAGTTCTCCAACCAGACCCTGGTCAACGACGTCATCAACTTCGGTCAGGGCCGGGGCAGCTACACCCTGGGCCTGTCCGCCCGCGACAGCGACGGCACCGACGAGACGGCCAGCAACCGCTGGAAGAAGTTCGACCAGGCCTCGACCGCCATGTCGATCGAATACAACAGCCTGCCGAACACCCCGGCCGCGACCGCGCTGACGACGCACACCGACTTCACCGCGGCCGGGCAGGCCTGCGTCACCGGCACGGGCCGGCCGATCGTGCGGTCCACCGCGCCGTGGCTCAAGGCCAACATCTCCGACCCCGACGGCGACCAGAGCGGCCAGCTCTCCGCGTCGTTCGCCCTCGAGCAGTGGAACGGCACCGCCTGGACCGCCATCAGCGGCTGGCCCAAGACCGACACCGGGGTCCCGTCGGGCACCCTCGCCGACATGTCCGTGCCGGCCGGCACGCTGACCGGGTCGATGGCCCGCTGGCAGGTGCGGGTCGGCGACGGCCTCGGCGGCAACTCCAACTGGTCGCCGTGGTGCGAGTTCTCGATCGACATCACCCCACCGGGCGTCAAGCCGACCGTGGCGGCGTTCGACGGCCTGTACGTGGAGACGCCGCCCAACGACACCATGCGCGGCTCCGTCGGCCGCAGCGGCCAGTTCACGTTCGGCGCCAACGGCGAGACCGACATCGCCGACTACGAGTACCAGCTCGACGGCGGCGTCAAGACCTACGTCGCCGCCTCCGCCACCGACGGCACGGCGACCGTCTGGGTCACCCCGACCCACGTCGGCGAGCACGTGCTGACCGTCCGCTCCCGCGACGCGGCCCAGAACCCGTCGCCGCCGAAGGACTACCGGTTCCTCGTCAACACCCACTCCGACCCCAAGACCTGGAAGCTCGACGAGGGCACCGGCACCACGCTCGCCACCAGCCCGGCCGGCGGCCCGACGGCCACCGTCACCGGCGGCGCGACCTGGACCGACGGGCGGATCCTCGGTACCCACGCCGTCAACGGCAAGGACGGCGCCCTGCACTTCGACGGCGTCGACGACATCGCCGTCGCACCCGGCCCGATCATCAACACGACGAGGAGCTTCGGCGCGGCCGCCTGGGTCAAGCTCACCGGCGGCACCTCGAACGCGCGCACCGTGCTGTGCGTGGAGGGCGGGATGACCTGCGGCATCGCCATCCAGTACCTGCCGGCGCCGACGAACCGGTGGGCGCTGACCGTGTACTCCACCGACCTCGTCGACGCGGCCCCCCGCTACGCCACCGCACCCACCGCACCGGTCTTCGGCCAGTGGACGCATGTCGCGGTGTCGTGGGACGTGGGCATGAAGATGATGAAGCTCTACGTCAACGGCGTCGTCGCCGGCCAGCTCAGCCGCCCGTCCAACTGGAACGCCGTCGGCGTGCTGGACATCGGCGGCGGCAAGTACGCCGGCGTGCGCCAGCCGAGCTTCGAGGGTGACATCGGCGACGTCCGGGTCTGGGACCGGGCGATCGACCCGTTCGTCGACATCAAGCCGGCGGTCACCCCCGTCGTCACCGGCGAGTGGGCCATGGAGGACTACGACGAGGACGCGCCCCGGCAGGTCACCGACGACTCCAACTACCAGCGCCCGCTGACCCTCACCGAGCCTCCCGGCACCGTCACCTGGTGCGACAGCCACGCCAGCACCGGCCTCTGCTTCGACGGCCTCTCCGGCGCCGCCACCGCACCCGCGGCCGTGCGCACCGACCAGTCCTACACGGTCTCCGGCTGGGCCCGGCTCACCGACGCCGGCGTGTCCCGCACGGTCTTCTCCCAGCAGGGCACCCGCGGTGCCGCGTTCACCGTCCGGTACGACAAGGCCGTCAACCGCTGGTCGTTCGCGGCGGCGGGCAGCGACGCCGACGCACCCGCGATCTACAAGGTGAACTCGACCGCCGCGCCGGTGCTCAACACCTTCACGTTCCTGGAGGCCGTCTACGACGCACCGGCCGGGAAGATCCGGTTCTACGTCAACGACCAACTGCAGGGCGAGACGTACTACACCGCGAACTGGAACGCCGCCGGCACGTTCAACGTCGGCCGGACCCTCCAGGCCGGCGCGGCCGCCGAGTTCTTCGCCGGCGACGTCGACGAGGTCCGGGTGCACACCGGCGCCATGCACTCCACCAACGGCGCCGTGCCCAACAACGCGCTGATGATGTTCCGCTCGGGCGTCACCGGCAAGTGCATGGACAACCCGTACGGCGCCAGCACCGACGGCAACCGCATCCAGTCGTTCGGCTGCAACGGTGGCTCCGACTCGCAGCTGTGGACGATGCCCGGCGACGGCACCATCCGCATCGCGGGCAAGTGCCTCGACGTCAACAACGCCGGCACGACACCGGGCACGTACGTGCACCTGTGGACGTGCCACGGCCTGGCCGCGCAGCAGTGGGAGGTCGGCCCGTTCAACTCGCTGCGCAACCCCAACTCGGGTCTGTGCCTGGACATCCCGAACGCCAGCACCGCCAACGAGACCAAGCTCCAGGTGTGGACCTGCTCCGGCAACGCCGCCCAGAGCTGGACGCCGCAGTGGACCGGCATCGGCGTGATCCGCTCCGGGGTGCCCGGCAAGTGCATCGACAACTACCAGGGCACGGGCGCCAACGGCAACCTGATCAGCTCCTGGGACTGCAACGGTGGCGCGCACTCGCAGATCTGGGCCGTCATGGGAGACGGCACCATCCGGATCAGGGGCATGTGCCTGGACATCATCGGCTACGGCACCGCCGCCGGCTCGAAGATCCACCTCTACACCTGCAACATGACGGCCAACCAGATCTGGGAGCTCGGCCCCAACAACTCCATCCGTAACCCGGTCTCGGGCCGCTGCCTGGACCTGCCGAACCAGAACACGGCCAACGGCACCCAGCTGTGGATCTGGGACTGCAACGGAGGCCGCGCCCAGGAGTGGCTGGTGTCGTGACCTCCTGACACCTGCCCTGCAGGGACCCGCGACCGCCCCGGTGGTGGTCGCGGGTCCCTTCCGTTTCCGGGGCCACGGTGGCGGAGGCGAGGTTGTGGAGCGGACGAACCGGGCGGTGCGCTCGACACCGGGCCGCCACCGAGCAAGCGGCGTGGGGGGGGGGGGGGTGGGGACCCACCCCCCCAACGGAGCACCCGGGCGGGGGGAGGGGGGGAAGGGGGA